>JAFUGL010000138.1 GCA_017469405.1 Lachnospiraceae bacterium | reverse complement strand
TAAAGATGGATCATGGTCAGTAACAGTTGACGGAAGCAGACACTTAAATTCGGGTAAATTTATAACACATGTATATGCAACCGTAAATGGAAAGCTGGTTATCTTAGGTGCAACAAATTATGTAAATAATTTTGAGACAACGAAGTATTACGGATGGGTATTAAGAGATGGAAAGTATTACTTCTATGACAGAACTACAGGTGTAATGCAAAGGGATGGCACTTCTTGCGGTATTACTTTAAATGATGATGGTTCGGCAGTGATGGATCAATATGCTAAAGAAAAGATTCCTATGATGATGCATGCAAGAGCAATTGTTGAGTCTATCACAAATCCTAATGACAGTCTTGCAGTTAAGCAGGAAAAATGTTATCAGTGGGTTGCAAAATGGCCATATCTTCTTAAGGATTATCCGTTTGGGAACTTTGTAAATAATTATGCATGTCCTGATGCACATTATGCCAATAATATAATTAATGCATATGGTGACCAGAATGCTCAGGGAGCAGAATGTGTAGGTGAAGCAGCAGCGCTTGCTTATCTTTATGCAGAGCTTAATTTTGGAGATGTTTATCTTTACAGTAGTAATCTCCATGGCTGGGTATATGCCGGCGGAAGATATTGGGATCCGCTCTTTGTAGAATCAAAGGGACGTCAGTATTACAACGCTGCTACTTACGAAGCACAGCCAACATATAAATATAAGATAAATTAATATTAGAATGTATATCTTGTGACTGTTTTCACTGATATACGTTATATAAAATATAATTTGATAACATAAAAAATGCGCTAAGCATGGTATTAAGTATCACCTGCCATGCATGCGCATTTTTTGTTGTAAATTTTTAAAAAGGTATATCATTGAAAGAAGTTATAAGATATAATTTGTTATAGCTTTTTCCTATAACGAATTATATTGAAAAAGAATTATACAATTATATATATATTTAATAAAATTAAATCATATAAAAATGGGAGGGAATAATATGTGCCAGATATTTGGATATAGCAGCTCGAAGAAAATTAAACTTAATAGTCTTTTGCGCGAGTTTTATTCTCACAGCGACAGACATCCAAATGGATGGGGACTTGCGTTGTTGGACGGAATTCATGCAAATATAGAAAGGGAAACTCTGCAGGCATCAAAGAGTAATTATCTGGAAGAAAGATTTACGGAGGATATAGCAGCTCCTGTGGTGCTTGCACATATAAGGCGTGCAACTATCGGAAATGTTGAATTGAGAAACTGCCATCCTTTTACAGGCTTTGATAAGGATGGTCGCAGATGGACACTTATTCATAACGGCACAATTTTTGATTTTCAGCCTATGCATGAGTATGTAAAAAAACAAAAGGGAGAGACAGATAGTGAAAGAATCCTTTTATATCTCATAGATAAGATAAATGAAGCTAGAGATAAAAAGGAAAGTCCTCTTACCGATAAGGAGAGATTTTCGGTATTGGAGGAAAACATAAAGGCTATGTCAAAGGGCAATAAGCTTAATCTGCTTATCTATGACGGAGAGCTTTTATATGCACATACAAATCTTTACGGTTCACTTTATTATCATCAGGGAAACAGCATGATACTTTTTTCTACCGAACCGCTTACAAAGGGGACTATATTTGATGGTGGAGAAAAGGCAGGCTGGCTGGGGATGAATGAGTCGGACTGGGAGCAAAGACCGGGGGAGAAAAAGCTTGGCAAAAATGATTGGAGTAAGGTTCCTGCGGCAACTTTGTTTGCATATAAGAGGGCACATTTGAAATATCAGGGAAGCGAGCATGGAAACCTTTATGTAGAGGATCCAAAGGATATAGAAAAGCTTTATCTATCATATGCAAATCTATAAGGATTTTGCAGAAAGTTAAAGTTATGCATTTATCATCGGATAGTTTTGTTGCGGATGATAAATCGCTGTAAGAATTGAGGTGTAATATGAACAAGGAAGAATTAAAGGAAGCACTGTATAACAGATATATACTTCCAACCACAAAGAAAAAGGATAACTATATCGGTATCGAAATTGAGATGCCGGTTGTCAATCTCACTGGAAAGGCAACTGATTTTGATGTTACAAGAAGTGTGACAAAGGAGTTTTGCGAGGAGTTTGGATTTGAGCCGCAGGGTCTTGATGAAAATGGATATGCGTATTCTTCAACGGAGCCTGTTACGGGTGATAATCTATCCTTTGACTGTTCGTATAATAACCTCGAGTTTTCATTTGCAAAGGAAAAGAGTCTTGCGCCTATTGCGGACAGATTTAAAAAATACATAACAGCATTAAATGAGAAGCTTGAAAAACATGAGCATCTTTTAACCGGTATGGGTATAAATCCGGGATACAAGGTTAATGAAAATGTCTTTTTGCCGGTTCCGAGATATCAAATGCTGGAGGGATACCTAAGGCGTTCCGAGAGATGGGAGTACCCGATGTATTTTCATAAGTATCCTGATTTTGGTGCGTATGCCTGTGCATCGCAGGTTCAGCTTGATGTTACCAAGGATAAGCTTATACAGACTATCGATGCATTTTCATTATTGGAGCCGATAAAAAGTATACTTTTTGCCAATTCATGGATGGATGAGGAGCCGGATGTTTTATGTATGAGAGATATGTTTTGGGAAAACAGTACTCATGGTATAAATCCGCACAATATAGGAGTGTTTGAAAAGCTCCCTGAAGATATAGATGAGCTTATGGAATATATCTACAGAACCAGCATATTCTGTACAGAGAGAAACGGACACTATCTGCATTTTCATCCGATTCCGGTAACAGAATATTTCTCACAGCAGGAGATAATCGGAGAGTACTATGAGAACGGTGCTTATCATCCGTACAGGTTTAAGCCGGGTGAAAGTGACCTTCAGTTCCTTAGAACCTATAAATTTGAAGACCTGACATTTAGGGGAACGATTGAATATAGAAGCGGATGCTGCCAGCCGTTTTCGGAGGCTATGTCGGTTGCGGCATTTCATGTAGGCTTGTCAGAGGTTTTGGATGAGGTAACAGAGCTATTTAAAAATGATGAAGTTCTTTATCATCACGGATATACCTCGGGCGAATTAAGAAAGATTATGAACAGAAGAATTCTTCCTGATTTTATAGATAAGGAAGCCTTAAAGGTGCTTTGCAAGGATGTATTGGATCTTGCCCAAAAGGGACTTTCTAAGCGTGGCTTTGGAGAAGAAAAATATCTTGAATCCATATATGAACGCGCCGAAACTCTCATCTCGCCGGCAAGAAAGCTTGCAGACGGAATTATGAGCGGACAGAAAATGAAAGACTTTATATACGAGTATGCGAGAGTGTAGAAGAAAAGTTGAATTATACGGGTATGCGAAAGTGTAGATGAAAAGTTGACTTATACGGATATGCGAAGGTGTAGAAGAAAAGTTGACTTATACGGGTATGCGAAAGTGTAGATGAAAAGTTGACTTATACGGGTATGCGAAGGTTTAGAAGAAAAGTTGACTTATACGGGTATGCGAAAGTGTAGATGAAAAGTTGACTTATATGAGTATGCTAATGCGCAGATGTTTTTACCTGTATGCGAGGGTGCAGATAGATTTTGTTATAAGAAGGAGAGCGTATGCTTGATATAAACAATAAAAATGTATGTGAAAAATTATTAAAGGGTAATATTGGGCTTGAGAAGGAAAGTCTTAGAATTACACATGACGGATTCTTTTCCAAGACTCCACATCCTTTTCCGGGTAATAATAATATAGTCAGGGATTTTTGCGAAAATCAGACTGAGATAAATACTTCTGTTACAAGTAGTGCCAAAGAGGCATTGGAAGAGTTAAGTTTACATACAAAAACAATTTTGGAAACCTTAAAAAAATTGCCGAATCCGGAGTATCTATGGCCTTTTTCCAACCCTCCTTATATTACAAGGGAATCAGATATTCCGATTGCAAGGTATGAGGGAGAGGAAAAAGAAAAAGAAGTTTATAGAGAATATCTTGCAGAACGATATGGAAGATATAAGATGACATTTTCCGGAATTCATTTTAATTATTCATTTTCAGATGAACTTCTTAAGGCAGATTTTGAGGCAAAGAATGGAAATGCTAATTTGAAAGAAAAAAAGAACGAATTAGATAATACGGAAAGTACAAATGTTGAAAAAGATTATTTGGATCGTTCAAGAGGCGAAAATTTAAGTTCAGATGGCGTTCATTTGGAAAGTGAGATATCCGATTTTCAGACATACAAGAATCAATTTTATGTATCTCTTGCCAGCAAGGCACAGGTCTATAACTGGATTATAGTTGCGATAACCGCAGCAAGTCCGCTTTTAGACAGTTCTTATGTTGAAAAAGGAATACTCGGTAAGGATATATTTAATGGTATGGGAAGCACAAGGTGTTCGGAGCTTGGATATTGGAATTTATTTACGCTTGTGCTTGATTATCGTGATATAGAGCACTATGTGGACAGCATCATGGCATATATCGATTTGGGGCTTATACATTCCTCGGCAGAGTTATATTATCCTGTCAGGTTAAAGCCGGTTGGAAAATACAGTCCAGAAAAGCTTAGAACTGATGGAGTCGGACATATAGAGCTTCGTATGATTGATTTAAACCCGCTCACACCTTGGGGAATTGATTTAAGGGATGTGTATTTTATACAGCTATTTTTGATTTATCTTGCAGCTCTTCCTGACATAGAGGTAGGAGTCAGGGAGCAGAGCTTTGCAATTCAAAATACAAAAAATGCAGCACACTATGATTTAAAAACAGTAAATGTAATAACTCCGGATAACCGTACTTTATGGGTAGCCGATGCAGCCTGCGAATTTTTATATGAGATGAAAAAGTTCTATGAGGGCTTGGAGGATTATGAGGGTGAAGCCGAAAAAGAGAACGGTTTGAAGATATCGGAGGTTATTGATTTTCAGATAAGTAAATTTGAAAATGCCGAAAACAGATATGCATGGAAGATAAGAAGAAAGTTCGGCGGAGGGTTTGTAGAAAAGGGACTCAAACTTTGTGAGGAAAGAGAAGGATGAGTTTGCCAAAGAGCACTGTGAGGAAAGAGAAGAATAAGTCTGCTTAAGAACTCTGTGAAGAAAGAGAAGAATGAGTTTGCTTAAGAACTTTGTGAGGAAAGAGAAGAATGAGTCTGCTTAAGAACTTTGTGAGGAAAGAGAAGAATGAGTCTGCTTAAGAACGATGTGATATGGGTGAAAAAGTGTGCAACTGTGTTGACATGTTAACTTATTTAAGTTAAAGTATTACTTGTCTTTTGTTGATATTATTTGTATGGGTAAATATATAATATAAATGTTTTATATGAGCTAATACAAAGTTACAAGATAATAATACTAAGAGGAGAAATAAGATGAACGATAAATATGTCAGCCCATTATCAGAAAGATATGCTAGCAAGGAGATGCAGTATATCTTTTCACCGGATATGAAATTCAAAACATGGAGAAGACTCTGGATAGCTCTTGCTGAGACAGAGATGGAGCTTGGATTGAAGGATGAAAACGGTAATCCGAGAATCACAAAGGAACAGATAGATGAGCTCAAATCTCATGCTGAAGATATAAATTATGATGTGGCTAAGGCTCGTGAAAAGGAAGTACGTCACGATGTTATGAGCCATGTATTTGCTTATGGTCAGCAGTGTCCAAATGCAGCAGGTATTATCCACCTTGGTGCAACAAGCTGTTATGTAGGTGATAATACTGATGTAATAGTTATGACAGAGGCACTTAAGCTTGTAAGAGTCAAGCTTATAAATGTTATAAATGAGCTTTCAAAGTTTGCTGATAAATATAAGG
This sequence comes from Lachnospiraceae bacterium, assembly GCA_017469405.1. GTDB lineage: Bacteria > Bacillota > Clostridia > Lachnospirales > Lachnospiraceae > Coprococcus_C. Next base: position 1,142 of record JAFUGL010000138.1, on the reverse strand, counting down.
ATTTACCTACCCTTGCATTTACACATTTTCAGCCGGCACAGCCAACAACAGTAGGTAAGAGAGCTACACTTTGGATGCAGGAGCTTTTACTTGATTTAAGTGATATAGAGTATATGATAGACCAGCAGAAGCTGCTTGGATCAAAGGGTACAACAGGTACACAGGCAAGTTTCTTAGAACTTTTTGACGGCGACCATGAAACAGTTAAGAAGATAGATGGAAAGATAGCTGAGAAGATGGGCTTTAAGGCATGCTATCCGGTATCCGGACAGACTTATTCTCGTAAGGTTGATGCAAGAGTATTAAATGTACTTTCAGGAATTGCCATGAGTGCTCATAAGTTCTCAAATGATATAAGACTTCTCCAGCACTTAAAGGAGATTGAGGAACCGTTTGAAAAGAATCAGATTGGTTCATCAGCTATGGCATACAAGAGAAATCCTATGAGAAGCGAGAGAATTGCTTCACTTGCCAATTATGTTATGACAGATGCATTAAATCCTGCTATTACTGCAGCAACACAGTGGTTTGAGAGAACCCTTGATGATAGTGCTAACAAGAGAATTTCCATACCTGAGGGCTTCCTTGCTATAGATGGAATCCTTGATTTGTATTTAAATGTCGTAGACGGACTTGTAGTATATGATAAGGTTATCTATCAGAGATTCATGAAGGAAATTCCTTTTATGGCTACTGAAAATATTATGATGGATGCTGTAAAGCGCGGAGGAAATCGTCAGGAGCTCCATGAAAAGATTCGTACATATTCCATGCAGGCAGGAGAGCAGGTTAAGAAGTACGGTAACGAGAATAATCTTGTAGATTTGATTGCTGCCGATAGCGCGTTTGGAATGAGTAAGGAAGAAATAGTTAAGATCCTTGAGCCAAAGAATTTTGTCGGTCGTGCACCGGAGCAGACAAAAGAATTTTTGGAAGAAGTAGTAAAGCCTATACTTGATGCCAACGCAGATATACTTGGTGTTAAGGCAGAGATAAACGTATAAATTCCGGTTTATCGCACATATGTGGGTGACGGGTACTGCTAATATAACTTCACACCAATTTAGTTTTTACTAACGGAAAGTATATGAAAAGGCTGATACACAACTTGCCATCGATTTGTTAAATCAATAAGCTCAAAT
>JAFUGL010000137.1 GCA_017469405.1 Lachnospiraceae bacterium | reverse complement strand
GGATGACCACAATACTGATTTTTGCGAAAATCTGATACCATGGTCGGATTCATTACCGGAAGAATGCAAGAAGAAAAAATAAAAACAGCCGCCGGAAACGGCGGCATATCATTCAAAGGGTACTCGCTATAGAGCGTTTACAAACCCACTTGTGGCAGGTATCATAATAACATTCATTCGTCTTGTCATTACTAATTCTCTCATTTGCTTTTCCTTACCTCTTTCTTTAATAATAATTAATATCTTAAAAATAAAATAGTGCCTATTCCTCTATTTGGATATGCCAAACAGAGAGACAGGCACTTCTCTCAAAACATACTATACTAAATCCAAGAATAAATGTCAACACTTTTTTATATTTTTTCAAAAATATTTTTTTACTATAATTACATTTTCGGATTATATTCAACCCATATTCCATCTTTAAGCGTTTCTAATTTCCCCCACTCCGGTCTTCCAAAATCCCGACCTTTAACCCGAATAGGTATAAATGCATCATGTTGACAATATGGCAACGGATCGACAATATCAATCCAGCCTCTCTCATCAATTAAATCATTCCATTCGTCATATAAATCCTCTAATAAAGTATAACAACAATCAAATGAACATTGATTTGCATCCAAACTACAATATTCGAACAAATAAAATCCTTCTTTAGCTTCAAAAATCATTATCTTATAAATGTAGTCCATATCATTACATTTCAATGGCTCTTTGAGATAGGCATATTTTCTCATAAATCACTCCTATACTACTATGATATTATCATTTTTCCTACATATCTCCCTTACAAGCCACACTATCATTCCACCGTTCATGCAAAATGTATATAGCCCCTTGGAAAATGCGCTAACCGGCATAATCATGGATATCAGTCCGATAATTAAAATCCATGTTAGCGGTGTGAAAAATGCTTCTCTCTTTATTAATGTTGTTCTTCCCCTTGCTATAGCTATTATAAAATCGACAAGCGCTATTGCTATAAGGAAATACGCGATATAAAGTCCCGGTTAGATCTCCATATACTTTAACCTTATGTGTTTTTAGTCTTTTTAAAGATATTCTCATCTAATTTGCTGAAAATAATAATGGCACTTGCAAGCAAAATAGTCTCAACAATAAGCGCAATCCACGGTGACAATGTAAAACCTGCAATAAGATAACCAACAGCACAGACAACCGCCACAAGAGTAGCATATGGAAGCTGAGTCTCAACATGTTTTATATGCTTACAATCCGCTCCTGTAGACGCTAGGATTGTAGTGTCTGATATAGGTGAGCAGTGATCTCCGTAAACAGAGCCTGCAAGTGCTGCACCAAGTGCAGGTATAAGCAAAGCCCCAGCCTTATCGGTATCACAAATCATAGTTATAATTGGGATAAGCATACCAAATGTACCCCATGATGTTCCCATAGAAAAGCTCATAATCGCTGCAATTATGAAAATTAAAAACGGTAACAGCTTTAATGAAAGATTAGTTGTAGTTACAAAACCCGATATAAATACTCCAGTGCCAATAAGCTGTCTGCATACCCCACCAAGTGTCCATGAAAGAATAAGTATTAACATCGGTGGTACGATATTTCCTATTCCATTTACGATACATTCTATAAATTCCTTTGGCTTCATCAGCTTTCTTGGAAGATAAAGCACCATTGCACAGATAATACCTGCAAATGCACCAAGCGATAGTCCAGCTGTCGGATTATATCCTATTGCCTCAGAAAAACTTACACCTTCAAAAAATCCTCCTACATATGCCATACCCAAAATCGCACATACTATAAGTACAAGAATCGGAAGCACAAGATCAATTACTTTACCGTTGATATTTACAGCTTTATCTTTATTCTCCTTTTCAGATATTTCCTGTTTTGCCCTGTTTTCTGCTGCCTTCATCGGTCCGAAATCTTTTCCGGTAAAACATATAAAAAATACCATAAAAATCGTCATAAGGGCGTAGAAATTATAAGGAATTGTTGAGAGGAATGTATGAAAACCATTTGTCTCGCTTACCTCACTTGCCACTGCCACTGCCCAGCTGGATACCGGAGCTATGATACAAACCGGTGCCGCGGTTGCATCTATGATATATGCAAGCTTTTCCCTTGATATACGAAGCCTGTCTGTAATTGGTCTCATTACCGTACCTACAGTCAGACAGTTAAAACCGTCATCTATAAAAATGAGTATTCCAAGCAAAGAGGTTGCAAAGGAAGCAGCCTTTTTATTTTTAATTCTTTTTCCTGCCCACTGCCCGTATGCATAACTTCCGCCGGACTTTGAAACAAGCATAACTACAGCCCACAATAATGCAAGAAAAATAATCATATAAGCATTATCAGCAATCTTGGAGCTCATCATATCAAATGTCAGTGCCACAGCTGAAATAATTGATCCTCCACTACAGAAACTGTATATAAGCATACCCGAAAAAACACCTATAAAAAGTGACGAATAAACTTCTTTTGTTATAAGTGCCAACACAATTGCAATAAGGGGTGGCAATACAGAAAGCCATCCTGTTTCAATCATCGTAAATTCCATAAATACCCTCTTTTATATTACTTTAACTATTAATTCCTTCTATCTTTATCACAAAATACTCATTTGAAGTTTTTCTTTTAGCAGAATATCTTCTCATATCATATTTTATCATACATATTCTTAATATTTTACTTTTTCAGGTATGCAAACCTCTAATTCTTCCTTCGGAATTTTAAAGAAATATTCCAAAAGCTCTGCATCCAGCTGTTTTCCTGCAACCTCTTTCATAATCTTTAGAGCATCCTCATGAGTTCGAGGCTCCTTGTAAGAACGACGCATAGTAATAGCTGAATAAGTATCAGCTATAGAAATAATCTTCGCTGCAAGAGGAATCTTATCTCCCGGCAGCTTATAATATCCTTTTCCATCTATGCGTTCATGATGATACAAAATCCAACTGGCTATGTGATCAAAGGTATGTAATGGCTTTAATATTTCCACACCTACCTTTGGATGCGAACGCATAATCTTCCACTCATCATCATCAAGTTTTGCGGGCTTATTGAGAATTGCTTCCGGTACACCTAATTTACCCACATCATGCATGAGTGCAGCATATTCCAAACTAATAGGATTTATATCACTTTTAACAGAATTTGGAAGATATTTGTAAAATAACATAGTGATATTTTGAACATGTCTGCTATGACCATTCAAATTTGGATCTCTTGCATCTATAACGCCAACCAATACCTCAGCGATATCTATACTTCTAGCCTTTGCCGTTTCGAGAAGATTAAACATAAGAGTGAGAACTATCGCAACAAATATACTCCCTCCAAAAAGTATCATCGCCATCATTAAATCCGGCTTACTTGCAACAACTATAAATATATATCCACAAAGGAAAAATACCAAAAGCACAAATGCAATTGTCTTCCATGCCCGGTCTCTCTTACTTCCGCTTGAAAGAACATCATGTGTTGTATGTACAAACATAGCATAACGCACTATATTCGAAACCATTACAACTATGCCAATTAAAATTAGACTATCTATTATAACCTTCAATCTTTCACTCCTGCAGTCAAACTAAATCTGTCCACCAATCACCAATTTACATACTTTAAAGTACAAAAATTCGTCATAATTATACCACAAATCCTGTAATTATCAAATATATTAACTTTATCATCGCGCTATACATAAAACCTATAACCCACTTAACACAGTAAATATTCTCATTATCATGTCAAATTCCGGTTTATCGCACAAAGGTGGGTGCCGGGTACTGCTCATATAACTTCACACCAATTTAGTTTTTACAAACGGAAAGTATATGAATAAGGCTGATACACAACGTGCCATCGATTTGTTAAATCAATAAGCTCAAAT
>JAFUGL010000022.1 GCA_017469405.1 Lachnospiraceae bacterium | reverse complement strand
ATGTTCCGATAATCAAATCATATTCTGCATGTATACCGTCATCTCCTGCATCAATTGTATATGTTCCGCCTTTAGCGTTGATATTGTTTGCATGTATGGCATCATCAGCAGAATTAACAGTTATATATCCACCGGAAATATCCAAATCTCCGGCTGCCTGTATACCATCGTCCGCCGCTGTAATGTTGATGGAACCTCCTGTTATAGTTATATTTCCTGCCGAGTCAGTGTCATCATCATCCGGCTCAGCCTTTATTCCATCACCACCGATACTTGTCAGATTGAGTATTCCTCCATTTATAGTAACCTGATTATCGCTTGCAAGTACATTATTAGCAGCATTTCCGTTTATGGTAACAGAGCCCTTAACGGTTATGCTTGAAAGACTTGCTCCTTTAATTCCGTTTTTACATGTTGAACCATCCACATTAAGAGTACCGCTTCCGGTTATAACAAGCGATGAGTTGCTTTTAACTTTTATTGCCGCACCTTCAAATGCATCAGCAACATCTGCATCGGTACTGTTCTCATCATCAGGATTTTCAGCATCCGTAAGAGTATTTGTTCCCTCAACATCAATTGTTACGCTGCTTTCTTTCTTGATAACAATCGGAGCAGAACTTGAACATCTTAATGTAAGTCCATTTAAAACAAGTGTTACATCCGTTACTCCTTTTTTTACTACCACCTGTCCTTCACTACATGAACCGGTTATTTCATATGTACCGGATGCATTAATCGTGAGCGTTGTCCCTTCTATGGAATAACCCTCTCCGGTTGCTGATGTGGTTATTCCACCGTCAGAAAAAGTAAATGTGTTGTCTGCTGCATAGCTTTCTATCACCCCTAACCCTGTATATGAAAAAAGTGAAAATACAAAAATAAAAGCTATCGCTGCTGCTAAAATACTTCTTTTGCCTTTCGATAATATAAGCATATACATACCTCCCTCTAAAAAGTTTTGTTTGTATTGTGCTTATAAAATATAACATGAACCTTAATTGAACCTTAATAAAACAAAATACACCTTCAAATGTTATATCTTTTAACATTTCGGGTGTACTTTGTGTTTTAAGTAATTCACTTATTATAATACCTGCTACTTTATTTTCTTTCTAATTTTGGATTTTAATAAATTTGTAAATTTAACCTCAATAATATTATAGCTGATATATGAAAAAATAAATGTAATCAAGAGCATCAAAAGCAAAATAAAAATTTTAATAAAATCATTTCGTCCATCCGTAACCACTTTGAAAATCTTTGCAGTAAAATATTCAACCATATAAAACGAATAAGCACAATTACCAAGTGATATCATAAAACGAGGATACTTAATATTTCTTGACAACATATAAAAAGATATGAAGAAAATCATTGCCGGAATACCGATAAAAATCTCTCTTTCACTTAATTCTACTATTCTGTTGCCAAAATATACCATAAGGGAAAAAGAAACAAGTATAGCAATCGCATAAACTAATTTAAATAATACTTCTTTACTCTTTATATTTTTTAAAAACTTTATAATATACCAGCTTATGATTCCCAAACAAAATTCCAACATAAATGTCGAAAAATAATAATGCAGTTCATACGGAAGGCTGAAAATATTTCCGCAAGCAGCTGCAAATGCTATGATCAGGCACACACATAAAGACCTGAATCTATAACTGATATATAATGAGATAAAACATATAATTATGAAAAACATCTCATAATTAAGTGTCCAGCCGGGTGCAAAAACCGGTAAATCAAACCCTTTGGAATTTATAAACGGAATAAAACATAAAGATTTAATCAAATATTTTACATCGGTATCAACTATAGCCGAATAGGAAGGAAAAATCTTTATTAAAACAAATGCCATAATCGTATAAAACCAATACACAGGAACTAATCTTATAATTTTTTTCTTTAAAAAATCATTTCTATATTCTATGCCTTTTTGGGATGTATACATAAAAAGAAAACCACTTATTACATTAAATATCTCCACTCCAAAAACCCCATATCCGCCAAAAAAACCGGTATGGAGAATATATATTCCAACAGCAGCAATTATTCGTATTATTTGTATTGATTCTATCCGATTATTATTTGCTATTTTATCACTCATTTTTCCGTATATATTTTATAATATCATATCTTCCTTTATTTCATCTTTCCTCTCTTAAATTAACATACTTTTCATATTTTGTCATATATTTTCTCACATATCATTCATCCAACGATATGACTATCTTTTTATCAACCACACTTACCTTAACCCGGTTTGTATCTATACCGGCTGCCGTAAGCATATCCTCCGAAAGCTTAATCCTGCCTGCCTTATCAAGAAGCTGGTATTCGTCATGACTTTCTTTGCCGCTAAGTTTAAGGGCTTCAAGGTCATATCCCTCAAGTTCATTTAACTTATTTTTGTATTCTTCCTTTAATACCCTTTCTGTACTTATCTTTCCGTCAGATATCATAACCACACGGTCAACCTTATCCGCAAGGCTTAAATCATGTGTTACTATTATGATTGTAATTCCAAGCTCTTTATTGAGTGACCTGAAAAGCTCCTGTATCCTGTCCTTTGTTTTTTCATCCACTGCGCCGGTTGGCTCGTCTGCCAATAGTATCTCGGGATCACTCATAAGACTCATGGCAATTGCTGCTCTTTGCTGTTCTCCACCCGATAACTCAAGCGGAAAGCTTTCCTTCCTATCTGCTATTCCTACTCTCTCAAGTAAAGCAAGTGCCTTTTCATAGGCCTTCTTCTTACTCATCCCGTTAAACCTTGCATAAGTCACAAGGTTCTGAATCACATTAAGATAAGGCATAAGATTAAGTATGCTTTTTTGCCAGACAAAGCCTATACTCTTTTTCCTGTACTCTATTATCTCCTTTTCCGAAAATGTACTTATGTCCCTTCCATTAAACAAAACCTTACCGACAGTAGGCCGCTCTAAACCGCCGATTATATTAAGAAGGGTTGACTTACCGCTTCCCGATTTACCGATTATCGCCATAAGCTCGCCCTTTTTCACACTAAGTTCAAGCCCCTGAAGAGCCATTACCTCGGTTTCATCTGTTTTATAAATCCTGACAAGATTATCGCACTCTATTATGTTTTTAACCTCATCCTCTTTTTGAATATCTTTAACCGAAACATTTTCTGATATATTTTTTTTAGTTTCACCTTTCATATATCCTGCTCCTTATAATACATCTTGTTTTTTGGAGACACAGAACCATCCCTTTTCTCCTCCAATCTTGATTTTTTCACTCACTTAATTTTACGCGCGTTTATCTCTTCAAGATTGATAAGAATATCCGCCATATCCATAAGTCCCTCATCATGTGTTGTCATAACAACCGTTATTCCGTAGCGGTAAGCAAGCTCCTTAAAAAGCTTAACAACAACCAGCCCCGTCATGGTATCAAGTGCTCCGGTTGGCTCGTCCGCAAAAATGATTTTTGGCTTTTTAGCTATCGCTCTGGCTATAGCCACTCTTTGCTGTTCTCCACCCGATAGCTGAAACGGAAAATGAGTGGCTCTCTCTGAAAGTCCGACCAGCTCCAATGCTTCCTTTATCTTATCCTCTCTGTCATCGGTCATACCAACAGTTCTAAGTGCAAAGTCAACATTTTCATACGCAGTCATGATAGGTATAAGTGCAACGGACTGAAATACAAATCCCATCTCGCACCTTCTAATCTGTTCCCTTTCTTCTTCCTTAAGCGTATTTAAATTACGTCCGTCAAATATAACCTCTCCGCTGTAATCATTATCAAGTGCTCCCATTATGTTAAGAAGTGTAGTCTTGCCGGAACCGGATCTACCCTTGATAATCACAAGCTGTCCCAAAGGAAACGAAAGACTCATATCATCTATGACCTCAAGCCTTTCACCGCTTCGAAGTAAAAAGCTTTTGGATACATTATTAAGCTTTAAAATAACATCCTTATCATCCATATCAAAAACCCTAATCCTCTCCGAGCTTTATTACCTCTGTAATCTTAAGCTTTTTAACTATTTGCCTTATAATCGCAAAGCATACCGCAAAGGTAATTATCAGGATAATTCCAAGTCTCATAAAATCCCACACATCCGTATAGATACTGACAGGAACATTGTGTCTTTGCGGCAGATAAACCGTTGAAAAAATTCTTATATAAAGTATCGTTGTAATAAATCCCGAAAATGCTCCTGCGAGTATTCCGGAAAAAAGCACTCCAAAAACCTCTATAAAAAGCATACGGTTAATCTCTTTCATGGATATGCCCATAGCCCTGTAAACTCCAAAAAGGCTCTGCCTGTCACGAAGCTCCGTAATCTGGAATATCAAAAATCCGATTACCGAAAGCAAAATCGACAGCAAAAAATTAATTGTAAAAAGTCCGTTGGTTATCTGTATAACCGCCGTGCTGTTCATAGAGACTATCTCCTCATCGAGATTTATATAATACTCTCTACCTCTTTTTTGTTCCGCAAGCCTTTCATCCAGATAGCTTCTTGTCCTATCCGCATTATCCGTACTTATCCAAAGCTCATAAGGAGTAATCCCGTATACACTAACTGCATTTGCGTAATTAATAACCATAAGGTAGCTTTCCTTTTCAACCATGTTGCCATCCTCATCCGCATAGCTTTCATACTGCTTATAGCCCGGAAAAGCATCCACTATCCCTACTACCTCATAATAAGCCGATGTAAAGCCCTCCTTATCCAATGCCTCCGGAGGCGGATACCGTAAGCATCCTATGGTGTCACCCTCCTTAACGGAATAATACTCGGCAAGATTCTTCGATATTATCACTCCGTTTGTTTTTACTGCCAGATTATTTAAGTAATTAAACCAATGGATATCCGTAAGTCCGTCCTTTAAAAATGCTGTCTCACCGAATTCCTTGGTATTTATACCAAGCAGAGTAACATCCTCAAGCTTTTTATTGTTAAACTGTGCCGTCGCCTTATCATCCCTTATAACCTTTGTAACGCCATTTGCATAACCCTCCTTAACCAGATTATTGTAAATATCATATTCCGGTTCATCATATCTCCATTTTAACGGTGGAACCATACCGGCAAGCTTAACCTTCCATTTTTCCTTATAAACAAGATTTGTTCCCACATTATATCTGATTCTTTCATTAAGATTCTCATTGACAGTTCGCGCAACCGTTGCATTAAATATACTTGAAGCTATGGTTATTACCATAAATACTGATATAACATCGCTCTTTTTCCTGTTCCTAATAACCTGTAAAAATGAAGCATAATCTGCAGGTTTTAACCTCTTATTAAACAATTTGAAAATTAACCTTAAGGTGTAACCGAGTACTCTTAAAAACAGTAAACCGACAGCAACCATAAAAATTGTCGATGATACAAAAATCATCGGATCAAGTCCCTTACCCGAAAGGGTATCAAGTCTCATGGCTTCAAGCTGCTTATTAAAATCATATATCATGTATGAAGATACAAGCAGCAAAATAACATCCGCAAAGCCTCTCTCCCAACCAGGTTTCTTAAGATTTGCCAGCTTTTTATGCTTTATGTCAAGTACTGTATCCTTGTATGTAAATATTACAGGAATAAGCTGTAATACCCCGGAAAAACAAGCACCAACCAAGGCATAGATAAACGCATCATAGGTAAATGAATCATATACCTTTATACTTCCCGAGATGCTTAAAAATCCGTCTACCCTTCCCGCAATTTTAAAAAGACCGTAACCGAATAAAATACCGAAAGCATATGCAAATAACGAAAGAAATATCACCTGAAATACATACATTTTAAGTATTTTTGCCGATGAAAGACCTCTGCTTCTTAATGCTGCAATTTCCGTTCTTTCGGAATCAACTATCCTTACGGAAATCATCGATATAAATATAATCATCAGTATCAAAAGAGGTATGATAATCACATAGAGTATGGTTTTAACAGTTCTTCTTGAAACCATATAATTTTTTAAAACTACGGATATATTTTCATCAAGCTTCTCATCTCTTTCATGAAACTGTTCAATATAATCAAGAATCGTTTCAGCATTTTGCGGATTGATATATCTGTAGTCTATAAGCTCATAGTTTTCACAGACGATGGCATTAAAGTTAAAGCCCTCCGCTATCTCGTCAAAGGAAGCCTCATCCGTATATATTGTAAGCGAAATATCCGTAAGGCTCTTATACCATGTATAATCATCAAAGCCTTCCTCCTCCACAATACCGGCTATCTCAAACGTAAGAACATTTCCCGACTCATCCTTGATATTGGTAAATGTTATCCTTTCACCCACCACGAGATTATAAAAATCCATAAGCTTTCTGCTTATAACACAAGGATAAACCCCTTTTTCTCCCGAAGAATTATATTCATAAAAATCATCCGAAAGCGTTCCCAATTCATCCGGCTTTAATCCGTCTATCGCATTAAATCCCCCTCCTTCGATATAAGCAATATCAAGATATCCTCCCTTTCCCTTATAAGAAAGCTCAACAGGACATCCCTTTAGGGTATAGATATATTCCGTGGCAAGCACCGGGCAGTTAAGATATTTATTCCATGAATTCTCATAGCTTTTTACAGTTTCCTTAACTGCTTCAAGACTGTTTCTTTTAACTATATCGTTTCTTGATAAAACCGCAGGAAAATCGCCGTTTTCCTCATAGCTTTCATAAAAGCCGTCATTAATCAGCTTTTCCATGGCGCCGTTACCGTAAAAGGAAATAAGCGAAAAAGTTGCAAGCATAAAAACCATTCCAAGAAAAAGACAGGTATAAAGCTTATATTTATTTTTCATCTTTAAAAGTATAAAACCAAGCATATATTCTCCTATCCTCTCTTACTCAACCAGCAATATATCTCCCTCATCCACTCCGTATATAACAGGCTTTTTTCCATCTGCCTCCGTACCGTTAAGGGTCTCTACATATTCTTTTACTATCATGTCATTTTCAAGCATCCATACATAATAAGCCTTTCCACCCGAAAGCTTATCCGTCTCCTGATATATGGCTTTGGTCGGTACCGCAATCACACCGTCTAAGCTAAGCTTATCAAACTCGGCTGTTACATTTTTATCCTCTGAAGCATTACCTGCAATTTCCCCGGCAGTATCCTCATCAAGTCTTATAAAAAATTGTTCATTTGTACCGCTTTTATAAGGTGTCATATAAGCTGCATACTGCTTATCACCTTCGGTAAAAATATAATATCTTCCGTTGTATCCGTTTTTTCCGGCACATGTAGTTTCATATTTTTTTCCGTCGATATAAAGACTTACCCTGCTGCCCAAGGCCGCCGAAACTCCGTCCTGATTGGACATAACGGAGCTGCTTATCATTACCTTATATATATCTCCCGTAGGTCTTACTACGGAGCAGATAAAATCGCCTTTATTTACGATATCCGATTTTGATACATTTATATATCCTATCTTTCCCTCACTGGGAGCACAGCAAATGTTTCCTCCGCTTCCGTTATTCATATTATTAAGCGCAATATATTCATCATTAAGCAGTTTTTTATTACTCTCATACGCGGATGCCTCTATGGCTCTTTCGGTTGAAAGTACGGCAAGCTCGCTATTTATCTCCTCATCCTTATAAAGATAATCCTCCAGTGCATCTGTTTCCGAAGCAACCGGCACCTCCATGCCTGCATATAAGGCAAGCTCCTCATTTAAAGCTTTTTCTCTTTCGTCAAATTCCTTTACCGCCTTTTCGTGCTCGGTATCCGCACTCGACATAAGAGTCTTTAATTCCGTAAGTCTTGCCTGTCCTGCCTGTGTATCGATAAGACAGACCTGACTATCCTTATCTACCTCATCACCTACACTTGCGTAAATGTCTGATACAACTCCGCCATCCTTTGCCGCAACCACACTCACATCATTATCAGACATCACCACGATATCCGTTTTATAGCTTTCCTTATACTCACCTCTTACTATAGTTTCCTCACTGTACGAAAGAGGTACCACCGAATCGGACGAATAATAGACAAGCTCCCCCTCGGACAATCCTTCTGTTACCTCGATGTAATGGCTTCCCTCTGCTCCTGTTTTTATATACCTTTTTATAAGCTCAAAATCATTATCATCCTTATCCTCACACACATATACAAAGGCTCCCGATTCATCCTTATTTACCGAATCAAGTCCGACAGCCAAAACCTTCTTTGTTTCATTTTTTTCAAAGTAAATTAAAAGGTTGTCTCCCACATTTAAGCTTTTGCTTAAGCTTTCATTGTCAGGCTTAAATCTCATACAGGGATATGTTTTGTTTGACGTGGCATAGCTTACCTCTTCACTGCTATACTCATACTCGGAAATACCGGCCCTTTTGCCGTCTATATAAGCATACTTTTCGGTGTAGTTCTTGAATTTATATTTATCTATGGTAAGCTTCGGAATCTCTATATAATAATCATCAAAGTCGGATATAACAACAATAGCCTCATTTACTCCTGCTATCGGTGTGGCGGATAAATCCTTTATAAATGTAACTCTTCCGTCCGAGGTAGCGGTAAATACCAGCTTTTCCTTCTCCTCCTTTAATTTTTTTAAATCCGAGGATAGTTCCTCTATGGCTGCATTTTTTAAGGCTTCACTATATCTTTTATTTTCATTTTCTATGCTGATCTCCTTATCAAATCCGGATACATTTTCCGCATCACCCACATATTCCGCTGCTGCCTTTTTGTAACCAAGCTGTTTTATTTTTTCATCAGCTATGATGCTTTCATTTTTTTTCGCAGCCTCAAGCTGACTTAACTCCTCTTCCTTTCTTTTTATCTCATCCTCATAAACCGAGACCTCCCCGTAGGCGACTATATCTCCCTTACTTACAATGTCACCGATATTAACCTCTATGCTTTTTATAAGCACGCTCTTTTCACTTATCACATAGCTGCTATCCGGCACAACAACTCCCATGAGGCATTCCGGATTCGATACATATTTATACGAAACAGGGCGAATAAATGTAACCTCCGAAGCAGGTTCCAAAAGCTCCGGAGTCTCTTCTGTTTTTTTAGTACCACAGCCTGTTATACCAAGGGAAAGGATAATCAGGCAGGACAAAAATCCGGGTATTTTATTGTTCTTAATTCGTCCTAATCCCATAGCTCTACCTCATCATCTTCTGAAAGTCCCGATGTTATAACCACATAATCATCCATATAATCGCCAATCGTAACCTCAACCGCTTCTCTTAATCCATCCTCTTTATATCTGTAAGCAAAGTATTGTCCGTCCTCCTCAAATACCGCAGAGGACTTAACACAAAGTGCACCCTTAATCTTTTGTTTTTTTATGATTATTGTAAGATTTTTTTCCGAAATGACACTCTCACTTCCGGGTAAGGGTTCAAAATATATTTTTGTCTTTCCCTCATCAAAACCAATATCCTTTATACAAAGCTCGTATGCCGTCATATCATTTTCGACAGTAAAGACATCCCCCACATTAAGCCCAAGGTCTTCCGTTGTTTCACAGACATATTCCTTACTGTTTGACGATGCCTTGATAAGCACCTCACCAGTGATAATATATCCGTCAGAAAGATACGGACTTACAAAGCTGACAATTCCATTAGATGTAGCTTTTATATTTATCTCATCATACAGGGAATTAATATCGGATATATAAGCATCCGCTATGGCTATATCCTGATTTAAAAGCTCTATATCGGACTTGTAATCATAAGACGCATCTATCCCGGACAATCGCTTATAGTGATCAATCGCAAGAAGGTCTTTGGCTTTTTTATCCTCATAGCTCTTAAGCTTATCATCAAGCTCCTTTGAAGAAAATGAAATGAGTAAATCCCCTGCTTTTATCTCATCACCGGATTTAACCCATACCTTATCCACGGTAAGCATATATTGTCCGTTTACCCGGTTCCACTCACTCTGACTTATTCTGTATCCGGTTTCCTCATAATCCAAAAGACTAAGCTTAAGCTCTACACTCGGAGTAACATCCTGCTTTATCACATAGTCCGTATTATGAATTACCGGCGTGTAGCTTTTATCCTGCGGCGGTACAAGTTCTTCATTACTTTGATTAGTACAACCGGAAAGAATACATATATTTAAAAGAAAAATAATTAAGGATATTTTTTTCATATTTTTTTTCGTCCTTATATAATCAACCTTTGTGACAGTGTGCTGCCCTTATGTTACGGTGCGCATGCCCTGTCACATCCTTACTCTGTCATATACCTGTTTCTTGACACACTTGTCTTCTCTTACAAACAACCTTATGATATAACCTCTTTGTATCAAAATTGTTTCAAAAATTATGAAACATTTTAGATACATCTTAACTTTAATATAGATATTGGGTTATAATATGCATGTAAGACTGCAGCCTGATTTTTAAATTAAGATAAGTCAGCAAATAAAACTATTATTTTCCTACGCAGACTTATACAAAAAAGGAGTAAGTTTTATGTTAAAGATACTTATAGTTGAGGATGAAAAGCCAATATCGGATTTAATTGTGATGAATCTTACCCGCGCAGGCTATAAATGCACTGCCCTTTATGATGGTGAAAGTGCGGCCGATATGCTTGAAACCAATAATTTTGATCTAATACTTCTTGACATCATGCTTCCAAAAATTAACGGCTATGAGCTGATGGAATATATAAGACCTATGAATATTCCGGTTATTTTTATAACCGCCAAAGCTTCCCTTGATGACAGAATTAAAGGTCTTACCTCCGGTGCCGAGGATTATCTGGTAAAGCCCTTTGAGATAGTCGAGCTTCTTGCCCGTATCAATATCGTCTTAAGACGATATAACAAGACAGAAAGCATACTGACCTTCAAGGATATAACCGTTGATACGGAAAACCACATCGTAAAAAAAGGGGATACTGCTGTTTCACTCACTCCTAAAGAATTTGAGCTTTTGGTCGTATTTATCAGAAATAAAAATATCACTCTGTTCCGTGACAGGCTGTATGAGCTGGTATGGCCAGAGCTTATCTACAGTGACGAGCTTTCCGAAACCCGAACCCTTGACCTTCACATACAGAGACTAAGAAAAAAACTTGACTTAAAAAACGACCTTAAGACCATTTATAACGCAGGCTATCGTCTGACAGAATAAAGGAAATAAAAATGAAATTCAGATATAAAGTGCTTATCATTAATATGCTTTTGTTATCGGCTGTTTTGCTTGCAGTAGGATATGTCATACTAAAGAGAAGCTATGACCTTGCTCTTGATACCCAGATTGAAAATGCTGTTTTGGAAAACAACCTTGCGGAAGCTTCAATTGAATACTCACTTCTTTCGGTAATCAACAGTCCAAGGTATAATCTGGACCGTGAACTTGATTCCATATCCGGACAGGTATATGCAGGAATGATGAGCGATACCTCCGACCTCATAATACTATATTCGGGTAATCAGGTATTTTCCAGCGAGGAAAATATAATTATCCCCGATGATTTGATATTACAGGTGGATAATAATATTAAAAACTATATTATAACCGAAGAGGACGGCAGGCTTTTCATCTATATAGCCTCTTTTTGTAAAATAGACAAAGGTATCCTCAACATCATAACCAGAAGAGATATAACCGGTCTTAAGCGGTTTGTGAAAAAAAGTATAAATGATTACCGAAGTCTCTCTCTTATCATCCTTACATCTGCTACCTTAATTATTTATATTATAAGCTACTTCCTTACCAGACCATTGGAAAAGCTAAACGACGTTACCGATGCCTTTGCACGTGGAAGCTATAGCAAGCGAAGCAGCATAAAGGGACATGATGAGGTTGCTCTTTTGTCGGATAAATTCAACCAGATGGCAGACTCTGTTGAAACACATATAGATGAATTAAATGATATGATAAAGCGAAGGGATCAGTTTGTTGCCGATTTTACTCACGAGATAAAAACTCCTATGACCGCAATAATCGGCTATGCAGACACCATGCGTTCTACCGACTTGGATGAGGACCAGCAGCTTATGGCGCTTAATTACATTTTCTCTGAAGGAAAAAGACTTGAGGATATGTCGATGAAGCTCTTTGATTTAATCTACCTTAAGTCCAACACTATAGATAAAAAGCCTATCTCCGCCGTCTCCTTCGGAAATGATATAGTAAACAGTGTAGATCCTATACTATCTTCAGACGACATAAGCTTAAAATATGAATTTGAGCAGGGCATTATCACAGGTGACAGAGAGCTTTTAAAAACCGTTTTTATCAACCTGATAGATAATGCAAGAAAAGCCTCCTCCAAAGGAAGCAGGGTTATATTTAAAGGGGATAAAAAAGGGGAATTTTACTGCTTTACTGTTCAGGATTTTGGTGTCGGAATTGAAGAAAAGGATTTGTCCCGTATATGCGACGAATTTTATATGGTAGATAAATCCCGTTCGAGAAAGAAGGGCGGTGCCGGACTCGGACTATCCCTTGCCAGCCTTATCCTTAACAGACATGATGCGGATATGAAAATCGAAAGCACCCCTAATGTCGGAACAACCTTTAAAATTAGCTTTAAATTATATGAGGAGGATAATGGCAAAAATATGAACGAATAGGATATTGAAATTAAGCTTTATAATAAAAATTATATGAGGACAAGCTATGAAAAAAAATGAAGAAAAATCCCAAAAAACTGTTAATCGAAGTAACAACTTAATCAACATACTTGTAATAGCTTTATGTATAATATCTGCCTGCGCGTCGGTTTATGTACCTAAACTTTTACTTAACAACCGTATGAATCAAAATATAGATAAGGTAAATGTCGTACCAACAGAATACTATTCCGGTCCTTCTGTAGCAGTGGTAAAAAGTGCTTCAAGACAGCTTTCCGCATATCAACGGTTACAGCTTATAACCAACAGCTGGGAAAGCAATGTTTCACCTGCTTCGGAAGAGGAATGCAGCATATCCGAATACGATGCATATCTTTTGGCCTCCGACAATATTCTTGCGCTATATAACGACGGTCTTTATCCCGAGAAGATAAGCTCGGAGTATCAAAACTGGTACACCTGGCGGGCAGTCCCTTATAAAGCCCTCGACACAACCTTTGGAATATATGCCGCCATATATTGGGAAATAACCTATACAAGATACGACAATACCGAAAGCCACAAAGTTATCATAGATGAAAGAGGAGAACTTCTTTGCGCTATCGCAACCGGAAAGGAAAATTATACCTCATATCTTCCATCTATAAAAAGCACTGCAAAGCAAATATCGGTATCCGATATAAGCGATGATGTCATAAATAATTATCATATCACTCTTCCTTTGGAAGACGATGATATAGAAATAATCACATATAGTGATACGAAAGAAAACTCCAATAATTCATATAATCATTATATAATACAAGGTGATGAATATTACGGAATATTCACCACCCCATAAAACTTGACAGGCACCTTGTCACATTTGACGAAACACAACTGCGCATAAAATATGTACACGCATAGCTCGCTAACGCTCACGCTATGCTTAGCACATTTTTATGCGCAGTTTATTTTACTTATGTTAATGTGACAAGGTGCCTGTCCCTATGTGACAAACTATTCATACCCTATATATAAAAGCGAGCCGTCGACTGCATTTATTACAACTCTAATGTTATAAGGTGACATCGAAAAGTCCCAAGCCGGTACAAAGGTAAATTCCTTTTGTTTATCCGGATTGCTTACAGGATAGTAAACCAAATCAAGCGTATTAAAGTTTACGGCAGTTACACTGCATTTTGATGTATCAAAGCTTTGCTTTACATTTTCCCTTAAAGCCTCCTTTATCGCTTCAAAATCAAGCAGTGCCGTATCATTTACGGATGGCTCTGCATAGTAAAAGCCTTCATCCAGTCTGGCGTAAATAATCCCCTTTGAACATATATCAATCCAATATCCCTCATAGCCTCCGGATATGGAATCCTTTTGTTCCAAACCGGAACCGGTAAGAAGAAACGGTAAACCGTATGATTCTCTACTGATAAAAAACGGATATCCATCAAAGTATTTACTGCCATCCTCTTTTACAAACTCTAACTGGGCAATTATTGCCTCGTCTTCATCAGGTAATACATTTTCAAAATCTATACTTGAAGATTCAGGCGTATCTTCAATGTTAATATATTGGGCAAGAAGAGCTACCGTACCAAATGCATCCAGCTTTTCATTTAAAAAGCCGGCTGCTTCGTCAAGTAATTTATCCCTATTTTTTATACATACATTTGAAGAATCGTCCTTTAACTCCGAGTGTCCGCCATTTTCATCTTCCATAAATTCCATTCCGTAATATTCGTAATACTCCATAACAGAATCATCCTCCATAAATTCCTTTATGTCTACAGGAAGAAGCGTCATTACAAATATATATGCTTCAGGATTCATTGAAAAAATAATATAATACTCTTTATTCTCATAAGTGCCCTTATAGGTGTGAAGATCAAAGCCATTGAAGCTTGTCCATGAATTAACCGTTTCTTCAGTTACATCAGGATCAATTGTATCTCCGCTATATATATAATACTCTGTGTAAAGATGTGACTTTAGAGGATAATCCGGTGCGAAAACATCCTTATCTCCGTATATAAGCTCCTCATGAACCTCTTCATAATCATTTCCAAACAGAGTATCCAGTATATCTTTTTCCCTTTTTTGCATATCAGATACAGCTTCTATGGTATATATTGGAATACTTCCGACATCCGGTACATCATAATTTATTTTCACATTAAACTTTGTTCCACCGACCTCAAAGCTTTCCTGCCAATCAATCCTTTCTGTTTCAAGCTTATCGGATAAGCTTCCAAACTCGTTCGCTTTTACTTCTTGGCTGTCTGCATCCTCCTGCGAAGCAACCGCTTCGGTTCCGTAGTCGGATATATCGTTGTTCTTTTTGCCACAGGCAAGGGTTGATGTAATTATTAATGTGATCAAACCCATTGCTATGGCTTTACGGTGTATTTTATTCATATCAAACTCTCTCCTTTTTTAATCCATGAATTTTTGATTTAAAACAAAACCCACTAATATGAAATTAGGGACCCATCAACTGCATTAATTGTCATACTAAAGCTTTTTGTGGTTGAATATATTCGCCAAACCGGAATCATCATAAGCTCCTTTAGATTGTCCGGATTTTGAATCGGCCAATAATAAAGCTCAATTTTATCAATATTAATATTGTTTGAATTTTCATTACTGCGAACATCTTCATTTTTGATATTTTCTCTGACAATTTCTTTAATATTTTCAAAATTAAGCATATTTATATCTGCTGAATATACCTCTATTTTGTCATAAAAAATTCCAATACAAGCATAAATTATCCCTTCCGAGGATATATCACAGGATTGCCCTAAACCACGATAATTTTTTTGTGTATATTTAAATCCATCTGAATATGCTTCTCCCGTATTTTGCGTTTGTTCCTTCAAATTAGGTTTCAGATCTTTAGGATCGTAAACATAATGCCAATCATCAATATTGTTTATGAGATCATATGTATATCCATCCAGTTTTATAATATCTGTTCCGTATAAGCCATTATAATTATATCCATAAAACGCCAAATCTCCTATTTCAACCGGTTCATAATAGTTTCCTCCAACAACACAATTTGAAAAAGCAGCAACCTTTTGCATAAGCCCTTCCTTATCAGCATATGCAATGTTGTCTTCGTCATTATAGGTTATGCTTTTATCCAAACTGTTTCCTGATGAATCAACTCCGCTAATCCATATATCGTTGCTATCATAATAAGTGTAATCTATAATTGAATCATCTCCAATAAAACCGGCTATATCATCCTTTATAAGATGTAACACAATATAATTTAATTTTTCGTATCTTGAAAATAACGCATAATACTCTGTTCCATCATAAACACCCTTATATGTATGAAGTGAAAAATCTCCAAATTCATTCCATGAATCAAAAAAGTCATTCTTATTTAATGCTTCCTCAAAATATTCGTTTGGATTCGTGTTCGAATCACTATCATTGCCAAGCTCACTTTCACTAAACCATTGTATAAATATATGCTCTGAAACATCTCCCTCTTTAATAATCTTATGCACCTCGTCATAATTATCTCCAAAAATGTTTTCAACAATTTCTTTTTCTTTATTATCAAGATTAGCGATACTCTCTGCAATATATACCGGAACATTCTCCTGTTCAGGTACATCATAAATAATACTGATATGGTAATTAACCCCATTTACATTAATGGATTCCTGCCAGTTTATCTTATCCGTTCCGAGCTTGTCCCTTAAGCTTCCGTACCCCGATACGTCATCTGAAGCATCGCTTTTAGTTGCTTCATTTTGGTTGCCGTAGTCGGATATGTCATTGCTTTTCTTT
>JAFUGL010000136.1 GCA_017469405.1 Lachnospiraceae bacterium | reverse complement strand
GTTTGAGGACGAAGACGGACAGTGGCAGACATATATTATAAAAGAGTATAAAGATATATACCATCAGGGCACAAGAACTTTGCCGGATGGGATGTTTATAACTGATAATACAATTGCGTTTGAATGTAAAATCAAGGTATTTGACAGTTTCAAGAGAATACGGTTATACTATTTTTCACAAGGCATGAAATGGATAATGACAGGGTAAAGGAAGGACTTGAATATGGATTTTGATTTAGAAAGATTTGTAAAGGAACAGCAAAGAGACTACAGTAGAGCATATATTGAGGTGTCACAGGGAAGAAAGCAGTCTCATTGGATGTGGTGGATATTTCCGCAGATAGTGGGATTGGGGATGACTTCGACATCCCATAAATATTCCATTAAAAGCTTGGATGAGGCAAAAGCTTTTTTAAATCATCCTTATCTTGGTAAGAATATAAGGGAGATATCAAATGTATTGTTAGGATTAGATACAGATGATGCATATGAGGTTTTCGGTTCGCCGGATAACCTGAAGCTTCGTTCTTCCATGACATTATTTGCAGAGGCAGCACCGGAAGATAAGACTTTCCAAGCTGTCCTTGATAAGTTTTATGGTGGGAAAAAGGATGAGAAAACGCTTGAGATAATTAAGAAATTGAATTTTTAGAAAAGGAATATGCAATGGGTACATATTTAATTAGTGATATGCATGGTGAAAAGAAAATATTTGATAAGCTGATTAAAGATCTGGATTTTCAGGTAGATAAGCTTTACATACTCGGAGATGTTATTGACAGGGGAAGTCAGAGTATGGAGCTATTGGATGAGGTAAGAGGTCTGATGGTTTCATTTCCTCAAAATGTATATATGATTAAAGGCAATCATGAGCTTTTCTGCGAAATGTACATAGATGGCAGGCTGTCAGAAACTGTATGGCTCAGTGAAGGCTATGGTGGAGGACCTATGCTCAAAGCTATGAAAAAGATGAGTAAAGAGGAGATTGCTGATTTGAATTCTTTTCTGAAAAGCCTTCCGATATATCTGGAGATTGAAAGTCCTGTGCATGGCAAGATGGTCTTGACACATTCCGGGCTTAATGCAGATGTGTTAGTTAGAAATGATGATGACACAATCAATGTAATTAAGTCCATCGAGGCAGGCTATGCAGATAATGATTTCAATTTCCTGTGTTCCGGTGATATACACAGCATGCCTGTTAAGATGCTGGATAAGTTTATGGTGGTTGGACATAGACCTACTATCTTCCTGGAAGGTAATTCTTATAAGATTTACAGGAGAAATAAGTACATTTGCATAGATTCAGGTGGAGCACACAGAGACTTAGGAGGAAAGCAGTCTATGTATTGTGTTGAGGAGGATAAGGCTGTATATCTGTGATTTTTGATTGGATTTTGTACCGTTTTGGGAACTGAGTTCCCGAAATTCATTTATAATATGTAGCCAAAAGAGGTAAAGATTATGATAAAACCTATAGTAAAAGACATAATATTTTTAGGACAAAAATCTGAAATATCGACCAAAGATGATATGCAGGTAGTGCAGGATTTAAAGGATACCCTGTCGGCACATAGAGACGGTTGTGTCGGTATGGCTGCAAATATGATAGGTTACAGGAAAAGAACGATTATTGTGTCTTTGGGAATAGTTGATTTGGTAATGATTAATCCTGTAATAATAAGTAAAAATGGAGAGTATGAGACGGAGGAAGGTTGTCTTTCGCTTCAAGGGAAAAGGAAAACCAAGAGATATAAGGATATTGAAGTAAAGTTTATGGATACAGGTTTTAAGGAACAAAAGCAGAAGTTTTCAGGATATGTCGCACAGATTATTCAGCATGAGTGTGATCATTTGGATGGGATTATTATATAAATTGTTAAGATTAAGGATAATATACTCCTGATAACTATAAATAATTTGGAATTCATTAATGAAAATGTCGGTTTGAACAAAGCGATTTATCTGTATATATCTTGCTGTTTAAAAATCTGTATGATAGTATTTACTATGGAAGGCAGGGAAGTATTATGGCTGAGAACCAGAATATTGAATGGAAAGAGTCCTGGAGAGATGAATATTTAAAATGGATATGTGGATTTGCAAATGCCCAAGGAGGAGTACTGAATATTGGAATTAATGATAATGGTGTTCCGGTTGGACTTAAGGATACAAAATCTTTGATGGAAGAGATTCCAAATAAGATTGTTACTTTACTGGGTATAGTTGCTGATGTTAATCTTCAGGAGAAAGATGGAATTGAATATATTGAGATTGTAGTACCCAAGTCAAATATGCCTATTGCATACAAGGGTGTTTATCATTATCGTTCCGGTAGTACAAAACAGGAATTAAGAGGACAAGCATTACAGGATTTCCTATTAAAAAAGTTAGGTATGACATGGGATGATATGGTTGATGAAAGAGCTTCATTAGATGATATCAATCCTGAAGCGGTGGCATATTTTCAAAGAATTGCAGTTGCGAACAAGAGAATGGCAAAAGAAGCTGTATCGGATGATGTGAAAGTAGTATTAGATAATTTGAATCTTATTAATGAATCAGGACAGATAAAGAAAGCAGCCCTTCTTTTGTTTGGAAAGAAACCAGAGAAATTTGTATCAGCACCTTATTTTCGGATTGGAAGATTTAGAAAAGATGATACGGATTTACTATTTCAGGATAGTGTTGAATGTGATTTGATCAGAATGGCAGACCGTGTTGTTGAACTGTTGAAGTCAAAATATCTCATTTCTCCGATTCATTATGAGGGACTTCAGAGAATAGAAGATTTGGAAGTTCCTGAGGATGCATTAAGAGAGGCAATATTTAATGCTATAATTCATAAAGATTATTCGGGTGCCCATATACAGATGAAGGTATGGGATGATCGAATAGAAATATGGAATGATGGCGGATTGCCATATGATATGTCGATAGAGAAACTGTTAGGTCAACATTCATCAAAACCTCGAAATGTAAATATTGCTTCTGTTTTTTATAAAGCAGGATTTATAGAAAGCTGGGGAAGAGGTATTCTTAAAATTCAAAAAGGTTTTGAAGACGCTGGAATGAAAGCACCATTATTTGAAGAAGATTGTGGTGGAGTTCGTGTGACATTGTATAGAAATGTAGGAATTTCTGCTTCTAATGAGAAAAACGTGCAGAAAAAGCAAGCAGAAAAAGCAAGCAGAAAAAACAAGCAGAAAAAACAAGCAGAAAAAACAAGCAGAAACGGACAGGCTGCAAAAACAGTTGAAAATAAGAAAAAAATTCTTGATTTTCTTAGGGACAAAGACGAAAGTAAAGCAGCAGAAATAGGAGAGCATATAGGACTTAGCTCGGCACGTGTAAGGGTTATTCTTTCGGAATTGGCTGAAGATGGAAAAATTTTGGCAAAAGGAGACGGAAAATCAAGAAGATATATGATTAACAGTAAGAATTAAATTAAAAATAATTTAATGCTAAAGCTAATATTATAAGTTTCATATTCTTCCGAATGTTTATAATGTAGGAAATGATAGATACGAGGATGAGTGTTCATATGAAATTTTGTAGTGAAATGTCTACTATATGGAGAATATCAGAACATAGAGTAACTAAATTCTGCAAGAACGAAATAAAAATTCAATATTTTCAGGTTTAACGTTAGCGTTTTTGATAAAAAGACAAAATCGCTAACGTTAAATTTTAAGTGATAGTATGAGCTTTTCACATTCTTCCGATTAAAAATATATTTTTCTTCCGATTCAAAATCTCACATTCTTCCGATTAAAAGTTGATTTTTCTTCCGATTTGGGTTAAAATATTAAGGAAATATAAGACTTAAGACGTACCCCCCTATGCATTCGTAGGTGCTCTTGCGCAATGTGGTTAAATGCAAAGAGTATATCTAAAGGATGTCTATTGTGAATGAAGTAGAGTGAAATGGAGAATATATAGGTATGAGTGATAAAGCATATATAAGCAGATTATTTGATGGAATAGTAGAGTTTACCTTGAAGAGCAAGGGGGCTTTGGTGATTGTTGGTCCTAAATGGTGTGGAAAATCAACAACGGCGAACAGATATGCAAAAACTGTTATTGATCTGATGCCTCTTGAATCAAGAAATGAATTCATAGAATTGGCAAAGATATCGCCGACACATTTCTTAAACTATGGACCAAAACCTATACTGATTGATGAATGGCAGCATGTATCATTTATTTGGGATCAGGTGAAGTACGAAGTGGATAAAACCGGTGAATTTGGGCAGTACATTCTAACCGGAAGCGTTACAGACAAGACAAAATCAGATTTAGGTGATGAGGAAAGTAGACACACGGGAAATGGCAGAATCATACGGAAGATGATGAGAACTCTGTCACTCTATGAAACCGGGGATAGTAATGGTATGGTCTCATTGCAGGATCTAAAAAACGGCAAATTCTCCCAGGCTATGTCAAAAAAGGACATAAATGATTATGCATATTATATATGTAGAGGAGGCTGGCCGGTTGCGATAGGCAAGGACAGAGATGTTTCTTTGGCACAAGCAAGAGACTATTACGAAGTTGTTGTAACAGATGATATTTTTTCTCTGAAAGATATTCCGCTCAAGAAAGATGAGCAAAAAGCAAGAAAGCTGATGCGTTCCTATGCCAGAAATGTGTCTATAGCTGCAGCTGATACGACACTTCTGGAGGATTGTGCAGGGGGTGATGAAACATTTGATAAAGATGTTTTTGCAAAATATTTAAATGTACTAAAGAATTTGTATGTTATTGAAGAACTTCCTGCATGGAATCCAAATCTTAGAAGCAGAACCGCTATAAGAACAAAGGAGACACGACATTTTACTGATCCTTCAATTGGTGCCGCTGCACTGGGAATCACTCCGGAGGGTATATTTAAGGATATAACAACTTTCGGATTGTTATTTGAATCATTGGTTGTACATGATCTCAGGGTATACGCTGATACGATAGGTGCCCATGTTTATAAGTACCGTGATTCAAAAAGAAGAGAAGCGGATGCTGTAATCCAGTTTAATGATGGTTCATGGGCGTTGATAGAGGTCAAGCTCGGCGGTGAAGATGATATTAAAAAAGCTGCTGACAACCTTATCAAAATTGCTGATGACATTGATCAAGAAAGAACAGGAAAACCGGCATTTCTGATGGTGGTCACGAAGAACAAGGTTGCATATCAGATGGAGAATGGTGTTTATGTTGTGCCATTATGCTGTCTGAAAAATTAATTATTTGCATCCTCACCCCACATACGCTATAATACATTACAACAAAACCTATTGAAGCTTTGAAATCAGAAAAGTGGTCGAAAAAGTGGTCAAAAACAGCAGATGAGGTCTGGGAAGCCTTTTAAATCAAGGCTTCCCATTTTTATTTCCTCAAATTCCTGATTAAGATTTATATAAGAAGATTCATATTTATAAACATATGTGATATAATGAGCAAAGCGACGATCACGCTTGCGTGAATCGACATTTTGCGAATAACTTCATCGAACCGATAGGTGAGATGGGTACAATATAAAAATCAAAGAGAATTTGTAAAACTACTGATGGGATTTCCAATTTTTTTTAGATGTATTAAAAAAATAAAGAAAAAATAATGGCATGTAAGAAGGGTGAATTCATAAAATGGGACAATTACTTATAAAACAAAAGGTTTTTTCGTGGACAGATACATATGATGTATATGATCAGTTTGGCAATCCGAAGTATTACGTTAAAGCTGATTTTTTCTCCATAGGGCACAGAATTCATGTGTTTGACAAAATGACAGGTCGGGAAGTTGGTTTAATTCAGGAAAAGGTTCTTCGTATATTTAAGGAGTTTGAGGTTACAATAAATGGATTTTCTCAAGGAATAATTAAAAAGCAGTTTTCAGTGCTTCGCCCAAGATATAATGTTGATTATAAGGGTTGGAGACTAGAGGGAGATTTTCTTCGGTGGAATTATGATGTGTATGAACAATCAAGGCTTGTAGTGCATATATCAAAACAGCTTTTCAAATGGGGAGATACCTATGTGTTGGATATAGCAAGTGATGCTGATGAGCTGCCGGCACTTATGGTGGCTATAGCGATGGATGCGGCAAGGTGTTCGGATGATGACAGCAGTAATTCTATGATATAACAAGTTGCTGGGGCATCGAAGGAGGAGAGGAACAAAGCTTATGAATAAAAATTATTATATAGATGCTATAATGGGTGTAGTTATAGGCGATGCACTTGGCTGTCCTGTGCAGTTTATGCGTCGGGAGGATATAAAGGAACGTGGTCCGGTTACTGATATGGAGGGCTATGGCACCTACAATATGCCGGCAGGAACATGGACTGATGATAGCAGTATGACTCTTGCAACACTTGCGAGTATACATGATTTTGGGACAATTAATCTTGAAGACATAATGGATAGGTTTCTTGACTGGTATAAAAATGGAGCATATACACCTTATGGAAAAGCTTTTGATATGGGTATAACCTGTTCTGTTGCAATTGAAAAATATGAGAGGACAAGGGATGTATACACATGTGGAGGTTTAGATGAGCGATCCAATGGAAATGGTTCTTTGATGAGGATTATGCCGGCATGTCTTTATGCATATTATAAAAAAATAGATGATAAGTCAGCTATTAAAATAATTCACGAGATTTCGGGACTTACCCATAATCATTTAAGAAGCAAGATAGGTTGTGGATTATATTATTTTTGTGTATGTGAAATTCTGGATGGCAAAGGAAGTCTTACAGACAGGCTGCAAAAAGGAATAGACAGAGGATTTAATTTTTATGAAAAAGATATAAATAATAGAACTGACCTTAATTATTATAGCAGGCTTAAAGATCTTTCAGAATTTGCTTTAATACCGGAAAATGAAATAAAAAGTAGTGGTTATATAGTTGATTCGCTTGAGGCAGCTATATGGTCGATAATTAATACTGATACTTTTAAGTCAGGCTTGCTTAAAGCTGTAAATCTTGGAGACGATTCTGATACAGTGGCTGCCATAGCCGGTGGATTGGCAGGGCTTTACTACGGACTTAAGAAAATGCCCGCGTCATGGATTGAAATTATTCCGAGAGCTGAATGGATTATGGATTTATGTAGTGTACATATCTAATACATATCGTATCATATGATAAGATTTGAGTTTTTAAATTAAGATAATTATTATATATATTTAAGAGGAATATGGCATGTCAAAAAAATACGACGAACAGTCTATTCGTGAAGATTATGGAAAACTGACTCGAATTTTAATTGAAAAAAATATAACTATTACAACCATGGAGTCGGCAACCTCCGGTCAGATTGCTTCGCTTATAACTGATACAGAGGGTTCATCTTCAATATTCAAAGGGGCATTTATTACTTATTGCAATGAGGCAAAGATTATGCAGGGAGTACCTGCTGAGATTTTGGATAAATATACAGTTTATTCTAAAGAAACAGCAATATCTATGGCAAAAGCCTGTAAAAAAGCATTTAAATCCAATATAGGAATAGGAGTTACAGGAACTATGGGAAATGTTGATCCGGCCAATCCGGATGCATCCAATCCGGGGCAGGTTTATTATGCCATAGACATATATGATAAAATCGAAGCTTATTATATTGAGCTTGAGCCACAGCCGACAAGACTTGCATACAAGCTGGCAGTGGCAAAGGAAATATATGATGCATTGATTGAAATGATATAATTTTACTCAAACAGATATTTAAAAATTTTATAACTTGTGATACAATATATATGTTTGATACTTTAGACAATTATGGTTTGCAAAAGAGGGTTACTAAATGTTTGGAGTTTATTTTGGAAAATATCTCATGGATGAGGGAATCATACCTGAAGAATACTATTATGGATTACTTGAGGCTACAAAGAATTCTAAAGTTAAGATGGGTATTTTGGCAGTAGAAGCCGGTCTTATGACTGAAGAACAGGCAGCAGAGGTTAATCTTTTACAGCAGCAGCAAGATAAAAAATTTGGAGATATTGCAATTGAAAAGGGATATCTTACAGAAGATGATGTAGCTGATTTATTGGATGAACAGGGAGATTCCTATTTACTTTATCTTCAAGCCATTATCGAAAGTGGTCTCATGGATATGGACAGCTTTAAAGAGCATCTGCAGTCCTATAGAAAGGCTAAACATCTTACCAATACAGATCTTGATGCAGTTAAATCAGGAGATGTAGATAGGATAGTTCCTATATGTTTGAAGGATTCATCCATACCTATGCAGGTTAAAGAATATGTATATCTGACTTCAAGAAATATAGTTCGTTTTGTAGATAGATTTTTCCGTATGGAAAGAATTCAAAAGCTTTCAGAATATGAGGCAGACTGCATTGCAGCACAGAGCCTGCAGGGTGACAACAGTTATCTTACTGCTTTCGCCGGAAATAAGGAAGGTCTTGAGGCAATGGCTGATGGATTTGTAAATAGTATTTCACTTGGAGCCAGCGATTTAAACTATGAAACCATGGATGTTGTATGTGAGTTGTTAAATGTAAATAACGGATTATTCATTACTTCACTTAGTAATAATAATGTCAATGAGGTTACGAACTCACCGGTAATGAAAAATGAAAAAACAAAGATATCTTCAGTAGGAGATATATATAAGGTGCCACTTTATATAGAAGGCTCACCTGTTGATCTTATTATTTGTTTTAATGGTGGTTGGAATATAGAATAATAATTGTGTCCGGATGTATTTCAGGATGTAAAAAATATGCACACATGACGTAAATTAGTACGTACCATGTGTGCATATTTTTTATAGTCAAAAGATACATGTGACAAGGACCACGCTCCATGACACATTTATGGAGAATCAATATTGTTTTCTGCATCATAGTATGACGCATAATTACCTGTATATTTTTTACTTATATAGGTCTGACTGTCTGCTCTCTTATAGAGCTCCTCAAAGGAATAGGAGTCGTTGTGCTGATAAAACGCAACGCCTATACTTATATTAAAGCTTTTACCATTTAATTCAGGTACCTTAGTGTTTTCTATAACACCAATAAATCGCTGTATTATACGCTCTCCGGCATTCTTATTATGTACGTCCGGAACAAAAATTGCAAATTCGTCACCACCCAGACGGAGCAGAATATCATTTGCACGGAAAGCCTTTTGCATACAATTGGCAAGTGTAATAAGAACCTTGTCACCTACGCTGTGTCCGTAAGTATCATTTATGGATTTAAACTTATCTACATCAAGCAGTACAAACATACCACCCTGACCATCGGATATTAATTCTTTAATCTTCTTTTCACCGGAGCCACGATTGTTTATACCTGTCATTCGGTCTGTATCGGACAGATACTGAAGTCTTTCTTGGCGGCGCTTTTCCGCATCTATCTCCTCCACCATCCAAAGAACTCTGACCGGCTTTTCATTTGCGTCACGCTTGGAAACCACAAATCTTCCACGGCACCATAAATCCCTGTCGTTTACGTATTCCATGGTTATGGTATTGGAGTGGGCAAGCCGCTCATCTAAAGTATCAAGGTCAATAAATTCCAAAAGATCTTTTCTTGAGCGTTCGGAAGAAAGAACCTCCATAACGCTGTATAGATTTCCTTTTGCATTTTCGGTTGTATTACCAATCATTTCAGCCACTTTAGAGTATGAGTTGCTGATCTCTGAAAATGTATTGGTTGTAAGGTCTATATCGTACATGGATACATATATGTGTGACATGGACTCCAGCTGTTGGTTAAGTCTGTTTGCAATTATATGCTTGGATGAAATATTAAACAATATAAGTATTATTACAACTGCAAATAAAAGTATTACTAATAATGATAGCAATAATATAGTATTGAGCGGTTTGAAAATCTGTGTGCCGTTTATTACCGATACACAGTACCAGTCATTTTGTATCTTTATTGTAAATACTATGTAATTGGTTCCGTTGTAGTTAAGCTCAAACTGAGTCTTTTTTGATTTAAATATTTCCTTTGCTATAGTACTCTCAAGAGAATTAGTCTGTTCGAGATAATTTTTACCAAGCTCATTTATATTACTGTGGGAGACAACTCCGCCTGTGGAGTCAAGAATCATAGCAAAATCCTGTGAGCTTTCCACCACATCTAAAGTGACTTCCTGTAAATTTTCAAGGCTTAAATCAAGAGCGATAACACCTTCGCCATCAGAAAGGAGCTTTCCGATAGTCATCATTACAGCGCCTGTTTGTGAATCGAGATATGGATCAACAAGAACTACTTCTCCATCTGCTTCTACTGCCTGTATATACCATGGGCGTTCGGTCGGAACATAGTCCGCATCGGGAACCCAGCCTGAACCATCCAGATATTCACCATTTATATATCCATATATACCGGTAGAATTCTTATCAACTAAATCAATGATCATTTGTGATTCTTCTTCGAGAAAGGAAAGAATCTCCTCGGATGAGCTCCCTTTATCCAGATAATTATCTACCTTGTAAGCCGTTTGATTTATCGTATCTAGACTGGTTATAAGATAATTGTCGATTTGTTGTGCTGATTCGACTGCCTTATGCTTGTTGTCATCTATAATATTGTCTTTTTTGGTTTTGTAAAGAATTCCGAAGTTAACTGATATTATGCTTATAGCAATTAAAAATATAACTGCAGCCGCAACGATATTTTTGGTGCCTATTGCTTTAAGAATTTCTTTGCCGGAAGGCTGATTATTCTTCAATTTTTTCTCCCCTTTCGGATTAATGACATATGGTACATAAATTTGAAACATATAAACTTAACCCTAATACAATATTTTATGACTCATAGAGCGTATTGTCAACATATTGTTTTGATAGTGATGACAAAATAGGTAGACAGGGGACAGTTCTCCGGTAGACAGAGAACCGTCCCCTGTCTCTTTATGCAATTTATAGTTTTCTTTTTATCAAAAAAGTGATAAAATTATATAACATACTGCGTAATATTATCATTTTTCGGTTACTTGTATGTGTAACAGTTAGTTGATTGTCTTTGGAGTATTTTTATATGTATAGGGGAGAAATATGTTAAAACAAGATGCGATAAGACAAAAAATAGTTATAGCATTAGGGGTTTTGACAACCACCATACTTCTTATCGGGGTTGCTTGCTTATTTATTTTCAAGATGGATTTTGTAGGAAATGAATATGCGGAAACCAAGGATTTTAGCGAAGGATGGAGCTATGATGATGGAGAAGCATGTGATCTGCTTGAGCTTGATTTTGATAAGTCCGGGATTATTGAGAGAGATGCTATAGCAGGGGAGATAGGCGGTAATTCACTTTGCTTTGAAACTACAAATCTTGTATTTTATGTTTATATGGATGATGAGCTGATATATGATTTTCATCCTGAACTAGGTGGACTCTACGGAGATTATTACGGAGAGTACATACATACAGTAAAGCTGCCTTCATTTAATGGCGTAAGAAGATTAAGGATTGAATTTACGGCGTTAAATACCGAGGGAAGATGGACACAGTTTAGGTATATGGAGGTCGGCGATTCATGGAGCTATGTTAAAAATGTAGTTATCACTTATGCGCCAAGATTTGCCATATGTTTCCTGATATTTATGTTTGGTGTGGTGCTGGTTGTATTTGGCATTACATTTGGAAGAACCAATATAGGAGCTATAGAGACAGTTTCTCTTGGTGTACTTGCAATGGTTTTGAGTGTGTGGACCAATGGCGGAACCAAGATATTTATGCTTCTTACCGGTAATTCGGCAGCGGTAAGGGCGGTGGAGCATTTCACCCTCGTACTTCTTCCTATGCCTGCGCTTTCATTTACAGCATATCTTACGAGAAGCTTTAAAAATGTATTTATATGGACATCTGCGGCATTAACCTGTATCAATCTTGCGATGAACGTTATAATGGTTAGCACCGGAATGACGGATTATCATAATATTTTGATATATACCCATATCAATATTCTTATAGGGTTTATCATAATTATTTATCTTATCATAAGCTCGATTAAAAGAAAGGTTTATAATAGCAGCGGTGTGCTTACCATGCTTACGGCATTTATTGTGCTTATGATATCGGGTCTTCTTGATTTTGCCAATTACTACATGACAAAATCATTAGACACAGCGAGATTTACCAGAATCGGTCTGTTTATATTTGTTGCAATACTTGGTTTCCATGAGGTAAGAGAATCTATTCACATAAGTGCGAAGAGTCTGGATGCTGACGAGAAAAACCGTCTTGCGCATTTGGATGGTCTTACCGGACTATATAACCGTCTTGCTTTTAGTGAGCGTGAAGTTGTAATTGCCAAAAAGAAAAATGGCATGTGTGTATTCATCGAATTTGATGTAAATAATCTTAAAAAGGTTAATGATAATTATGGTCATACGGAAGGAGACAAGCACATCATAGGTGCAGCAAACGCCATCACACAAAGTTTTGGACAATATGGCGATATATATCGTGTTGGTGGTGATGAATTTATAGGTATTATAGAAGGTTTTGAGGCTGAGGCAATGGCTTCTGCAGCATCTGAGGAACTTATCAGAAAATATACAGCATATAATGAAAAAAACAATCCGCCGGTTAAGCTCGAGATAGCTTACGGCTATGCAGTTTACGACTATGATAAAGGTGATCCTGAACAGGCAGAGCGTATAGCAGATGACAGAATGTACGAATGTAAGCGTATCTTAAAACAAAATGCCGCCAGATAGACTAAATTCCGGTTTATACGGGTAGGGGTCGGCAGGATATAGAGGGTGTAACTGCCGGAGTAGGTTTCCTTAAGGGTGCTCATCATATATCAGGTCTTCGAAGGACACGCTCTCGCTCCGTTATCGACGCAGGCTCACTAACC
>JAFUGL010000135.1 GCA_017469405.1 Lachnospiraceae bacterium | reverse complement strand
TACTTGTAATATGTGTGCATTTTGTTTTTAACCAGTCATCATCCCTGCCCCCGTGCATTTACCTTAAAATTTAACGATTTGGAAAAATATTACAAATACATCAACATCGGTAACGAAATGAAGGAAGCCATTGAAAGCATGAGAATGCAGGCAGGGGCGCAATCCCAGGCAAATCCATATAACCAGACGGGCTTTAATTCACAGGATGCAGCTCTTATACAGGCAACAGAGAATATGAGACGAGTTGAAGAGTTAAAAGCTATTGCGGCTACAGGAACACCGGAACAGCTTCAGGCATATCTCAACAATCAGCAGATGCAGCCACAGCAGCAGGGCTTCCAGCCACAGATGAACGGAATGCAGCCGGGCCAGCAGATGCAGATGAATGGAATGCAGTCTCAACCACAATCATATCAGCAACAGCAATTTCAATCACAGCAACAAATGCAGTCGGCTCCACAGATGAGTGTCGCATCAGCTACCTGCCCATACTGCGGCAGCACAATGACACCAACTCCGGATGGACACTGCTCGGTATGCAGTGCACCGCTTAACTAAATTCCGGTTTGTCGGGCAAGGGTCGGCAGGATATAGAGGGTGTAACTACCTGATGTAGTTTCTATAGGGTGCTTATCATATATAAGGTCTTCGAAGGACACGCTCTCGCTCCGTTATCGACGCAGGCTCACTAACCTCAATATAATTTCAGAATCAGGAAAAGGAAGCTTTTTTACATAAATGTAAAAGCTTCCTTTTCCTTTTTCTTCATTATATTTCGCTAAGTGAACGCGTCTCTAAATGGTCCTTCTAAAGACCTATATATGATTTCGCACCCGTTTAATTTATCTACCGGCAGCTACACCCATATCCTGCCGACACGCTGCGCGTGATGAAAAACGTGATTTTGACTTTTCCTAAACCGGTAACAAATCTTGATTTTTTGCAGCTTTTGTTACCGGTTTGCCTTCTCTTATTGCTTTGACTTTTCCTAAACCGGTAACAAGTCTTGAATTTTGTAGCCTTTGTTACCAGTTTGCCTTCTTTTGTTGTTTTTATCATTCTTTTTTATAGCAGTATGTCCTTTCCAAGCATACCTGTATCAGAATGATAATTATAACATATAGGGGACAACCCCTTAAAGTTTGTCAAATTAATTTCCCGAAAGATGAAAAACGGGAAGTTTGAATAGGAATTTACAATATTTTTCCAAATTTCTGTCCGTCGAATATGAGGTGCTGACTGTCCAGCCCGAATTGACAGCTGAATTTGACATATTGTGCTCACCGGTGTTTACCGAACCGTTGCTTATGGAAAAATCCATTTCATCAAAATACGGATTGCCATTTACAAATATTTTCGCCTTAAATGTATATGAATACTCGTATTTTGGCGGATTGTAGCTTACCTGTTTGCCATCCACTGTTTTCTTTAATTCTCTTCTGCTTTCATCAATCTTAAGGTCGATGCCGGATGCCTGAGAAAAGTCCAGTATATCCGGATTATCCTCTACGAAATTACTTGAACGTGAAACAGTAAATTTGCGATTATTATCATCGATAAACAGCTTATAGTTTTCACCAATGGTTCTGGTTGTCTGGAATCTGCTTGCTGCCTCGCGGTTTGCCTCACGATAGCTAAGCTGCTGCTTTATTCCCTCTATCGTACTGTGACGGCGCTCCGAAAACCAAGGTGAAAGCTTCTTGGCACAATCCTTACAAAGATTTCCGTCATCTACCTTTCTGTTTCCCAAAAGGCTGATTTTCTCCCCACATACATCACAAAATTTCTTATCAAATAACCCCATTTTTTTCCTCCTTTTTCATTTATGTGTAACAGGGACAATCATTACTTATTATCTCACATAGACTGTATATAAAAATGTGCTAAGCATAACGTTAAGTAACACGTGCCATGCGTGTACATTTTTATATACAGTAGTGAGTTTATAAAACATCCCTGTATCACACTTTTTATTCTACAGTAACTGACTTAGCCAAATTACGAGGCTTATCAACATCAAGTCCCTTTGCTTCAGATGTATAATAAGCAATGAGCTGAAGTATTGCTGCTGTCGCAAATGCTGTAAATTCACTGTCAAGCTTTGGTATTCTTATATGCTTGTCGCAGATTTTATCATCATGAACCTCTTCATCCATACTTATCAATACAACATAAGCGCCTCTTGCTTTAACCTCTCTTATGTTGGATATAACCTTTGCATATACATCCTCCTGGGTTGCAAGAGCAATTACAGGAACATTTTCAGTTATAAGCGCGATTGTTCCGTGCTTTAATTCTCCCGCTGCATAAGCCTCTGCGTGAACATAAGAAATCTCCTTAAGCTTAAGGGCTGCCTCAAGACTCATTACATAGTCAAGACCTCTTCCGATATAAAATGCATCCGGAGCAAGCTTGATATGATTGGCAATACGCTTGATGTTATTGGCATTTTTAAGTGTTTCTTCTATTATATTTGGAGTATTCATAAGCTTGGTTATGAACTCCTTTGACTCCTTTTTGGTAAGGATTCCCTTTACAAGTCCAAGCTTGCAGGTAATAAGATACATAGCCGCAACCTGAACAGTATAAGCCTTTGTACTTGCAACCGCAATTTCCGGACCTGCATGTGTATAAAGCACATAATCGCTTTCACGGGCTATGGTTGAACCCTTTACATTTACAATTGATAAAACCTTCGAACCCTTGGATTTTGCAAGCTTAAGTGCCTCTAATGTATCTATTGTTTCACCCGACTGTGATAAGACGATTGTAAGAGTATGCTCATCTATGATTGGATCCTTATATCTAAACTCTGATGCTATCTCCACGATTACCGGGATTCTAAGCTTCTTTTCTATAAGCTGCTTACCCACCATACCTGCATGCATGGCAGTTCCACAGGCAACAACCGTTATATTTGTGCAATTTTCAAATACCGCATCATCTATCTCATCCTCGGTAAAATCAGGAAGCCCGTCTGAAATTCTCGGAACGACAGTATTCCTTATGGCATCCGGCTGCTCGTATATCTCCTTAAGCATAAAGAACGGATATCCACCCTTCTGCGCACTGGTTATATCCCAGTTGACGGTAAGGAGCTTCGGTTTTACTTCATTTCCCTTTAAGTCCTTGATATCTATTCCCTTATCGGTAAGAGTAAGTATATGATATTCAGGAACAACAAAGTATTCTTTTGAAAATGCAATGAGTGCCGTAAGGTCTGATGCGATGACCGAACCCTTATCGCAGGAAGTAGCTACCATAGGGCTTACATTTCTAATAGCAAATATCTTGCCAGGTATATCCTGAAACATTATACAAAGGGCAAATGCACCGGAAAGTATCTTAACTACCTGCTTGATTGCTTTGTATGGATCATCCTCGTAAAACTTGTCGATAAGTGCTGCAACAACTTCAGAATCCGTCTCAGAAACAATGGTGTCCTGAAGTCCATACTCTACTATAAGCTCACGATAGTTTTCAATGATACCGTTATGTATAAGAACTACCTTGCCGCATCTGTGAGGATGCGCATTGGTGTCGGTTACTCCTCCGTGTGTAGCCCAACGCGTATGTCCGATACCGCATGTTGCATTAAGCTCCTCCGAATTGCAAAGCTTCTTTAATTCAGCGACCTTACCGGTTCTTTTTCTTAAAGTAATCTCGCCATCTGCAAGAAGTGCGATTCCCGCACTGTCATAGCCTCTGTACTCAAGCTGCTCCAAACCATTTATAATAATATCCTTTGCAGGTATATTACCTGTAAATCCAATAATTCCGCACATAAAATAATCTCCTTATATTATATTTTAATTTTTCAAAACAACAATACACAGACAAATCCTTTAAATATGCGAATTTGTCCCATATATTTATATTTTATTATAATCAATCGTACATCATACCATTTGAATATAAATGTATTCTAAAGTAATCATACCATCCGGATATAAATGTATTCTAAAGTAATCATACCATCCGGATATAAATGTATTTTTAACTACATCATACCATTTTGATAAAATGTATTCTTGATTTTTACCGTTTGCAAGACCTCTGTTTTGAAGTTACCCTCATATTTAATCTCACATATCGCACACGGTAATCGTACGGGAAAGCATCCGCCGAAATTTCGATAACCTTCCTCCTCGTCAACCTGAAAGATGTCGTGTCACATCAGACACATATCACGTCTTACCATCCAACAGGTGCTGGCGCTAAGGTTCTTAACCTTTCGAAATCCATATCCTCCTACATATAGACGTCTTATTATATCATAACCACAAGATAAACGCAAATATGATACTTTCTATAATAATTTAACATATATGAATCTGAAGGATTCAGATAAAAATCGACCAAAACTCTCCAAAACGCAGCAGATATATGATATAATGAGATTTACGGCGATGAAAACTTTCGGATATCAATATTAAGCGAAAAATCATTATGCTGTAAGACGAGATGAACAAACATTACAAAAGTATAGGGGGAGAATTATTATGAATTTTAAAGAAAAAAGAGAAAAAAGTAATATGTTATTTATCACAGGTGGTCTATTTGCTTTTTTTCTTATAGCGCTAATTATATTTGGAAAACACACCTTTTCTTATACATTTTCAGGAAAAACCAAAGATGCTAATCAAATAATTGCTTCCGGAGAAGAATTAAAAAAAGGTGATATAGTTACATTAAAAATATATTATTTAACTTCCGCATATGCCGAAACGAAAGTAAACTTTAAAACAAGGCAAAGCGCTTATCATTACATTGCATGGCTAGAGGACGGTAGTCTTATATCTATTTCCGCCCATGATAATGGCACTATTCAAAAGCTTAATAATTATGCAGATGATATTTATGACTATTACTTGGGAAAACCAATACGGAACCTGCACCAATTACAATTACAGGCAACCTTCACAAAATAGATTCCAAGGTAAAAAAGTTTTATAATGAGCAGGTTGACGCTGCAAAATATACCCTTAATCCAAATACCATGAGTATGGAAAGGGATGAATCAAAATTTTCAAAGATATATGATTTGGAAATTGATACCAGCTATACAAGAAACAGTATGAAATTTCTATCTATTGTTATAATACTATTGACTATTTTATCCGGAGTGGCATTTATATATATATTGCTTTTCTATGACAGAGACTCAAAAATTCCGGCTGAGCAGCCTGTCTCAAGAGCTTATAATACCACGCCCTCCAACAATATTGAAAATGACCCGATATTCAATAAATCATTTTATAATACATACGCAGGTAAAAATTCTGATAGCAGTACCATGGAAAAGGTCAATAATTTCGAATCTGACTTCAAGTCTGATACTTTAGATGATAGTATTAACAACGATTATGAATCAGACAACGAGCCAAAATCTACCGGCAGCAAATTCAAGCTTAAGGATGTCGACTAATAATTATTAAATAAATAAAATTTAATTAAATATATATAATTTTTTAAACTATTTTCAATAAAATATATGGTAATATACGTATATTATATAAATCAATTTGAAAATAATATATCAGGGAGGTATATGTTTATGAAAAAAAAATATATTAGTATGATATTATGCCTTGTTTTATGCTCTTCGCTTTTTGGATGCGGCAAAACATCTGATTCTGATAATAAAAAAATCACACCAGATACTGAAAACGGCAATAATGATACCGAGGTTAACATAGCACTTGATTATTCGGAGAATGACATAATCCTTATCCGTGATTATAATAATTATGCGGAAGGCTTTGAACGATATGGTTATTTTGTAGATGGCGGAGGGAATATCTACAATTATAGTTTTTCAGATGGATTCTATGGCGACAATACTTACTCCAATAACGGATTCTCATATTCCATGATAGAAGAGTTTCAGGTAATTCAAAAATACGCTGAGCCTACCGGTTCATGCGATGCAAGTCTTGTTGAAACGCTCTATACTGAAGGTATGCAGATAGACCCGGCTGCAGATTTAGAAACCGGCATGGTTGCATGCGATGCCGGAGAATCAAATCTTTATTTTCACAACCCAAAGACAGATGAATTTATCGTTATCTGTGGTGACGGAGACACAGAGCTTATCCCAACAGACAAGCATTCAAAGGCCATTTCCAAGTTGGAAGGACAGATAGGTGCTTCTGAAAGATCAAGCGACCCTATAATGCTTTTTACACCTGATTATTACAATTATGCTAATGCCCATTGCGGATATATGGACGGACTTGAAGGCAATTACGTATTACTGAGTCAGGGCGAGGTTGCCGGCTTTAGAGAACTTACGGGCTTTGATATCAATACACTTTTTCCTAATATATCAACCGATGAAGAGGATTATCCTTACGGCCGTTATATCTACTTTGTAAATATTGATAATGTGCCTTCTACAGGTTACAACATAGTATATGATGCCTTGTTAAAGCAGGGAGATAAATATAGATTTATTCCCAGCAAGGACTACAAAACACCGGATCCCGAAGAACCTGTAGGTGAAGCAATGGACGGATTTATAAATGTATATGCTGTATGTTTTGCTGACAGTAATCCTGAATATTAT
Organism: Lachnospiraceae bacterium; assembly: GCA_017469405.1. Classification (GTDB taxonomy): domain Bacteria; phylum Bacillota; class Clostridia; order Lachnospirales; family Lachnospiraceae; genus Coprococcus_C. The sequence continues at coordinate 36,585 of JAFUGL010000135.1, read as the reverse complement.
GATTTTCTTGATTGGGGAGGTGCGCCTTTAAAGCAGGTTGAAGCATATGATACTCCTAATAATGCTAACGATGATTCCGATAACGATGATATTTTTTCGAAAGCAGCAGGTGAATACTACTTTGCAAGTGGTGCAGGTGCCTGGTCGACAGACCTTACACTTTATGAAGATGGAACCTTTGATGCCCAGTACCACGACTCCAATATGGGTGAATCCGGTGACGGCTACGATGGAACAACATACTTTGGCATATGTTCCGGTAAGTTCACTATTACCGGAAAGGTTGATGATAACATATATGAAATGAGTATGGAAATTACAGATCACTCCCCTTCAGATTTGGAATATATCGAAACCTACGATGAATCTGATTACAAAAACCGTATGGTTTCCTCTGAAGTATACGGTATCGATGACGGTACAACTTTCTGGCTTATTTTAGAAGGTGCACCAAAAGACGAATTACCTGAAGGATTCATTTCCTGGATGGCCATGTCACGCGGCTGGGGCGACAGCATACCTGCCACCCTTCCGTTTAACGGCATATATAACATAGACGGAGACGCCGGCTTTGGACAATAGGGATAAAATTATGACATTTAACAAGATTTAGTTTATAGCAGTTTTCATGTTGTGAACAAATTCACCTACAGGATCAACAGATGCCTTACCATGTTGCGCGATTATCTTTACAATAGCTGAACCGACAATTACACCATCTGCACATAATGACATGGTTTTTGCCTGTTCAGGTGTGGAAATTCCAAACCCTATGGCACATGGTACATCTGTATTTTCCTTCACTACTTTAACAATAGATGCCACATCTGTGGTAATTGAAGTTCTTGTTCCTGTTACACCAAGGCTTGAAACTATGTAGATAAACCCCTTAGCTTCCTTTGCAATCATGGCAATTCTGTTTGCAGATGTTGGCGCAATGAGTGAAATCAAATCAACACCGTATTTTTCGCTAATTTCCTTAAATTCGCCTTTTTCTTCATATGGTAAATCCGGAAGTATAACTCCGTCTATTCCTATTTCCTGACATGTTTTAAAAAACTTGTCTGCATCATATGAAAAAACAACATTTGCATATGTCATAAACACCAAAGGAATAGTTATATTATCTTCTTCTCGAAGTGCCTTTACCATGTTAAATATTTTTTCTTTATTTATTCCTCCGCTTAACGCACGAAGATTCGCACCTTGTATGGTAGGACCTTCTGCTGTTGGGTCGGAAAAAGGTATTCCAAGTTCCACTAGGTCGGCACCGTTTTTTACCATCTCATTTACAAGTGCCCTTGTAGTTTCTATGTCAGGATCACCACAAGTTATAAATGGTATAAATGCTTTTTTATCCTTGAATGCTTCATTTATTCTACTCATAGATATTCTCCCCTCTGTATCTTGCTATAGCAGCAACATCTTTGTCTCCACGACCGGAAATAGTTATTACAATTATCTTATCTTTATCCATTGTCGGTGCAAGCTTCATAGCATACGCAACAGCATGTGATGATTCAATTGCAGGAATGATACCCTCAGTTCTTGATAAAAATTCAAAGGCTTCTACAGCTTCATCATCAGTAACAGGCACATATTCTGCTCTTCCTATATCATGGAGATATGCGTGCTCAGGGCCTACCCCCGGATAATCAAGTCCTGCTGATATGGAATAAACCGGTGCAATCTGTCCCTCGTCATCCTGGCAGAAATATGATTTCATTCCGTGGAATATTCCCAACTTTCCGGTATTTATGGTTGCTGCGGTTTCAAATGTGTCTATACCTCTTCCGGCTGCCTCACAACCTATAAGCCTTACATCCTTGTCTTCTATAAAATTATAAAAACTTCCTATTGCATTGGAGCCTCCACCAACGCATGCGATAACTGCATCAGGAAGCCTGCCTTCCGCTTTAAGGATCTGTTCCTTTATTTCCTTTGAAATAACTGCCTGGAAATCTCTGACAATAATCGGAAATGGATGTGGTCCCATAACAGAACCAAGGCAATAATGTGTATCATCTATTCTTGAAGTCCACTCTCTCATGGCTTCTGATACCGCATCCTTAAGCGTAGCTGTACCTGTTGTAACCGGAATTACATCTGCTCCAAGAAGCTTCATTCTGTAAACATTTAATGCCTGCCTTTTTGTATCCTCTTCACCCATAAATACTACACACTCCATATCAAGAAGTGCTGCTGCCGTGGCAGTTGCCACTCCGTGCTGACCTGCTCCAGTTTCCGCTATAAGTCTTGTCTTTCCCATTTTCTTAGCAAGAAGTGCCTGGCCAAGGACATTATTTATTTTATGAGCACCTGTATGATTTAAATCTTCTCTTTTAAGATATATCTTTGCACCACCAAGCTCTCTCGTGAGCTTTTTCGCATAGTATAGTCCCGAAGGTCTGTTTCCATAATTATTTAAAAGCTCTGTAAGTTCCTGTTGAAACTCCGGATCATTTTTATAGTGATTATATGCTTCTTCAAGTTCTATAACTGCATTCATCAAAGTCTCGGGTATATACTGTCCTCCATGAATCCCAAAACGTCCATTATTTTCACTCATAGTATTATCCTTTCAATCACTCATTCATATATCAAACATTATTAAATCATAGATTATGTTTTAACTCTTAATTTACTATTTCAGTTTTCTTTTTACTTATAAATTAAAGTTTTATGAAAACTTTCTTACCTCATCTATAAAAGCCTTTATCTTCTCTCTATCCTTTCTTCCGTCCGTTTCCAGAGACGAACTTGCATCAACAGCAAATGGATCTAACTCCTCTATAGCATTTCCCACATTTTGAGGTGTAAGTCCTCCGGCAAGGAAATACGGTCTGTTTACCGATTTTATCAAGGACCAATCGAAGGTTTCTCCTGTTCCCATGCCCGAATCAAGCAAGACCATATCGGCATGTGAATTGTTGGCATCGATTATATCATCCGCTGATTTTACCTTAAAGGCTTTCATAATCTTACACTGCATATCAGCCTTTATCCTCTGGATATATGCCTCTCCTTCATCTCCATGAAGCTGAGCTATCTTAATTATCCCTCTTTTTAAAAGATCCTCAACTACTGCTATATCCTCATCTACAAAGACGCCTACCGTCTTTATCTTGGGATCAAGCTTTGCGCGAAGTCTGCCTGCTTCCTCCGGAGTTATATATCTTTTACTCTTGTTCCAAAATACGAATCCGACATATTCAGGTAAAAGCTCATTTGCATAGTCTATGTCCTCATCGAATCTCAATCCGCATATTTTAATTTTTGCCATTGGAACCTCCAAATTTTAAATAGTCAAGCATATTTTTTTTATCCTTTGCTCTCATAAGGGTCTCACCCACAAGAACCGCATCAACCTTTGCCGTTTTAAAGGCTTCTATATCTTCGTGTGTTTTTACGCCACTTTCAGCTACAAAAATGACATCTTCAGGCACAAGGTCTCTTAATCTTTTACTATTATCAATGTCAACACTGAAATTTTTAAGGTTACGATTATTTACACCTATCAGTCTTGCACCTGCATTTATTGCCATATCTATCTCATTTTCATCATGAGCTTCAACAAGAGCAGAAAGACCAAGCTCGTCACATATACCTTTATAACTTTTTATCTTTTCACCGTCAAGTATGGAACATATAAGTAGTACCGCCTTTGCACCAAGAAGCTTTGCCTCATATATCATATATTCATCTACAACAAAGTCCTTTCTTATGGCAGGTGTAGAAACATTGTCCGTTATCTCTCTGAGGTATTCATCCTTTCCAAGAAACCACTTTGGTTCAGTCAGAACAGAGATACAATCAGCACCTGCCGCCTCATATTCCTGTGCAATCTCAAGGTAAGGAAAATCCTCCGCGATAACACCCTTGGAAGGTGATGCTTTTTTTACCTCGCAGATAAAGGATATACCGTCCTTTTTAAGTGCCTTCTCAAATTCAAAATCACCTTTCGGAAGTGCATAAGCCTTTTCCTTAATCTCCTCAAGAGAAACCCTCATTTTATTATTTTCAACTCGAACTCTTGCATAATCAGCAAGCTCATCTAAGATATTCATTTCGTTTTACTCCTACAAATATTAATTATGCAGCTTACCATCCTGAGTGTACTGCTTATAGTTTCATTAGCAGACCGTTTTTAGACGTCGGTACTTAGTGAGGTTTTTTCGAACTTAGTACCGCTACGTCTAAAACCGAGCGAGAGCGTGTCTGCGATGAAACATATAAGCAGTATACTCAGGATGGTAAGCGGACTTTATTTTATTTATTGGATAATTCGATTATCTTCTCAAGGGTTTCGGTTGCCTTGCCCGAGTCTATCATCTCGGCTGCAAGCTTGATACCGTTCTCGATAGAATCAGCCTTACCGTAGATATAAAGAGCTGCACCTGCATTCATAAGAACCACATTTCTCTTGTGACCCTTTTCACCTGCTAAGATGTCTCTTGTAATCTTGGCATTATCTTCAGGTTTACCTCCACGGAGATCCTCTTTTGTACAACGCTCAAATCCAAACTGTTCAGGAGTTATAACATATTCCTTATACCATCCGTTTCTGAACTCACATATGGTAGTAGGGGCACTAAGTGATATCTCATCAAGCTTATCCTGTCCGTAGACTACAAGTCCTCTTTCGACACCAAGACTTGTAAGAACCTGTGCAAGCGGCTTAACCAGTAACTCATCATATACACCAAGCAACTGAACCTTAGGACTTGCAGGATTGGTAATAGGTCCAAGTATATTAAATACTGTTCTTATACCAAGCTCCTTACGGATAGGTCCTACATACTTCATTGATGTGTGATACTTCTGGGCAAATAAGAAGCAGAAGCCTACTTCATTCAACATCTCAACACATTTCTCAGGTTCAAGATTTATATTTACACCTAAAGCCTCAAGGCAGTCTGCAGTTCCTGACCATGAAGACGCTGCTCTGTTACCATGCTTTGCAACTTTAACTCCCGCTGCCGCCATGATGATAGCAGATGTGGTTGATATGTTAAAGCTCTTGGCATTATCTCCACCGGTTCCTACTATCTCCATACAATCAAGACCTGTTGTATCAACCTTTGTTGCCTTGTCTCTCATAGCTGCACCGCAGCCTGCTATCTCATCTATGGTTTCTGCCTTTGTACTCTTAGTGGAAAGTGCAGCCAAAAATGCTGCATTCTGAGTAGGTGTAGTCTCACCACTCATTATCTCTGAAATTACCTCATATGCCTCGTCGTAAGTTAAATCCTGCTTATCAACAATTTTAACAATAGCTTCCTTAATCATAATCTTTTCTTCCTTTCTTTTTTAAGTTACGGTTGTATAAAAGCTATAACTTTACGACTTTCTATGTTGAATAAATCAGATTAAATCTATCGCAGGCACGCTCTCGCTACTCTCAGACGTAGCGGTACTAAGCTCTTTGTCTGCAAGCTATAATTACTTCTTACTTCGTAAAGTAATTATAGCTTACATCCATATCGCTAAGTACCGACGTCTTCAAAGTACCTGCTTATAGATTTATCTGCTTTATTCAACATTTTTTCATTGATTATATAGCTTTTATACAACCTGTCTTTCTTATAATATAATTTTACAATTGAATAAAATTCTTTAATATGGTCTTTCCGTCAGGGGTGAGTATGGACTCCGGATGGAACTGAACTCCATAAATCGGATATTCGGTGTGTGCCACTGCCATTACCTCACCGTCTGTGGTTCTTCCGATTACCTTAAGTGTATCAGGCAGTGTGCTTTCATCGACTGCCAATGAGTGATATCTTGCAACCTTTATATGTTCTGGCAGGTTTTTGAATAGTGGGCTGTCTCTGTCAGTTTCTATCTCGGATTGCTTGCCATGCATAAGCTTTTTAGCATAGGTTACGGTTGCACCGTAAGCTGCACATATTGCCTGATGTCCAAGACATACCCCAAGTATCGGTATATCCTTTGGAAGTGAATGCGCCGCTTCAATTATTATGCCTGCATCTTCAGGTCTTCCCGGTCCGGGAGAGATAATCACGTGTGAAGGAGAAAGATTTGCTATTTCTTCCACAGTCATCTCATCATTTCTTATTACTTTTAAATCACCGCCAAGCTCACCTACATATTGAAACAGATTATAGGAAAAGCTGTCGTAATTATCTATCAAAACTATCAAATGCTAATCCTCCATTTCTATAGATTTTTCTATGGCTGTCATAACTGCCTTAGCTTTGTTAATGCATTCCACATATTCGTTTTTAGGAATACTGTCTGCCACGATTCCGGCGCCGGAGCGTACAAACACCTTGCCGTTTTTCTTAAAAGCAATTCTTATAGCTATGCAGGTGTCAAGGTTTCCTGTAAAGTCTATGTAGCCGATTGCGCCGCCATAGATACCTCTTTTATTATTTTCAAGTTCATTTATAATTTCACAGGCTCTAAGCTTCGGTGCACCGGATAGTGTTCCTGCCGGAAGAATGGCGTCTATAGCATCAAGTGGCGAAGAACCTTCTCTTATCTTTCCTCTTACAGTAGAACCGATATGCATGACATGTGAATATCTTTCAATCGACATATACTTCTCAAGCTCTACCGAACCAAATTTACTTATCTTGCCTATATCATTTCTGCCAAGATCAACCAGCATATTGTGCTCCGCACATTCTTTTTCATCAGCCAGAAGTTCTTCCTCAAGTCTCTTATCCTCCTCAAAGGTCTTTCCTCTAGGTCTTGTACCCGCAAGCGGAAATGTATGAAGGACCCCGTCTTCAAGCTTAACCAATGTCTCAGGAGATGCGCCGGCTACCTCTATATCATCACCGCTAAAGTAAAACATATAAGGCGATGGGTTGATGGTTCTAAGTACTCTGTAAGTATTAAGCAGGCTTCCTTCAAAGTCTGCCTCAAGTCTGTTTGACAACACTACTTGAAATATATCACCTTCGTAGATATGATTCTTAGCCTTTTCGACCATTTCACAAAACTCAGACTCAGCAAACATTGGTCTAAATTCTGATGAAATATGTGCCTTTTCATCTTTTACCTCTTTACCGGTTTTAAGCAGGCTTATTATTTCATCTATGGCCTTTATGGCCTTTTCATAGTTTTCTTCCAAATTATCTGTCTTTGCATTTGCTATGATCACAAGCTTCTGCCTGATGTTATCAAATGCAATTACTTTATCAAAGAGCATAAGATCAACATCATTGAATTTTTCTTCATCTTGTGCATCAAGATTAAGTGTTGGCTCAGCATACTTTATATAGTCATATGCAAAATATCCTACCAGACCACCTGTGAAAGAAGGCATTCCTTTTAACTTCGGACTCTTATATTCATTTACAATTTCATTGATAAAGACTGCCGGATGTTTGATGTTATCCTCCTTTAGTACTTCACCCTTTGCGTCTATAACCTTTATCTTATTATTGAGACAGGTTATGCAAAGCTTAGGTTCATACCCAAGAAATGTATATCTTCCGGTCTTTTCCTGGTTTTCCACACTTTCAAGCATATACACATGGCTGCTTACATTTTTTAGAATTTTAAGTGCCTGAATCGGTGTGATAAAATCCGAGTAGATTTCCCTCGCAATAGGGATGCATCGATAATCATCCTTAAAGTCTTTTGCTTTTTCCAAATTTGGATAATATTTGCTGCTCATCTTCTACCTCCTTTTTCTTTCCAATGGAGTGAGCATACCTCACAAGCTGCGCTTGCCTCAAAGGAACGCGAAAAGAAAGTCCCTGATAACAGAAAATCTGTTATCAGGGACGGTAATAATCATATGTACCGCGGTGCCACCCTGCGTTTGCGGAAGTTTATTTCCACACTCTCATTGGAATACAAACATATTCCCTGCAACTAACGTATGCAATCACGTCACGGAATACTCAGAGCCGTTGCTCCTTTGACCATGCCCTCAGTGGTCCATTTAATAAACAGCTTCTATCGGTTCCCAGCAATCCCGACTCTCTGTGAGCGCCTCTTTTATTTTTATCTCCACATCAACGGTTTAGCGTATTAAATTATGAAACGATTATATAATCAGACATGAGATTTGTCAACCATTTTTTTATAGCAAATATACGAAGTAAAGTTGGTGTCACATCTTTACTCGAACTTCATAATCTTTTTTATGAAGGTTAATTATATAATGTCAGATTTTGTTTTTATATGAGTTTTACTAACATCAACCTTATCCTCTTCCATAATCAGTTCCCCTATGGAATCAGCGGTTATGCTGCCACTTATCGGATTTTTCACGCTGTCGATGTGACCTTTGATTTCGACATCGACGGTTGAGTATTCAAAGGAGAGTGTAGTGTCAAGAAGCTTGCAGTTTTTCATTACCAGGTTTTCTATATAGCACATTCCCTGTAAGCTTTCTATGGTACAATTGATAAATGTAAGATTCTTTGAGTTCCAGCCCAGGTACTCTCCCGATATAAAGGAATCATATACAACCACATTTTCGCAGTTCCAAAATGCATCCTTTGATAAAAGTTTCGAGTTCCTTACCTCTATGTTTTTTCCTCCGTCAAAAGAATAATCTCCGTAAAGGGTAAGATTGTCCACCTTTATATTATTCGTATTCATTCCAAAATATGTACCCTTTGCAGTTACATTTGTAAGGGTTACATCCTCACAGTTCCAAAGGGTTTCCTTAGCATCTGAAAATGATACATTTTTAAGCGAAAGGGTTTTGCATCTTCTGAAATTCTTCGGTGCCTCGATAACCGAGTCCTCAATGCTTATATTTTCGGTGTACCAGACTCCTGCTCTTGCCATCTCAAACCATGAACAGTTTTTTACCGTTATATCCTTGGAATACCAAAGCGGATACTTCCACTTAAACATACTGTTGTAAAGCTTAATATCCCTGCTTTCCTTAAGCGGTGATTCGCCCTCGCCAAATATCGTATCCTCTATATCAAGATCTCTCGCCATAAAAAGCGAACGCTCTCCCTCGTATTTCTTGCCTGTTATCTTAGTCATGATTCTGTCCATTTTATACTCCCTTATAAGAATGTATTCCTTTTTCAAGTCGTGCCAAGCCATCCATAAGTCTTTCCTTTGGACAGGCTATATTTAGTCTCAGAAAGCTTTCGCCGCCCGGACCATAATGTGTTCCGGCAGACAGATAAAGCCCCGTTTCCTTTCTTATGTGTTTCATAAGCTCTCTGGAATTGTTGGTAATCTTTCCGCAATCAAGCCAAAGAAGGTATGTCGCTTCCGATGGAACAAGCGATATTTCTTTTATATTTTCTTCAACATATTTCTTTACAGTACATTTATTAGTATATATATATTTCCTTAATTCATCAAGCCAGTTTTCTCCTTCATTAAACGCAGCCAATACCACATCTATGGCAAATGCATTTGGCTCACCCACTTCATCGGTATTTATCTGCCTCCAAACCTTATGCCTGATTGCCCTGTCCTTAGCTATGACCGCCGAAGTCTGTAATCCGGCTAAATTAAAGGTCTTTGTAGGTGCTATGGCTATAATTGCATTATCAACTATTTTATCTTCAAGAGATGCAAATGGTACGTATTCCTTATCCGGATCTGTCAAATCACAGTGTATCTCATCTACGATAAGCCTTACATCATGCTCTATGCAAAGCTCTCCTACTCTTGTCATTTCCTCCCTGCTCCATATCCTTCCAACCGGATTGTGAGGATTACAAAATACCATAAGAGCAGTCTGCGGATCAGAAAGCTTTTCCTCCAAATCATCATAATCTATACTATAGCTTCCGTCCTTGTAGATAAGCTTACTTTCAACCACGGTTCTTCCGTTATTTATAATGCAGTTATAAAACATATTGTAGCCCGGAGAAATTATAACAACTTTTTCCGCCGGTGCGGAAAGCTTTCTTACCGTGCTTGAGATAGTAGGTATAACTCCGGCACTGTATATAAGCCACTCCTTTTTAAGCTCCACGCCATGTCTTCTCTTCCACCAGCCTATATATGCATCATACCACTCATCCGGTATATCCGAATATCCGAATATCCTACCTGCTACCCTCTTTTCAAGTGCCGCCACAATCTCCGGAGCAGTTTCAAAATCCATATCCGCAATCCACATTGGAAGCTCATTTTCGCCAACCTTCCATTTGATGGAATAGGTGCCCTTTCTTTCTGTCATTTTATCAAAATCATATCTTAATCCGTTATCCATAAGCTGTTAATAATCTCCTTTCCTGACTGTTATAACTTGATTTTTATCTTAATTAAATTATACTGATACTCTTAATCTACTGAAAAATCCCCAATAACCTCTAAAGCTTTTTTAGTCAGCCCTCCTCCATCAAAAGCGGAAGCTTCCGTTTTGAAAATATTATCATAGATAATCCAAGCAGGCTTGCCTTACAGATATTATCCGCTATCATGCAGTACCAGACCTCAGTAAGTCCGGTATGCCAAAGCTTAACACAAAGTATGGTAAATATAATCCTTATCCCCCACATGCTGAAGGTCTCTATTATAAATACCTGTCCGGTTTTCCCAAGACCGTAAAATATACCCTGCATAGCTATCATAAGCCCAAAGAACGGTTCTGTAAATGCCACAATTTTAAGCATCCTTGCTCCAAGCGTTGCCGCATTGATACTGCTTGTAAAAACCTTCATAAGCGGAAGCGCACATACATAAAGTATGATTCCGTTTATAAGCATAACACCTATGGTTATGATGGTACTTAGCTTCATTATTTTCTTTATTCTGTCTAAATTTCTTTCTCCGTATGCAACACCGATAAGTGCCGACGTCGCAGAGCTTATTCCAAAGCCGGGTATGTAAAATATAGTCTCCGCATTTACAGCTATGGAATGTGCCGCAAATATACTTGTGCCCATACCGGATACAAGTCCTGCAAATACCACATATCCAAGTGAGGCTGTCGCCCTTGTTCCCGCTGCCGGAAGTGCAACCTTACCAATCTCGGATAAAAGCCCTTTATCTGCCTTTATGCTATCTTTTGTAAGTCCAAGCTTCTTTTTATTTATAAACACAATAAACATAAGCGTACCTGCTACAGTATAGCAGATTGCCGTTGCATACGCCGCACCTATAACGCCCATATCAAGCACATATATAAATACCCAGTCAAGAATTATATTAAATACATTTGCAATTACATTTACAATCATCGGGCTCTTGGTATCAAGGGTTGCTCTTATACACGAACCGAATATAAGTGCTGCCGCGCGAAATATCATAGGTATGCTTATTATAAAGAAATACTTATATGCATCAGGTCTTACCGATGCATCGGCACCCATCCAAAAAGGGATATAACGGGCAAGCGAAAGTGCAAGCACTCCGACCAAAAGTCCCGAGCCTATAACCAGTATTACCGCCTGTTCGGCTAATTTTTTGAGTTTTTCATCATTTCCCTCGCCTACCGATTTGGACATCATTGCTAGCAAAGCGACACCAATCGAATGTAAAAATCCGCCGATAAGCCAGCCGATAGTCGTGGTAGTGCTTACTGCCGCTGTAGCCTCCTCACCCAGATGTCCCACCATAGCCGTGTCCACATACTGAAGAAGAGTACTGAGTATCTCCTCGCATATGGTAGGTATGGCAAGGATGATTAATTCTGCAAGTAAATTTTTATGCTTATTCATTTATAGCTACCTTTTTAACAAATTATCAATTATACTTTAATCAATTTATAATCAAACTAAAAATGACTTCAATTTAATTAATTAAACCAAAGCCATTTTATCACATTTATTTATATTTACAAAAGGTTATTATCATATTTTTCAATCCACATCAAAGCCCATGTTCCTTAACATACTGCTTAAAGAGCTCTATGTATCTTTCACCCGGCTCGGACAGTACGGTGTGATTTCTTTTAATATATCCCACATCTATCCTTTCATCCGTTTTTATACTGACAGCGGTAAGTCCCTTCTCATGCGTCTCATCAAAAAATGTACCTATTCCGACAGAATAAGCAAAGGTCTCCGCCAAAAGCTCAAGAGTTGTTCCTCTGTCACTGGTTCTTATAATATTTTTATACTGGTATGAGCTTATGATTTCCTCGTAAAAATAAAAGCTGCTGTTCTCATCCTGATCAAATATAAGACATGGATAATCCTCAAGTTCAGAGAGCAAAACCTCCTTTTTACCAGCCAAAGGATGATTTTCACTTACATAAGCGCATATCGGAAATGAACCGAGCACCTCAAAGCTAAGGTCTGATTCCTTAAATACCTTATCATAGTAATCTCTGTTAAAGCTGCTTATATAAAGAACTCCCAGCTCACTTTTTGCAAGCCTGATATTATCAAGCACCGTCTTGGTTTTAGTTTCAAAAAGTGAATATTCGTAATCGGCAATGCCAAACTCCTTAATAATCTGAGCAAATATCTTTGTGGCAAAGGTTGAGTGATGCATGGAAACAGAAAAAGGTGCTTTAACCTCACTTCCGCCAAAATATTTTTCCTCCATAAATCTGTACTGAAGCAGCACATTGTTGGCGTAACGAATAAAGGTCTCGCCATCACTTGTGATGCTGATACCTCTGTTTGTACGGTTAAAAAGCGTTACACCGATTTCCTCCTCAAGCTCCTTTATCGCAGTGGAAAGTCCCGACTGTGATATAAAAAGTGCCTGGGCAGCAGCATTTATGGATTTTGTTTTTGCAACCTCTACAACATATTTAAGCTGGGCAATTGTCATTTTGATATCTCCTGATTTTTTATCTTATTATAGCAAAGCATAATATAATAACATATAGAAAATCAATATATTTTAATTTTTTTGCTATGAATTATAGTCTACCTCAAATTAAAAAATCAGTACAATACCTAAAATCTCTAATTGGTTATAGTTTTTTCTTATATCAAATAAAATTACTTACAATTTATCTTAAAACTATTATATTTTGTCTAATTAATCCCTTTTACTTATAAAATATTTTTATAAACCTTTGCATCCTTCATGATAAGCTTAATGTTATCTTCATCAGCAAGTATATCAAGATCGATAACAGGATTTCCCTTTACAAGTAAAATGTCTGCATACGAACCCTCTTCAAGCACTCCGATTTTTCCATCCGGATAAGGATTTTGATAGGTTGTGAGCTTTGTCAGCTCATATACATTACCCGTTGCAGCAACCAGTCCCTTAAAGCTTCCGAATCTTTTCTTAAAATATGAAAAGTCCTCTAACTGATGCTTTTCGATATAATCAGGATCACCAAAGGAATCCGTTCCGAAGACGATATTTAAATTGTATTTGTTTATTGCTTCGGTTGCGATTTCTTCTCCGGCTCTTACGAAAGCAGCCTTCTTTAATATTGATTCAGGCTGATTATCTCCATGGGATTCTATCGGTCGACCGAACTGTGGTCCCGGCATAACCCACACATCTGCTGTTTCACTGATAATCTTGGCAGTCTCATCATCCATAAGATTGGTATGCTCAAGACTTTTTACACCCGCCTTAACTGCCCTTTGGATAGATGCAGGTGTATAAAGATGCGCCATAACATAGGTTCCGAAATCTTTTGCCGCATCTACCGCAGCTTTCATTTCCTCATATGTAAACTGTACTGTCTGGATGGGATCATAGGTACTTGATACACCACCGCCGGCCATGATTTTTATCTGGGAGGCGCCAAGGATAAACTGCTCTCTTACTGCTCTTAAGACCTCTGCCGGACCGTCTGCAACATAGTTTAAATGCTGCTGAAGAGTAGGCGATGTCCAGCTTCCGTCAGGAAGATGCTCTGCTATCGGACTATGCCTTTTATCTGCATGGCCACAGGTCTGTGATATATATGCATTTGAAGGATATATACGAGGACCGTCTATGAAGCCATTATCTATATTTTTCTTTAACCCATAAGTAACCCCGCCTGCATCTCTGATAGTAGTAAAACCACGAAGCAGCATATCCTTGGCAACCCTTGTACTTCTTACCGCCATCTCATCAACTCTTGCCTCATAGTTCCTGTCACTTTGATTATGTGAAACATGAACGTGAGCATCGGTAAGTCCGGGTATTGCTGTAAGCCCGGATGCATCTATTATTTCATCAAAATTTTCTTCTGAAATCTCTCCTGAAAAAACTTCCTTTACAAGATTATTTTCTATAACGATATTAACATTTTCCTTTAATTTTTCATTTTTACCGTCAAATAAATCGGCATGCTTAATCAATTTTTTACTCATAGCAAACACATAAAATCCAATTTTTTTATGATCGGATTTTCTCCTTTCTCTCACTTTTGATAATCACCATAAAATAATATATCGCTGATAAAAGCCCAATCAGATACTGTATTCAGGCTGTATAACAACTCTGTTCTTAATCAGAAATTCCTTGGTTCTTTCATTTTTAGGAGAGTCAAATATCTGACTTGCCGTTCCCATCTCAACAATTTTTCCGTTTTCCATAAATATAACCTTGGTAGCTACATTTCTTACGAAGCTCATCTCATGAGATACAACAATCATCGTATAACCCTCATTGGCTATCTCCTTGATCGTATCAAGTACCTCTCCCACAAGCTCCGGATCAAGTGCTGAGGTCGGCTCATCAAAAAGTAAAAGCTCCGGCTGCATGGCAAGGGCTCTTGCTATGGCAACCCTTTGCTGTTGTCCTCCCGAAAGATGCTTTGGATAGTACTGCTGCCTATCATCCATATGAACCTTTGTAAGCTCTTTTATAGCAATCTCCTTTGCTTCCTTTTTAGGAATCTTTTGGACAACGGTTAAGCCCTCCATAACATTTTTAAGAACCGTCTTTTTTGAAAAAAGATTGAACTGCTGAAATACCATTGAGGTCTTTTTTCTAAGCTCTATCAAATCTTTTTTACTGTGATCCTTTGTATCAAATTTAAAATCGTCAAATTCTATTACTCCGCCGTCAGGCTTTGTAATACTGTTGATACATCTTAGCAGGGTGGATTTACCTGTACCGGATGGGCCGATTATGGCGACTACATCGCCGGCTTCGATATCAAAGCTTATTCCGTCCAATACCTTATTTGAAAAAAAACTTTTCTTTATATCACGTATTTTAATCATTACAGTAACCCTCCCTGCTTTTTAAGGAGTTTTTTCTGCTTTTTGTAAAGCTTCTTATCTTCTATGTCACCTACTACATCCGGCACTTTAACAAGATGAAGTATAAGCTTGATAAGCTGTTCAATAACTATTATCATAATCCAGTAAATAATCGCCAAGGCTACGTATGCTTCAAAATATCTGTATCCTCTTGCTCCTATTATCTTGGCCTGTGCGGTCATCTCAACTACAGAACAGGTAAATGCAAGAGAGGTTCCCTTTATAAGTCCTATAAACTGATTACCCAGATTAGGAAGTGCAAGCTCAAGCGCCTCCGGTATAATGATTCGGAACATTCTCTGTCTTCCTGTCATTCCGAGAGCTGCTGCCGCTTCTATCTCACCCTGATTAATTGCCTCAAATGCAGACTGGATAATAACCGAGCAAAACGCTCCCGTATTAAGTGCAAGTGCAAACAACGCATATACTATCGGTGGTACATTTGCCACCTGAAGATCAGTTCCCTTATAGTAATTGATATACATAAATGCAATCGGTATACCAAAATAGGTGATGTATAGCTGCACTATAATCGGTGTACCTCTCATAAAGGATATAAATACACCTACAATCTGATTAAGCACAGGAATCTTTTTTATCCTTACAACCGCAAGCAAAAAGCCAAGCACCAATCCTATGATTCCTGAAATCACGGATATATAAAGAGTTATAGGAACAAACAGTAATAATGATTTTACATCTTTAAAAACCACATCAATATCAAATATATTTAACATACTTATCCCCTCTTATTTACCGAGTTTATCCCTATTCTGAGAGCTCATTTGCGATGTATTCCTTACATCTTTCAACATACTCAAGTGTAAGCTCATCTGCACTGTCACCAAACCACTCTGCTCTGAGCTCTGCAACAGTACCGTCAGCTATAAGCTCTTCGATTCTTGCATTTATATCATCTGCAAGCTGTGTATCATCCTTTGCAACGATATAGAATATACCCTTAAGTCCGCCTGTGAAATTCTCTGAATCCTCGATAGGTACAGGAATTAAATCGATCTTATCCTCAAGTCCTTTTTCAGCAATCTGTGCCTCTAAGGTTGCGGTTGTGAAATACTCAAAATCAACCACACCGTTTGCAACATCAACAAGTGTATTGTCAACCTCTATATAAGTAAGATCCAGCGGATTGTCCGGGTTTTCCTCATTGTATCGAAGGAAGGTTGTTTCATTGGCACTTGCTGCTGTTATCTGTGTGCTGTGACCACCTATATCAGCAAGTGACTTTATCTCATCATAGCCTTTTCTTACTGCTATGGAATGACTTCCTACATCATAGGTATCTGTGTAAAGATATTTCTCTGCTCTTTCCTTATTATATCCAAGGTGGTTTAAGCCTACCTGATAGATACCGGTATCAATTCCTGTAAATATCGACTGGAACTCGCAGACTGCAAATTCCACATCATACTGTGGAAGTCCCTCAAATACAAGTCTTATAAGCTCTATATCATAACCTGTAAGTTCTCCATTCTCATCTGTATAACAAAACGGTTCAGGGCCTGCTCCCGATGTAGCTATAACTATCTTTCTTTTTTCTACCGGTGCTTCGGTATCTTCTACATCATTATCTGCTGAAGCTTCAGTTGAACTTTCGGATTCCTTAGTGGTGTTATCTGTATCTTCCTTCTTACCACATCCGGTAAATAAACTTGCGACTATAAAGCTCGCAGTAAGTAAACCTGCAATTTTTTTCTTTAATTGTTTTCTCATAAAAATTACCTCTTTTCTTTTTTTGAATATGCTGTGATATTAACACTATGTACATGCCATTGTAAATTTGATAAAAGCGATGTTTCGTTATCACTTTGAGTGATAATAAGAAAAAAAATAACGGGTTATCAATGTAGTTGATAACCCTTTTTATATCAAAATATTATTTGCTGTTTGCATATAAAATGTATTATTTAAATACATATTGATTTTACATTTCTGTACCAAGTTATATTCCAATCTATAGGAATATATTCAATTATATCTTGTATCATCCAGTCATCTTTATTATCCTCAAATTTTCCTTTTATCTCATTTATCTTATCTTGTATCATTTCTTTAGAAATATAATCATTTTTACATATCAAAAAACCACAGATTTCTCCATAGTTTGATATATCTATCAAACTTAACACCATAATACTCTACCTCCAATCAATCTTCTAAAATATTTGTTATATTACTCATTTGTATATCTTTTTTAGAAAACTTAATCTTTAGTATAATATTCCCCCCTTAATAATATTTTGACTACTATATAGAAGATATCATAAGAACATGTGTTCGTCAAGATATTTATATACATATCTTATTTTTTATGATACAATAATTATCATTTTACAAAGGAGGAAAAATATGCCATTCGATAACTCAAATATTTCTTTAAAAGAAATTGAATTACTAGAACACAAATATTTAATGAAATATTGGTATTTTTTAAAATTTGCAGAAGACGAAATGGTTCGTGGACTTCAATCAATGGATGAAATCAGAGCTGATTGGGATGGATTATACGGTGGCGATGGTAATATTTCACAATTTGATGTCGGATGTGAACGTATCGTTTATGCCTTATTAAATGGAAAAATTGCAGGTCAACCAAATTCCAATCCAGTAAGTTCAGATTTATTTTTTGAAGTTGAAGATGCATTTATTCATATTGATTTAAAATCTGTTACAACAAATGAAGGAACAATACGAAATAATTCCGGGCAGATAAATGATAATATAGGTGATTTTAACACAAGTATTTTCATTGGTGAAAACCAAAATTCATATCACGGTAATATGATTATAAACGAAGGTCGCAGCAATGAAAGAACAGATGTATATTCACCTAATCTACCGACATATTATACTAAAAAAAATGGAGATAAGAAAATTACATTAACATATTTTGTTTGTCTATTAAATAGTGGCGTAACACTTAAATCAGAGCTAATATCAATAATGTGTATGCCAAATGGTCGATTAGCAGAACACTATCTACATCGTCCACTTAAAGCAGGAAAAAATCCTGGAAAAACCAGATTTAATTTTAGTAAAATTCCAACTTTTGAACTTTTAGACGGTAACAAAAAAAGAGTTCGAATAATTCATAAAAATGATATGATGTCTGATTGGGTAAAGGAAAAACTCAAATTTTATTTTGACAATTTTGACCCTATGATTGAAGAATAACTATTTAAAAGAAGAGGTGGATGTAAAAAACATCCTCCTCTTTTTATGTTAAATACACTTACGCGGTTTTTCTATTATTTGTTTTTTTATTATATTTCTTAATTGAATCAGATATCCCTAATGCAATTTTCGTTGCCATTTTTACAGGAACAGCATTACCTATTTGAGTATATATTTTATTTAAGCTACCTGAAAACTCATAATCTAATGGAAATGTTTGTAATATTGCACATTCTCTTGCACTTAATCTTCGCATTTTATTGACATGTATTTCCGGACTGGTGGCTGTAATCGTATCACTTGGTCTATCCCAATTTGTTATTCTAAGTGACTGTTCAAATTTTATTTCTTTTTCTATTAATGTCGTTACTGCCTCATCATATTTGTCATCAAAACCAAATATCTTTTTTAATTCCCACCAATCATCAGGTTTGGGTATGCTTCCTGAATTATTATCTTTACGAAACCAATGTCCGGCTGTATATGAATACCCAAAATGTTCATCAACCTTTTTAGTTGTCCAACCGGTTTTATCTCTCCAATAGCGTAAATAATCACATATATCGTGTTGATTCACTTCATATTTTCGACCCCAAAACGTATCAGCTACATTTTCTGATGCAATATGATTTTTTATCACCAACTCCTCCATATCCGGATCAACTCCCAAAATCGAATAAAAACCTTCTATATCTGTAATTTTTGTCTTTTTTATATGTTCTTCTATCTCCTTTTTACTAATCCTTATCTCATTTTTAGTTAATTTCTTATTTGATAAAAAGCCAATAGCCTGTTCTGTAGTAAATGCTGGGATTAATTTTCCTTCTTTTTTTGAAACACCCTCAACATAATGAGTTGCAACCGGATATGGATTTTCAACTCCTATTCTATTTCCAATAATAACAACTCTCTCTCTAGCCTGCGGAACTCCATATTCTGCCGCATTAAGTATTCTAGCATCAACTTTATAACCGATTTTATTTCCTTCTTTATCTAAAAGATTTTCAAAATCAGATTTTATCATTTGAAAAACTCGACCGCCCTCAATAGATAATAATCCTTTAACATTTTCAGCAACAAAAAATTTAGGTTTTTTGTCTGAAATAATTCTTAACATCTCTTTGTATAAGAAATTTCGCTTATCCTCCATCGAACGTTTAGTATTAGCTACCGAAAAACCCTGACACGGAAAACCGCCTATTATTACATCCGGTCCGTCAGGAATATCATCACTTGAAATTTTAGTTATATCGCCACAAACTATATGCTTTCCAATATTCTTTCTATATGAATTTACCGCATCGTCAAAAAAGTCATTTGCCCAAATAATCTCAAAACCTGCATTAATAAATCCTAAATCCATTCCCCCTGCACCGGAAAACAGAGAAACAACTTTTAGTTTATTTGGATCATTTTGGACAATAAATTCTTCATTTTCGTCTTTCACCAATTCAACTATATCACTGAAATCACACTGAAGAGTATTACATATCTTAATAAGCACATCTGAACTGACCATTTCTTGTTTTCCAATTTTAGCTAAAGTACTACTACTAATTTTAGCTTGTTTTCGTAAATCAGTTTTAGTCATTTTCTTATCAATCAATATTTTTAATAATTTATCATAGCAAGCTTTCATATTTATCCTCACCTCTTCTTATTATATTTATAAATTATATCATATTAGTTTATATGCGTCAAACAAATTATTTGATGCATCAAACATAATATCCAACGCTTATAAACTTTTTAAGCCCGCCATATTACATATGGCGGGCTTATTGTACTCTTAATTATTTATTTACTCATATTCCTTCATAACTTCATTAACGCTCTCCTCACAGCTTCGCATGGCAAGTATCGTCTTTTGGATAAGCTCCGAAAGCTCAATTCCCATCATTTCCGCTCCTCGCTCAATAACCTCTCTGGAACAGCCGGCTGCAAAGTTGGCACTCTTATATTTCTTCTTAACGGATTTTACCTCCATATCCTGAACACTTTTTGATGGTCTGATAAGAGCCGCTGCCCATATAAGACCGGTAAGCTCATCCGTTGCGTAAAGTGTTTTTTCCATATCATGCTCAGGCTTAACATCAACCGTGAGCTCATATCCATGGCTGCACACTCCGTGAATTACATCCTCACTTACACCTGCCTCGCGTAAAAGTTCAGGTGCCTTTATACAGTGCTCTTTAGGATACTCCTCAAAATCTATGTCGTGAAGAAGTCCGACTATGCCCCAGTATTCTTCGTCTTCGCCATAGCCTTCCTCTTTCGCAAACCATTTCATAACTCCCTCTACAGTAAGGGCGTGCCTTATATGAAACGGATCCTTGTTGTACTTTTTTAATAACAAAAATGCCTCGTCTCTTGTAATATTAGCCTGCATGATTTTTCTCCTTTATCATTTTTCCAAAGACATGCCCGACTTAAAACTTCGTTATCTTCGGATCATTATAAGTTGTCATACAAATCCTCTGTAAAGGTCAGACTTCCACGATAACCGGTATATGTACGATTGAATACAAGTCTTTCGTTCATAGGGAAGGCGGCAGTTATAAACTGGATTCCCTTTTCAAGTCCGACTTCTTTTTCATTGGTACTGCCGATTAAGAGCGTGATGTCTTCCTCTTCACTTAAGATTGTCTCATTTATCTCAAACTGGTCAGCGGTAAATACCACCTTAGGCGGTCTTGCATACTCAAGATTGGTTATCATATCTATGATTCTTTGCTTATCCTCCTCACGATAGATAGGCTCGGATATAACCACAAGTACAGGTGTAAAGCTGTAATCGTTGGCAAGGTATCTGGTTATACCTATGGCATTGGTTGCATCTGCCACAACGGCAAAACGCTTCCAGCTAAGTACACCTATCGACTGACCAAGATAACTATACACATAATCCTCTTCCTCGTCAATCACCTTATCTACAAGCTCTTTATCAAGCTTAAGAGCATCGGCAACCTTAAGCACAAAGGCAGTAGTGTCGGTTGCACCGATAGGATTACCTGCAATTCTTATGGATGGTACGCCGAATTTTTCTTCAAATTTCTTCGCCGGTCCCTTAAATAACCATGGATTTATAATTATATTAAGCGCTGCACCGGAACATTTACGTACATCCTCGATATTTTGGTGCTTTGTAAAAAATGTATTGACCTTAAGTCCAAGCTTGGAAAGTATCCTGTCGATTTCCTCAAGGCTTCCGCTCCAGAACGGGTCATGATAAGGAACTATACCAAATATATTGACAAGCTTGTCGTCACGCGGCACATTTTCCTCTATTACCTGGTCTATCATGGTATTCCATACAACCTCATATCCGAGGTTGCTGTCTCCGGCAAAGCCCGGAGTGTCTATAGGATATACACTTACTCCCTTAGCCTGAAATTCATCTGTTACACTGGCTATATCATCACCTATTATACCTGCGGTACAGCCTGTTAAAACAAAATATGCATCAGCATCTATTATATCAACTGAACCCTGGATAGTGGTTCTTAGTTTATCCAGACCTCCGAATACAACCTCCTTTTCAAGCATATTACTTGATGGAATTGAAACACTGCTTACAAAGCAGGATGATTTATGACCTGACTGTCCCTGCTCTGCAGCCGATGTCTGCATACAGCAGCCCGGTCCAGAATGAAATATAGGACATACTCTGTCAATTGCCGCAAGAACAGAGTTTACGCCCGCCAGCACGCAGCCACCGCGTGGATTTTCCAATATTTGAGACATAGATTTTTCCTCCTAAGATATAACTAACATTACCTTTTAGAACATGATAAATTAATAAAAATATTATAATAATTTATCCTCAACCGCTGTATCTACACGATATACTTAAACGCATCTTCTTCGTACCAGCTCTCCTTATAAGGAAGCTTGACATGCTTTGAAAGCTTCTTGTTAAAGCCCGGATTTTCTAGCTGGTCTGCAATCTTGTTGCCAAGATACAAAAGTCCGTCATAACCCATGGTCGGACGTTTTCCGTCAAGCACATGCGTGGTCGGTATACCAAATCTTGCCGTCCATTCCGGTATGCCGATAAATGCATCCGGCTTAAGCTTATTGACAAGGTTTACCTGTTCAAAAGGCTGCATATTAGCTACATCTACCACGAAGTCCTTATGTATTCCGTTTAAATATTCTATATCAACCTGAGCGTCATCATCATAGGTCGGAGTTTCAAGACCCACAAGCTTCATACCGAAATCATCGATAAGCGCTGCTGCCGCAAAGGAACGTCCCGTACCCCCGCAGATAAATACACGCTTGCCCTCAAGTCTGTCTCTAATTTTTTTCACCAGAGGTTCGATTCTTTCATGCTCTTTAGCAATTATCTCCTCAACCTCTTTTTCCTTGCCAAGCACCTTGGCAATTCCTCTGTACCATTTGTCGGTATTTCTTATACCGATTGGCATAACTGTATGTGAATATGGGATTTCATAATCCTCCCATAAGGTCTTCATAAACTCATCGGCAAATACCTTACATATAGAGGTTGATGCCTCTGCCCTAGGTATCTGTCTTATCTTTTCAAGGGAGCTGTAAAATGGTATGTAATTTACCCTGACGCCGATAAGCTCTAACATTCTTTCCATTTCAAGCTGATCCGCATAGCTTACGGTAGTCGGTGCAAAAAGATTAACAAGACCTTTTTCTTTAGGCTGCTTTTCTCCCTTTAAAATGTATTTATTAATTGAAAGAAATGCCGCATCAAAGCCGGACGCACAGATTTTTGACTTAAAGCCCTCACAGTGAATAGGCACGATGATCGCATCCTCATACTCCTCCTGAAGCTCACCTGCAATCGCGTCGATATCATCACCGATTATTCCCGATGCACACGAAGCATATATAAAGATAAGCTTCGGATTATATCTATCAACCGCCTTTTTAACCGACTGCTTTAGCTTTTGCTCACCGCCAAACACGACACTTTTTTGATCAAGATTTGTTACGATAATTCTCGGATTCTTAATATTTTTAATTCCTCTGTGTGCCTGACCTACCCTGTACATATCGACAGCCATAATGGTACAGCCCACACAGCCCTGTGGTGAATGTGACACAAACACCGCATCCTCCAGGGACATAAGTGCCGCCATACTGTTAATCTGCTGGCATTGAAGTCCCTGGGCAAAGCTTCTGTCTGCCCTCTTAAGACAACCCTTTTTGAAATCTTCCTCAATTGTCTTGCTGTTATCACCAAGATCATTTACTCTGCCGGGCTTACTTTCTCTTACACCCGAATACTTTTTTTCAGCCATATTATTACCCTTTCCATATTATATATAAATATATTAAAACAGCTTATATCTCATACCACACTATTTTCTTAACTTATATACAGTAATCCATTGTAAGCTCATAATACCATTCCACCAAATCAGCTAAAGTGAGTCCCTCAAGGACATCATTTATGGCAATTTCAAGCTTATCCCATACCCTTTTGCTGACTATTCCGGCAGGAGAATTATCATTTTCGGTATCCTCAACCGGTGAAAGGCTTCCCTCTATGCTTCGAAGTATCTGACCAACCGTATATTCCTCTGGTTTTCTGCTTAAAACATATCCGCCCTTTGCTCCACGAATACTTTTAACGACTCCTGCCTTATTTAATACCGAAACTATCTGCTCCAGATATTTTTCGGAAATGTCCTGTCTGCTCGCTATATCCTTGATTTTTACCGGTGAACACTTGTTATAGATTGCGACATCAATCATCAGCTTAAGAGCATTTCTTCCTTTTGTTGTAATTCTCATATACTACCTCCCTGATATACTTTTATAATAATATGACATAAGTATCAAAAGTCAAAATGCGTTCCTGCTTGCAGGAAAAGCATGTTGACCTTATGACTATATAAAAGTATATCATATTATTCCGATATGGTTAATCAGTTTTGTTTCTGAGTGACACATGATTATCTATCCTGTTATAGTAAAATGTTATCTTATCCAGCGCTTCTTCGATAGAACAGGAAACGTCAAAATAAGAAATTGCCTTTTTCTCAAATTGCTTTTGAGCCGACACACCTATCTTTTTACATACGACGGCACGGCAGTCAAACAAGGAAAAAATCTTATAGGAAACCTCTCCGTTTCCTCCGCAGCCGCCTCCGCCGCCACAGCCGGTTCCCGAACCGCAGCCGGCACCTGCCTCACAGCTCTCCGGTTTAGGATCACAGCCTGCACTTAATTCACAGCCTTCCTGAACAGACTCTGAGGCTTTATTATCAGCATCAGAACCGTCTTCCACATCACGTTCTTCAATTTTCTTATAGGTCTTACCATCGGCTTCATAGATTATAAATCTCTTTGCCTGACCGAAGGTTTCATCGACATTTATTTCATCCGATGTTGCAACCGCTATTTTATAACTCATATCTATCTCCTGACTTTACTAAAAGAAAAGCCACCAGCCGGTCACTCGCAAATATAAAAGTCTGCAAATAACCGGCATAGTTAACCTTAATTTAATCTCTAATCCGCTACTTAATATAAAGTCTTAATTAAATCTCTGAACCGCAACCGAATATATATCCTCGATAAGTCTGATTCCGCCTGTATATCCTACATAGAAATCATCCAGTACAACCTTATCCTGTACAGGCCAGGATATATTGAGATAATGTCCGTCTAATTCTCCGGTTACCTCTTTTTCATAATAGCTTCCGAGTATAAGAGGATATCCGTGATAATCATGTTCTCTTATCTCATTATGTATCTTGTAACCATCGGTTTCAAAGCTTACCTCGGCCTTGATACCGTAGTTTAAGTTTTCAAACTCTTCCTTTATCTTATCCCTGTACTGCTTAGGTGTATCATCCACCACGAACTGCTTTGCAGGGAAAAGTCCAAGATCATTTACCAAAAACTTGGTTATACCGAGTGCATACTGAGCATCCGCAACAACGGAAAACTGCTTTGCCATAACTCTGGTTTCAAGGAACAAATCCGCATATCTTTCTATAAGATAATAATAGTAATTCTCATGCTCGTTTATTACCGCTTCAACCTTATCCTTATCAACACCTGCAAACTCTCCAACCGTTCTTAAAAACTTGCTTGTTTCGTATGCACCAATCGGAAGTGTCGGATAGTGAAGGTATGGTATGCCAAGCTTTCTTTCCATCTTCTTTACATTGGTAAGAGAAACCCATGGTGATACCAGAAGATTGAACTCGGCTTTAGGTATTTTCCTTATATTATCAATACCGTTTTTATATCCAAATATCGTATTTGGAGTTAATCCTATCTCGGCAATAAGCTTTTCAAGCTCCTTAATATTGCCAAGCCAGAATAAATCTTGATAAGGTACATCTGCCCAGATATTAACAAGACCTTTTTCTTTTTCCTCTGATTTTTCAAGGAACTGATCTATGATAGCATCTATAACCTGCTCGTGACCTTTGTAATTATTGCCCTTAAAACCTGCTGTGGATGCATAAACCACAGGCTTACCATCCTCCTGATAGCGGCTTACAACCTCACCGGTATCGTCTCCCACTATCTCAGGTATACATCCGGTAAGTACCACAAACAAATCTGCATCTATTACCTTAAGAGCATTTTCAATTGTTGTATCAAGCTTCTTTACTCCACCAAACACTACGTCCTTTTCGTTAATACTCGTACAAGGGAAAATGTTTGGTGAAAAATATCCTGAACTTCCTATGGAATCGGAAAGCTTTTGAGCACAGCCGGGACCTGAATGAAGGATAGGTATCGCTCTGTCAATGGCCTGAACTGTCTGCATCGCACCGAGTGCACATTTATATCTTTGTTTATCCAATAGTTTTGCCATTATTTACCGGCCTCCTCTAAGAATTTATCTACATTTTGCTGATACCACCAGTCTGTATATGGAAGCTTAACTCTCCTTGCGAGATTCTTCTCGAAGCTTCTGTTATTGATGCTGTCCAGTATAGACTGTGCAAACTCTAATGTATGCTTGTATCCGAAAATCATATACTCATCCGCAACATAAACTGCAGGTGTACCATTTTTAATTGCCCAAACAGTTGAACCCGGATGTCTTGAAAGGTACAAATCAGGCTGATATTTTTTGAGGATATTCATAACCTCATAGTTTTGCTGGTCGGCTACGCTTGCCTCAAAATCCACATCATTTTCAAGAAGATATTTCATGGAAGGTGGAACATCACCGTTTTCATACTTCTTGTCATAATGCCATGCAAGTGCCCATACAACCTCGACTCCAAGCTCATTTAATACTCTTGATACCTCAAAGGTATAACCGGGACCCATACCTAAAACTGCCCTTAAGCCCTTAAGCTTTTCCTTTATGGCATCTATCTGAGGAATGTATATTTCCCTTTGCTTTGCTATGTAATTTTCAACCTTTTCCGAGCGTCCCGTAACCCTTCCTATCTCTCTTAACCAGGTCTCAAAGCCTGCCACTCCGAGAGGATTGATGGTTCTTATATATGGAACTCCGTATTTTTCCTCAAGACCGTTTCCGAGATAATTACCAAGTGTACCGCAGATACAGGTCGTTGCAAGAGACTCTGATATATGGCTTAACTCCTCGACTGTTGAGTTACAGTATAAGAATATCGGTTCCAAATCAAACTCCTTGAACATCTCTATAATCTCAGGTCTTGCGCTCTCATAAAAGTTCTTGAAATTAATCGTATTTCTTTTTTCCTTCGGAGGCTTAACTATCGAGCTAAGCACTGCATGGTCAGATATATCAAAGCCTGTTGCCCAGATACGGGACTTAAAACCTTCGCAATGAACCGCAACGATAGGCACATCAATATCAGCCTTTACATCATCAACCACACTGTCTATATCCTCGCCGATTATTCCCGTAGCACAGGAGCTTGTTACAAATATTGCCTTTGGAGAATATCTTCTATTTACCTCGATAATAATATCCCTTAACGCCTCTGCCGAACCGAATATCGTATCATTTTCATTCATATCGGTTCCCACATATACGGTGTTGTTGGTTACTCCACGCTTCTTTGCCATAACCTTATCCAGATAATAAGAACCTGCACTTGCAACTGAACAGCCTGCCGGTCCGTGATGGATAATCGCTATATCACGTATAGCTGAAAGCTGTCCCAAAGCACAGCTTGATAAGCATGTACTTGACTGTGAAAAACATCTTGAACAGCCCTTAAGGGTTCCACACTGACTCTTTTCGGCAAGGTCGGAAAGACTTCCTATATATCCTGTTATGGAACCGATTCTGTTTTCTCTTGTAGCTACATTGGAGCTATCTAAATTAAGCGCCATCTATAAAGCCTCCTAAAATATTCATATAATAAAACTGTTATCATGTATCAAATTGATTTGGAACTCTAAAGTTCCGGTTCTTATTCAACATTAAAAAGATTTGTTGTAAGATATCTGAGTCCTGTGTCAGGCAATATAGCAACTATAGTCTTACCCTTATTTTCCGGTCTTTTAGCAACCTGTGTTGCTGCGTATATAGCTGCTCCCGATGAAGTACCTATAAGGATTCCGTCTGACTTTGCTACCTCTCTGGCTGCCTGGTAAGCCTCATAGGTTTCTACCTCAAACTTCTCATCATATATATTGACATCCATGGTCTTTGGAATTCTCTCACTTGGTATTCCGTCAAACGGATGAACTCCGGTTATATCCTCCGGATTCGGATCTGCTTCGCTTGGAAGTGACTTTGGTCCCGGCTGGATCGCAACCACCTTTATATCGGGGTTTTTAGCCTTAAGATACTTTCCTGTTCCGGAAACCGTACCGCCTGTTCCGACATTTGCTACAAGGATATCAACCTTACCATCTGTATCCTCCCATATCTCCGGTCCTGTGGTTGCCTCATGAGCTCCCGGATTTGCAGGATTGGTAAGCTGGTCGGTGAAAAATACATCCGTTTCCTCTGCAAGAATAACCTCCTTAAGCTTCTTTACAGCTGCAACGAAGTCTCCGCCTGTACTTTCCAGAACCTCCATAACAACAGGATTTTCACTAAGCTTTATTACCTCTGCGCCAAAAGCCTTAAGCACCTGAAATCTTTCCTTACTTACATTATCCTGTATATAAACTCTGAATTTATATCCCTTGGCTGCAGCAATCGCCGCAAGACCTATTCCGGTATTTCCGCTGGTAGCCTCAATTATTGTATATCCGGGCTTTAGCTTTCCGCTCTTTTCAGCCTCCTCTATCATTGAAAGTGCAATTCTGTCCTTTACACTCTGATTAGGATTGTAGTACTCAAGCTTCACCAAAAGCTTAGCTTCTAAACCATGCTCCTTTTCATAATTAACAACCTCCAAAAGAGGTGTTCTTCCAACAAGCTCCGTAATTGATTCATAAACCTTTGCCATTTTTATTCACCTTCTCCTTATCACTATAAATTTTTATATCTGATAATCATCTTCCATGAGTCCGAACTCAAAAAGTATCTCCTCGAGTCTTTCCTGTGTCATAGGTGTAGGGATTGCAAAATTCTCATTATTAATTACCGCCTCGGCAAGATTTCTGTATTCCTGTGCCTGAGCTGAATCAGGCTTATATTCTATAACTGTCTTCTTATTTATCTCCGCTCTTTGAACTATATTGTCTCTCGGTACAAAATATAAAAGCTGGGTTCCAAGCTCCTTGGCAAATGCACGAAGGAGGTCAAGCTCTCTGTCTACATTACGGCTGTTACATATGATTCCGCCAAGTCTTACACCGCCGGTTCTTGCATATCTTTTTATACCCTTGGCAATATTATTGGCTGCATAAAGCGCCATCATCTCTCCGCTGGCAACTATGTATATCTCCTTTGCCTTGCCTTCTCTTATCGGCATTGCAAAACCACCGCAGACAACATCACCGAGAACGTCATAAAATACATAATCCAAATCCTCTGTATAAGCACCAAGGTTTTCAAGCATATTTATCGAAGTGATAATTCCTCGACCTGCACAGCCTACACCCGGTTCAGGACCGCCTGACTCAACACACTTTGTTCCGCCATAGCCCTCTCTCATAATTCTGTCAAGCTCGATATCCTCGCCCTCATCACGTATGGTATCAAGTACAGTCTTTTGAGCGAGTCCTCCAAGCAAAAGTCTTGTTGAGTCCGCCTTTGGATCACAGCCTACAACCATAACTTTCTTACCATGCTCACAAAGACCTGCCGTAAGATTTTGCGTTGTTGTTGACTTTCCTATTCCACCTTTTCCGTATATTGCTATCTGCCTTATTTCTCCCATTTTTTTATGTCCTTTCTGATTCTTATTTTATTTTTAATAAATGCCCTGTATATAAAATGAAAAATCTTTTATACACTTATCAGAGCAATCTTATAGAATACTTTTTTAATATTATTTATTCAAACAACTTTTGAATTTCATCATATGAAATAATCTTATTTAATGCGTTATCTATGATATCCGGTATCTCCATCGCTGTTATACCGTTTGCTTCAAGTATATTTACTGCCCTTGGGCCTATCCGGCTCACCAGTACATATGCGCAATCCTTCAGGCTTTGTGCATTTTCGATAAGCCTTCCCTCATCATGGTCGCCACCTTCACATACAGGCTTTAGAGCTCTTCTTTCTATGTACTCAAAGCTATTATCTTCTAAAATCCCATATATTAGAAATGTATCCGCTTTACCGAAATGCGTATTAACAACTATTTCGTCTGAAGAAGCAACTGCTACAAGATATTTATATTTATCCATGTGAAAATGTTTCCTTTACAGCTATTCTTCTTTGATATATCCGGTCACCGAATTCGGACTTTCCGGGTACTCCCACCGCATCGGCACGACAGTGCTGGCAGTGTCTGAATACATCTATATATTGGGACGCTTTTGTTCTTGCTTCATCAATCTCCCTGCAAACAGGAGCTCTTTCATTTTTAAGCTCTGCCTGAGGTATAAGAGGAATTATGTTATAAATGCTTGCGCCTGCCTCGGCTACTGTTTTTGCTATCTCTTCGATATGGTCTCCGTTTATATCCGGAACAAGCACCGTATTAATCTTTATGGTCATTCCCGCATCCGCCAGCTTTTTAATTCCTTTAAGCTGGTTTTCTATCAGTATCTTTGCTCCCTCTGCACCTTCTATCACCTTGCCGTGATATATGATGTATTTATTGAGCTTTGCTTCAATCTCGGGATCAACCGCATTTACGGTGACCGTAAGAGAATCTATACCGACTTCAAGTATGTCATCCGCCCTCTCATATAACAAAAGCCCGTTTGTACTCATGCACTTTATAAGCTCCGGAAATTCTTCCTTAATCAGCCTAAAAGTTTCAAGTGCATTATCTGTTGCAAGAGTATCTCCCGGTCCGGCTATACCCGCAACCGTAATCTCCGGACAAAGGGCAAGTGCCTTCTTTAAAATATCAAGACTCTCCTTAGGCTTAAGCACCTTTGAGGTAACACCCGGCCGTTCTTCCACATCATTTATCTGTCTATCACAAAATGTACAGGCTATATTACAACCCGGACTGACAGGAAGATGAATTCTTCCAACATTATTCTTATGTCCTCCAAAACAAGGATGTGAATTTTGTAAATCCTTGTAGGTATTGCTCATATAACCTCACCTGCTTTCTTTTTTATAAACGGCACCAGACGGATTCGAACCGCCAACTTCAGCTTTGCAAGCTTATGCCCTACCAGCGGCCATGGCGCCTTAAAATATTTAAAGGAAATGCCAGAGGCTTTAACCTCTGGCATCCTGTTTTATGAATACTTAGTTTGGTTACTCTTAGTTGTTGTTAAACAGTGGTGTTGATAAGTAACGGTCACCTGAATCAGGAAGCAATGCAACTATAGTTTTTCCGGCATTTTCAGGTCTTGCTGCAAGTATAGCAGCAGCCTTTAAGGCAGCACCTGAGGAGATACCCACAAGGATACCCTCACTAATTGCAAATGCCTTACCCTCTGCAAATGCATCTTCATTTTCAATTGTAATTATCTCATCATACACCTTGGTATTAAGTACATCCGGCACAAATCCTGCACCAATACCCTGGATCTTATGTGCACCAGGTGTACCTGTTGAAAGCACAGGGCTTCCTGCAGGCTCAACAGCAACAACCTTAACATCAGGATTCTGCTCCTTAAGATACTCGCCTACACCTGTGATAGTTCCACCGGTACCTACACCTGCTACAAAGATATCTACCTTTCCGTCAGTCTGCTCCCAGATTTCAGGACCTGTAGTAGCCTTATGAATTGCAGGGTTAGCAGGATTTACAAACTGTCCAAGGATGATAGCACCCGGAGTGCTTTCCTTTAACTCCTCAGCCTTAGCTATGGCACCCTTCATACCCTTAGCACCCTCAGTGAGTACTAACTCAGCACCGTAAGCCTTAAGCAGGTTTCTTCTCTCAACACTCATGGTGTCAGGAAGAGTAAGAACCGCCTTGTAACCCTTGGCAGCTGCAACTGCTGCTAAACCTATACCTGTGTTTCCGCTGGTAGGCTCGATAATGGTAGCCCCCGGCTTAAGCTCTCCGCTTTTTTCTGCTTCTTCTATCATAGCCAATGCAATTCTATCCTTAACTGAACCGGCCGGATTAAGATACTCCAGCTTTGCTAAAATAGTTGCACCGGTTATTCCCTGTTTCTTAGAATATCCGTTTAACTTAAGTATAGGAGTTCCTCCTATTAACTCTAATGCGCTTTCCTTGATCTTACTCATAAATTATTTCCCCTTTCATTTACTAAATTATTTTTTCAAAAGCATCTGTTTTTTAGATTTTTTAGTTTTTTCAAAAGCATCGTTTAGGTATTTCCTACTTTCCTAGTAGGATTACTATGTATTTATTGTATTCCTATTGTATTATTTTGTCAATACTCTGCGCTATTGCTTAATTTTCTAGCTTGTTATAAGTAAAACTTATACCCGGATAATAAGTCCTTTTTTCAACATGTTATCCGAAGCTTTAAATAAGCAAAATTTCTCTAAATCACCCTCCTTATCCTATCAAGCGCTTCCTCTAAAATACTTCTCGGGCACGCTGCATTTATTCTCTGATAGCCCTCTCCCGACTTGCCAAATATAGCACCGGAATCAAGCCATAGCTTTGCCTCATATAAAATCCTTCTGTCAATTTCATCTGCCGGGATACCCGTCCCCTTAAAATCAAGCCAGACCAGATAAGTACCCTCCTGGTTGGTCATGGTTACACCCTTTAGGTTTTTATCAATATATTCCTGTATAAATTTTATATTATCCCATATATATTCCTTGACAGCCTCAAACCATTCCTCACCATAAAGATATGCTGCCTCTCCCGCTACTAGACCCATTACATTGCACTGACTGTAGCCGGCAGCATCTACCTGTTTCTTAAAGGCTTGCCTTAATTTATCATCAGCTATAAATATATTGGAAATCTGAGTTCCCGCAAGATTAAAGGTCTTGGTCGGCGAAGTACATGTTACGGTTATACCCAAAAATTCCTCTTTGATATCCGCAAACACAGTATGCTTTGCATCGCCAAATACGAAGTCCTGATGAATCTCATCACTTACAACAATCACGTTATGCTTAAGGCAGATATCTCCGATTCTCAAAAGCTCCTCCTTAGTCCATACTCTGCCTCCCGGATTATGTGGATTACAAAGCAGGAAAAGCTTTACATTTTCACTGACGATTTTTTTCTCAAAGTCAAGAAAATCTATATGATACCTGTTATCCTCGCCCATTACAAGCTCATTGCTTATTACCATTCTTTCGTTGTCCTCTATAACCTCAAAAAACGGATAATAAACAGGTGGCATAATTAAAACACCATCGCCTTTATCAGTATATGCCTTAACGGCCATCGCCAAGGCAAATACTATTCCTGGTGTTTTAATAAGCCACCTCTCATTTGGTTCCCAATTATGTCTTTTTTTCATCCAGCCCTTTATAGCCTCAAAGTATGGAGTTTCAACCTCGCTGTATCCAAATATTCCGTGCTTTGCAAGTTCTACCAAAGCATCCTCAACATAGCTTGAAACCTTAAAATCCATATCTGCCACCCAAAGCGGCAGCACATCCTCAGGCTTATTTCTTATCTTGGCAAAATCATATTTCAAAGACTTGGTATTTTTCCTGTTATATACTTTATCAAAATCAAGATTTCTTTCAGACATATCTCTCCTCCGTAATTTAATTCTTACTGTCGCATATATCTTTTTATTCTAATATAAGCTATAAAACCGGCAAATTATTTTATCTTTCTTTTTTAATATCTTCAAACACGGCAGAAAGCTCGCTTATAAGATCCTCTACGTCCTCTATACCTACTGATAGACGGAGTGTAGCTTCTGTTATACCATTTTTCTCTCTTATCTCTTTAGGTACATCCGCATGTGTCTGAGTTGTCGGATAAGTAATCAGAGTGTCAACACCACCAAGGCTTTCCGCATACTTTATCATCCTGACCTTTTCGAGTATGGAAAGCGCAAATTCCTTACTCTCAACCTGAAATGTAATCATAGCACCAAAGCCCCTGCTTTGCTTTTTCATTATCTCATATCCCGGATGTTCCTTAAGTCCCGGATAAATTACCTTTGTTATACTTTCCTCATTAAGCATCCACTCTGCCAAAGCTTTGGCATTTTTCTCCGCACGCTCCATACGTATACCCAGAGTCTTAATACCTCTTAGGATAAGCCATGCATCAAAAGGTGCTATACCGCATCCGATAGTCTTTAACAAGAACTTAAATCTTTCTCCGAGCTCCTCATCCTTTGTAACGATAAAGCCTGCCAGCGTATCATTGTGTCCTCCGAGATATTTCGTACCGCTATGCAAGACAATATCCGCACCAAGATCGAGTGGATTTTGAAGATACGGAGTTAAAAATGTATTATCCACTACAAGCAATGCGCCATGTTCTTTCGCAATTTTTGCGGTTTTTTCTATATCGGTGACATTCATCATCGGGTTGGTTGGAGTTTCAATATAAATTGCTTTTGTATGTTCATTTATATAGCTTTCAATATCATCTTTATAACAGTCTATCCTTGTAATACTGATACCGTTTTTAATGGAAATATTATCAAAAAGTCTTATGCTTCCGCCATAAAGATCCGAGTCAATAATGATGTGATCCCCGGGTTTAAATAGCTCCATCATAAGAGCTATAGCCGCCATACCTGATGAAAGTGCCACTGCATCAGTTCCGTTTTCCAACGCTGCAACCACCTTCTCAAGATGATTTTTGGTCGGATTCTGAAGCCTGCTATAGTCATATCCGGTGCTTCTTCCTACACCCGGATGAGCATAAGTTGCTGTCTGATATATGGGAAAGCTGATCGCTCCGTAATTTTCAAATAAGCCCTCGTCTTCCTCCAAGTGAAGACACTTAGTATCTATGCTCCTACCCATTTTTACCTCCTGAATAAATCATTATTAACTCTCTTTAAATTCTTTTAACTTCACCTACATATTTTCTTATATATAAGTCACACAATTCCAACATATTTCCTTGGATGTAAACCGTACTAGTGCATCCGTTTTCAAATACTTCGACTATTAACGACGCATAAATTGTCATTCTGCAAAGCGTCTCGAACGAGTCGTAGCCGTAGCTACGTCGAGTGAGAGCAACGAAGCAGATGTCAATTTAGGCAAGTTATATAGTCGATTTATTTGGAGATGGCTGCACTAGTCCATTACCTTATCCTTGTACTTGGCTAATTCCTCGATATATTTCCTGCCAATCTCACTAATATTTGCATTTTTTCTTGTTATATATCCTATCCTCATCTTTTCATCCGACTTAAGCTTAACCGCACAGTAATTTTCTCCGTTTAACTCCTCGCAGATGATACCCGAACAAAGTGTATAGCCGTTTAAGCCTACCATAAGATTGAGCATCGTCGCCCTGTCGTTCGCACGGATAAGTCTCTTATATTTATATGTACTAAGAACCTCCTCCGCATAGTAGAAGGAATTATGTTCTCCCTGCTGAAATGCAAGACAAGGATAATCCTCCAAATCCTCAAGCGTAATAAGTTTCTTTTTGGAAAGCGGATTAGACTTGCTCATATATACACATATGCTGCACTCAAATAAATCATGAAATTCCAGTCCGTATTCATCAAAAAGTCTCATAAGAATGGTCTGATTAAAGTCATTGAGATAGAGCACACCGATTTCACTCTTATAATTTCTTACATTTTCAAGAATCTCATGTGTCTTGGTTTCATTTACCTCAAATTCATACTCATCAAGACCGAACTGCTCAACCAGTTTCAAAAAGGTTTCAACCGCAAATGTATAATGCTGCATAGACACGCTGAACTTCTTTTTCACATCCGACTTTGAAATGTACTTTGAATCCAAAAGATCATACTGTTCAACAACCTGTCTTGCATAACCTATAAATTCAAGCCCTTCAGGAGTAACCTTGATACCTGTCTTTGATCTTATAAACAGCTCAATTCCAATCTCTTCCTCAAGCGAATGTATCGCTGCCGACAAGCTCGGCTGTGAGATGAAAAGCTTCTTTGCCGCATCATTTAATGAATTTTCTCCCGCAACGGTAATTGCATACTTTAATTGTACCAATGTCATAACTTTTTCCTCATTTCTTCTTAAATTAAACTGGTGCATCGGACAACTCTATAATACAAATGCAATATCTTTCCTTTGCTTAATATATCATAGATAACTATCCTTGAATAATTCGTTTTTTCTTTCATGTATTATAGTCTGCACCTATAACCCATAACATCATTATAGTTTTATCTTATACCCAATGCAACAAAAAAATACTTAAATTCCGGTTTATACGGGTAGGGTCGGCAGGATATAGAGGGTGTAACTGCCGGAGTAAGTTTCCTTAAGGGTGCTTATCATATATCAGGTCTTCGAAGGACACGCTCTCGTGAGAGTTTAGACGCAGGCTCACTAACCTCAATATAATTTCAAAAATAGGGATCTGACGCTTTTTTTGCATGAATGCAAAAGCTTCAAATCCCTATTTTCTCATTATATTTCGCTAAGTGAACGCGTCTCTAAATGGTCCTTCTAAAGACCTATATATGATTTCGCACCCATATAGTTTATGAACCGGCAGCTAAACCCATATCCTGCCGACACGCTGCGCGTGATGAGTACGTGTTTATATACTTCTTATTTTGATTTTAAACATATGGCTATAAATCAGGGCGTTTTCTTGTGTTCTGTTAGCCACAATCTGCTTATTTTTCCAGGAGTTACATGAATATGGCTATAAATTGTGGTGTTTTATCATGTTCTGTTAGCCACAATCTGCTTATTCTTCCGGAAGTTACTTGAATATGGCTATAAATTGTGGTGTTTTATCAT
>JAFUGL010000021.1 GCA_017469405.1 Lachnospiraceae bacterium | reverse complement strand
ACCTCGGCAAAATATTGTATAATCTCTTCCATGGGGAACTCCTCCTTGTGTGTGTTTTTTTTATGCCAACTAACACTTTATCACAAGTTCAGGGATTCCCCTATCTCTTTATTCATTTTCCGACAAAAATTTTACTCTGGCGTGAAAAAAAAGAAATTCCATACTTACAAAAAAGTGCGTACTTGTATGCGCTTTTTTTACGTGTAAAATAAATTATACAGAAAAACACATTTAATAAGTTTTCTGAATAATAACAGGAGGTAAAAGGGTATGGCATTAGCAAACATTGCAGGATGGTCTAAAGGCGCTGCAACATCAGCATGCGGAACCGCATGTGGAGCAAGCGATAAAAAGGCGGCATGCGGAACCGCTTGCGGAGCAGGCGATAAGAAGGCAGCATGTGGAACAGCTTGCGGAGCAAGTGACAAATAAGGTCAGTAAAAGTACGTTGTTTTATTGTTCAAAAAACTTAATTCCTCCGGCTTTTGTCGGAGGAATTATAAAAGATTATTATAAGTGTAGGCTTATTTTGATATAAATAAAAGATTTGTTTTATGGTTTTATATGGAGGATTAAATTATGAAACCTTACTTTTCGTTTCAATGGCATATTACGGATGAATGCGATCAAAGATGCAAGCATTGTTATATTTATTCATCGGGAGAGTATACCTGTCTTAAATCAATGACGTGGGAGCAGATTGAAGATACATTTTATAACTGTCTTGATTTTTGCGAGGTGTATGGCCGCAGTCCTTACTTTTATATAACGGGCGGAG
Organism: Lachnospiraceae bacterium; assembly: GCA_017469405.1. Taxonomy (GTDB): domain Bacteria; phylum Bacillota; class Clostridia; order Lachnospirales; family Lachnospiraceae; genus Coprococcus_C. The sequence continues at coordinate 41,466 of JAFUGL010000021.1, read as the reverse complement.
ATCCGATTTTACATCCGGATTTTTGGAGATTGCTTGAGCTTTTACATGAAAATGAGATTACATTTACGATACTTGGTAATCCGTTTCATCTAACGGATAATGTGTGCAGAGAACTTAAATGGTATGGCTGTGAAAAGTATCAGTTATCTTTAGACGGACTTCGTGAAACACACGACTGGTTTAGAAAGCCCGGTTCATATGACTGCACCTTGGAGAAAATCGGATGCATAAATCGTGCAGGAATTAAGAGTGTTATTATGACTACTGTATCAAAGGATAATCGCATGGAAGTACCGGGGATTATCGACGAGGTAGTAAAAGCAGGTGTAAAAATATTTGCATTTTCAAGATACGTGCCAAGCGGCGGTGAACTTGATTCTGGTATGACAGCATTGGAATATAGAGAACTCCTTTCTATATGTGATAAGAAATTCAAAGAGTATGAGGCAGAGGGATGCGATACGTTCTTTAATAAAAAGGATCATCTGTGGACTCTGTATGAATACGAGACAGGTGAGTTTACCATACCTGACGATACAGATAAAGGTATGATATACGGAGGCTGTAACTGTGGAAACTGCCACATTACCATACTTCCTACCGGTGATATTTACGCATGTCGAAGAGTCGCTGAAAGCAAGGTGGGAAATGCATTAGAGGATAGACTTGCAGATGTGTGGATTACAAGCATGGAGGCTTATCGAGAGTATGAGAAATTCAGTAAATGTTCCAGGTGCAAGCTTCTTGCATGGTGTAGAGGCTGCCCTGCTGTTGCAAAAGGAACAAATGGAGATTTTTATGCAGATGATCCGGGTTGCTGGGCAGATGAAAATGGAGAGCTTTTTGAATTAGTATAAAAAATGATAGAAATAGTGAATTAAAATATAATGTGAGGTTTGAAATATATGGATAAAAAAATGAAAGCAATATCAATAGATAAAATAACACCTGCAGAAAATATTGAAATTTCAGAGCTTCCGATACCTAATGTTAAATCCGGTTGGGTGCTTGTAAAGGTCAAGGCATTTGGAATGAATCATTCTGAACAGATACTCAGATTAAATGAGATAAATGCTGATTACATACAAAAGCCTGTTATACCCGGTATCGAGTGTGTGGGAGTAATAGAGGATGCATCCGATACGACATTAACTAAAGGCGATAAGGTTATAGCTATGATGGGTGGTATGGGAAGAAGCTTTAACGGAAGCTATGCAGAGTATGTTTTACTTCCTGCACATCATGTATTTAAGATAGAAAGTGAACTTAACTGGGAGGAGCTTGCTGCTATATCTGAGACATATTTTACGGCATGGGGCTCTCTTTTTGAATGCCTTAATCTTAGGGCAGAGGATACATTACTTATTCGCGGTGCAACCTGTGCGCTTGGATATGCTGCCATACAGATAGCAATGGCACTTGGCGCGCGTGTGATTGCCACAACTCATAGAGAAGATAAATTTGTACTTATTAAAGAAGCGGATGAAGTCTTTTTGGATGATGGTAAATTGACCGGCAGGATAAAAGGCGTTACAAAGGCTCTTGATCTTGTTGGTCCAAAGTATCTCAAGGATACTATGACTGCTGTGAATAAAGGCGGTATAGTCTGCCAGACAGGCATACTTGGCGGAGTGTATGCACTTGATGGATTTGATCCTATAAAGGATATTCCAAACGGTGTTTATCTTACAGGATTTTTCTCAAACTATCCTACACAGGAAGTGGTTGATGACATGTTTAAATTTTTTTATAATAAGAAGATAGTTCCTATATATGGAAAGGTTTTTGAATTTGATAATATTAAGGATGCCATAACCGCACAGGATAAGGGTGCTGTTAATGGTAAGATAGTTGTAAGAATAGGGAGAGGATAATATGACAAAACTTAAGACTCAGGAAGAAAGACTAAATTACCTTGTAGATAAGTTCAAGGAAGATTCAGGCGAGTACAGGGACTTAAAGGTTTCGAACAATATAAATGAGAAAAAGAGGATTTTGCGTTCTCTTATGAATATACGTAAGCCGAGGAAGATGGACGATGAGACACTTGCGATACAGGATGAGTATCTTAAGGAAGCTATCATTGAAAAAGGCATAGTCGAAATTAAAGATATAAAGACCGTATCTGAAGAGTACGGAAGCGATAAAAATTATGCGGATATGATTTCGATATGGCAGGGAGATATAACAAGGCTATCAGTGGATGCAATTGTTAATGCTGCGAACAGTCAGATGCTTGGCTGTTTTCAACCTTGTCACACCTGTATAGATAACTGCATACATACATTTGGAGGAATTCAGATGAGAGCAGAGTGCAATGAAAAGATGAATAACCTAAGATTAAAGTATGGTATGGAATATGAACAGCCGACAGCGGTTCCGATGCTTACGGATGGTTATAATCTTCCAGCGAAAAAGGTTATACATATAGTTGGACCGATAGTGATGGGAAGACTTACAAAGGAGCTTGAGAAGGATTTATCTGACTGTTACAAGAATACGCTTGATATGTGCCTTGAAAATGGATTAAAAAGCGTAGCATTTTGTTGTATCTCTACAGGAGTATTTCATTTTCCAAATGAGCGTGCTGCGGAAATTGCGGTTGATACGGTGACAAAATGGCTGTCGGAGCATGAGGGCAGTATGGAAAGGGTGATATTTAATGTTTTTAAAGATGAAGACAAATTCTATTACGAAGGATTACTTTCTTAAAAAAAGTGACGGATACAGAGAAACTATACAGAGGGGGATGAGAGCTATGAGCTACAGGATAATAAGTGAGACAGGCTCACGTGAGGATAATATAAAGAGATTAAAAAAGGAGATAGAAACGGCAGATGCGATTATAATCGGTGCGGGAGCAGGACTTTCCACATCAGCGGGATTTACCTATAGCGGTGAGAGGTTTAAAAAATATTTTTTTGATTTTGAAAAAGAATATGGTTTCCATGATATGTATTCAGGAGGATTTTATGTGATGGACCTTGAACCTGAGGTGTCATGGGCATATTGGGCAAGAAATATTTATATAAATCGTTATAATAAAGCACCGAAGCCGGTATATGATATGCTTTATGATTTAGTTGACGGAAGGGTGGCTGCTGATTCGGTTATCGAAAAAAAAGATGAACCGGTGGTTGCACCAAAGAAAGATTATTTTGTCATAACTACTAACGTTGACCACCAATTTCAGAGGGCAGGTTTTGATAAGAGGAGATTATTTTATACGCAGGGAGATTACGGCCTTTTCCAGAGTGTTAATCCCAAGCTTAAAAAAACCTATGACAATGAAGAATGGGTTATGAAGGCGATGGAGTCACAGGGCTTTGTAAAGGATGAAAATGGTGTGTTCCAAGTACCTGAAGATGGTAAGCTTTCCATGAGAATCCCTACGGAACTTATACCTAAATGTCCTGATGACAGAAGTGACGTTACCATGAATCTTCGTGCAGATGATACATTTGTTGAGGATGAGGGCTGGAAGCTTGCTTCATCCCGTTATTCGGACTTCTTAAGAAGACACGAGGATATGCATGTGCTCTATCTAGAGCTTGGAGTCGGAGCCAATACACCGGTTATAATCAAGTATCCGTTCTGGCAGATGACAGCGGCAAATTCCAATGCGGTTTATGCCTGCATCAATTACGGAGAGGCGTTCGCACCGGAGATAATTAAAGAACGAGCCATATGCATAGACGGAGATATAGGTAAAACTCTGAATGACATAGTATGATTTATGACTAGGTAGATTTTTTTTAGCAGATGGGAGAGAGTACGAATTGCTCGTGGTTGACATAATTTATAATAAAAGGACTATCCAATAAAATATTTTTATGATAAAATATCTTTTACAACTTTTTGTATTTGTTTTATCAAGGAGGATATTTTATGTGGCAAAAGATAAAAGAGTATGCCTTTTACGGAGATACAGACAGAGAAAGCTATCACAGCATTAAGGACAGGCTTGAAGCGTCCAATAGAATTACTGCGCTTGTTTTTGCAACCGGAGCTTCAATCCTTATCAGTATAATGCTGTTGCTTTCTTTTTTTCTGGATGGATTTTCAGGCTCAAAGCCTGTTTATATCTTTGGTGTTATTTTTTCAATTATACAGATTGTAATTGCACTATTATCTAAAAAAATACCTGTACTTACATATGTATCGGTTTATATGGCTATATCGGTATTTTTGATATACGGAATTGCCATTGCAACCTTAACAAGACCTGACCAGCAGACAGTAACCTTTATGGTTATGCTTATTTTTGTGCCTCTTATATTTGTTGACAGACCAATACGTATGGCTGCAAGTCTTATATTTTATATAATAGTTTTTATTATAATGGCATGTCAGACCAAGACCGGTTCGATTTTATCTGTTGATATAACCGATGCGATAATATTCGGTATCTTAGCTGTATTTTCCGAATCGGTAGTTTACAGGGCGAAGATAAGAGGATATGTCCTTGAAAATAAACTGCACATCATGAGTGAAACTGACCAGCTTACAGGTCTCAACAACAGAAACTGCTATGAATGGAGACTTGAAACTTATCCATCTATCTATAAGAAATCTATCGGCTGTATATACATTGATGTCAACGGACTTCATGAGCTTAACAATACAAAGGGCCATAAGGCCGGTGACGAGATGCTTCAGTACATAGCTGATGTTGTAAAAAAACAGTTTGGCAAAAAGGATTCTTATCGCGTTGGTGGAGATGAATATGTGGCATTTGTTCTTGATTCGCCAAAAACAGAGGTCGAAGATAAAATAAATGAAATGAGGGCACAAGTATCAGAGCAGGGTTATCATGCAGCTGTGGGCTTTGAATTTCATGATGCTAAAGATGTGGATATAAATACTCTGATTGTAAGTGCGGAATCAAAGATGTATAAGGATAAATCGGATTATTACAAGGCACATGACAGAAGGGCAAGATAGTATTTAATTAGTTTGTAGGAGATTATTTAATATGGATACCGGTATAAATTATCAGAATAAAAACAATAATGAAGATGAAAATCTTATATGGGAAGAGATAAAAACCGAACACATCATAAAGGATGAGTGGATTGATTTCAGGCGTTCGGCCTTTCGCTTTCCGGATGGTACGGAATTTGAGCCGTATTATACCTACAGCAGACGAAATTACGTGGTAATAGTAGCCTCTGATGAGGAGGGTAAATATATCTGTGTCAGACAATTTCGCTATGGCATAAAGCGGGTCACCACTGAGTTTTCAGCCGGTGGTATAGAGCGTACGGATGGAAAGGAATACGGAGCAAATGATAAGGCGGTAGCGGAGGATGCGCTTGAGGCTGCAAAGAGAGAGCTGCAAGAGGAAACCGGTTATGTATCCGATGAATGGAGACACCTTATAACCGTTCCGTCCAATGCAACCATAGCAGATAATTATGCCTACGTTTTTGAGGCAAAAAACTGCCGCAAGGTTTCAGGACAGAATCTGGATGATACGGAATTTTTGAATGTTAGAAAATACACCGCAGAAGAGATAGAATCCATGATAGAAAAAGGAGAGTTTCAGCAGGCTATTCACATAATGGCATGGCTTTTATCAAAGAGCAAACAGTAGAACAAAGTTATAAATAAAAAAGATAATTTGATTTACATAAAATGTTTGCGTAATTAACGCTTTTTAGTTATAATATAATAGACAAAAAGCCAAAGGAATGGCGCTTTGATTCCGAGTATATGTCACATTTGGAATCAGATATCGAAAAGATAAGGATTCATGGAGGAAACAGGATGGGACAACAGTTATATTTTGACAATTATTCTCCTGTGGGAGATATCATAGTCATAGCCATATCTATGGTTATGATTATTTTGGTTGCCACCTCCTATGTTAATAAGACAAAAAATTTCACTCTTTTTCTTAATATGATATTTTATCTTGTTGCCGCTTCTATGTGCGACATGATTCACCATGTTTTATATACAAATGTCGATGATGGTAATTATACAGCTGTATATGTTGTAAGAGTTATTTATCATGCAGTTCTGTTTTCGATTTTACTCCTGTTTATTGTTTATATCGTTGAGATTCAGCATCTGGAAACCCATAGAAGAGTTCCGATTATGATAATTGCATCCTTGATTTATCTTACCGTTATTATAACTGATATTGTTACGACGATAACGGGTACAGGCTTCAGATTGAATGTAAATGGTACTTCCGTATCAGGTATAAATATCTTTATGTTTGGCTATATAGCCTTTGTAGTTGAGATATCGTATCTGATGATTGCGTACAGGGACAGAATATATAAAAAGATAATGAACGGTTTTTACGGAACTATGATTGTATCCTTTTTAGTCCTTTTTGCACAGGGCAGACACGGACAGTCTTCATTTACGGTAGCTACATTTTTATTTCCTGTAATCGGTATGTTTTATCTGATCCATTCGACTTCGTATGACATAGAAAGCGGAGCTGTAAATGTGATGGCTATGCAGGATCTTATAAAATACAACTACCGTAAGAAAAAGGATTTCCTTTTTATGAGTCTTTATCTGCCGGATTATGATGCTGAAGGTAAAGTGCTGCCTTCGGATTTGCAGAGTACAATACGAAGATTTGCCAGTGAGTTCTTTAAAATGTCTGTCTTATTTCAGATCAGTAACGGACATGTAATTTTGGTTGCACCAAAAAATCTAAACCCTGACCATGAAAACCGCTTAAATAAAATACTTAACCAGTTCCATATAGAGTATGATAAATTTCAGATGGATTATAAGGTTATAATTGGTGAATCAATTGAAGAAATAAGCAGGAAAAATGAATATGTAAGCTTTATATCCAATATTCATAGAAAGATGGAGCTTAATTCCGTATATATCGTCGGTATAGATGATGTGGATGAATTTAACAAATATGAATACATACTTGAAGAGCTTACGGATATTTATAAAAAGCATGATTTAAATGATACAAGGGTTTTGGCCTACTGCCAGCCTGTATTTAATATAGAAACCGGTCGTTATGACACGGCTGAGGCACTTATGAGACTTAAGCTTCCGGATATAGGTATGGTTTTTCCGGATCAGTTTATACCGATAGCCGAGGAGCATGGCTTCATCCATGTGCTTACAGAGATTATACTTAAGAAGACCTGTGATGAGATTAAATATCTTATGGATGAGGGATATGATGTAAATCGTATCTCGGTAAATGTATCCGTTATGGAGCTTCGTGATGAAGAATTTACAAGTGATATAGATAAGATAATCGAAGAAAGCAGTATTCCAAATGAAAAGATTGCTGTTGAAATAACAGAGTCAAGAAATGACAGTGATTTCCTCTTGATGAAAAATAAGATTGAAGAGCTTAGGGACAGAGGAATCAAGCTTTACCTCGATGATTTCGGAACAGGATACTCCAATATGGAGCGTATCATGGAGCTTCCGTTTGACATTATTAAGTTTGACAGATCGCTTGTACTTGCCAGCGATTCGGATGAACGTTCGGAGAAAATGGTTAAGAGTCTTGCAGGTATGTTTTCCGAGCTTAATTACTCCGTACTTTATGAGGGTATTGAAAATGACGGTGACGAGAAGAGATGTATAAATATGTCTGCGTCCTATCTGCAGGGATATAAATATTCCCGTCCGATACCTATAATTGAGTTAAATAAATTTTTTACAAAGTTGACTGATGTTCAGAAATGATGAAAAATATAATGAATTATTTTTGAAAGATTTGCTGTTTTACCAAAAATGTCAATGACAGATATGGTAAAACAGTTTTTCTTTATTGTTAAAATGTTATACTTGATTTACTTTCTGGTTAATAGTAATACTTAAGATTGGAGGCTTTTTATATATGAAGAAAAGAATTATCGGAATTTTGCTTGCGGTGAGTATGTCTTTAGCCATGGCAGGCTGTGGAGAAAGCAAAAAAATAGAAGAGGGTACCTCAAGCAACACTGAAAGCAATCCTTTAGATACGACAGAAGGGGGACAGCTTATAACAGGGGTACCTACGACAGAAGCGGACACGGAAAGTACCACAGAAGATGAAAAAAATGCTGATGCAGATGTTAAAGTTACGCCTACAGAAAATGCATCTATTAATTGGGTAAGCTATACTACGCCTGAAGGATATATGACATTAGATGTTCCGTCAGGCTGGGAGGTATCGGTAAAAAATATAGATGTTATCGGTTACGAACTTATTGCATATGATCCTAATTCACCGGGAAGAAGATTTTATTTTTGTACCGCTGTTACGTCATATCCTTCCTATGATGAATGGCAGTGGTGGAGGCAATATACCATTAATATATTTGGTATAGATTATGGAGAATATTGGTATTTTAGTCCTACTGCATCGGTACAATCCCTGTTTGAAAACAGTGGAGATTATTTTGGATATACAAATTTTAATGTGATAGACAATCTTGGAGATAACGGATGGGGCGGAGACATACTTCAGGCAACATGTGTTATGGGTGGAGTTAATGTCGAAGGTGTATTTACATCCGGAGTTGTTGATGCACCGGTATCTGTTAATCCGGTACTTGCGGATGGATCTATGGACCTTGCTGACGGAACAGTTATTATGACCGCACCGGAAGAGGAGTATACCAATTGGGAGGGTGTACTTGGGCAGATGTTTGCATCACTTACATTTTCTGATCAGTATTGGGATGACAGAGCTGCAATGCAAAGACAGATACAGTCTACAGCAAATTACTTAAGTTATCAGGCAAATGTAATGAGTGATATGATTATGTCTTCCTGGGAAGCAAGAAATAATTCCTATGATATACAATCACAGCAGTACAGTGATGCTACTCTTGGAAGAGAGCGTATATATGATACTGAAACAGGAGAAATATATTATGCTGAAAATGGCTGGAGCGACAGCTATTACGGAAACAGATATCAGCTTGTAGAAACAGGTTCTCCTTTGTACAACGAACCGGTAACGGGAACAATCAGTTATTAGAAAACTGATTATCAGTTAAAAAATATGAAAGCTGTGGCAGACATTGATGAAAATGTTGCCATAGCTTTTTATTTATGTTTACCATAGCTTATGCCATGTGTTATAATAATAAAAGTATGTTTAAACAGTGTAGATAAATCTTTTGATTTATGGTAAGAAAGATATAATAATATTAAAAAATGGGAGAAATAAGGTATGACAGATAAAGACAAAAAAGAGTTGATAGAAGAGCTTGAAAAAAAGTTCAAGAAAAATAACAGCTCAGAGAAAATGAAAAATACCGTCAATAAAGCATGGATGCTGCTTATACTTGTAATAGCTGTAATAATTACCTATAACATTTCCGCTAAGCTTCATTCACCAAAGAAAGCAGATATCGATACAGCCTTTGTCAGTGCAAAGCTTGAAAACATAAGTGAGCTTGCTACTGCGGAACTGGAATATACCGGACTTATAGTATATTCAGAGGGAAAAATTCCATTTATCACTCAGACAGGATTTAATATGATTTACAGTGCAAGTGTAAAGGCCGGCGTGGATTTGGCAGAGATGGAGATTGAGGTAACCAAAGATAAGGTTATTGTAAATATACCGCATGCAAAGATTCTTTCTGTGCAGGTATATAATGACTCTATAGAGTTTTATGATGAGATGCATTCACTGTTTAACTGGAGTGATAAGTATGATGTAAAGGAAGCTATATCGGCTGCGGAGGAGGATGTAGCAGGTAAGGTTCAGGTATATGAACTTATGGATAAGGCAGATGAGCAGACCAAGGAAGTTATTGAGGGAATTCTTTCGGAATCCATAGGTGAAAGAGAACTTGAGATCAATTTCATTGAATCTGAGACACAATAATTTTGGTTAATGCCTTTATTTTCTTCTTAGGATTTTAGATTAATAATAAGTTGTCATAATAATCGTGTGACGATTGTTGTGACAACTTTTCTGATTATAAATAGATAAAAATTAAAAAAAATAATAGATTTTTTCAAAAAAGACTTGCTTGTTACGTAGCGTAATATTGTAATATCCGACTCATAGGAGGTGAATTGCTGTGTCAAAATACACAACCGGAGAGATGGCTAAGCTCTGTAATGTTACTGTAAGAACCGTTCAGTATTATGATTCAAGAGGGATACTTGTTCCGAGTGAATTAAGTGAGGGGAAAAGAAGACTTTATTCGGAAGAGGATTTAAAAAAGCTTAAGATTATCTGCTTCCTTCGTGATGTCGGAATTCCGATTAAAGGAATAGGTGAACTTTTGGCGGAGGATAATACTGAAAATGTAATATCTGTTTTGCTTGAAGAACAGGAAAAGGTGTTACGTGATGAGCTTTCGGAAAAACAGGAGATGTTAGACAAGGTTGAACAGATAAAAAAGGAGCTTAAGGGGCTTGATAAATATTCGGTTGAATCCATCGGCGACATAGCATACATTATGGAGAACAGAAAGAAGCTTCGTAAGCTGCACAAAATGATGATGGTCGTTGGCATACCTCTTGATTTGGTTGAGGTGGGGCTTATAGCACTTTGGATTGTAAAGGGAATTTGGATACCTTTTTTGGTATTTGTGCCTGTAGTAATGGTCGGAGCATTTTGGTTCAGTAAGTATTATTTTGATAAGGTTGCCTACATATGTCCGGAATGTCATAATGTATTTAAGGCAAAGCATGTCGAAGGCTTTTTTGCATCACATACGCCAAGACTTAGAAAGCTTACCTGCAGCTGCTGCGGACATAAGGGTTACTGTGTTGAAACCTATGGAATGGAGGAGAAAATATATGGATAAAATAAGAGAATATTTACCGTTTATAATACCGCTTGTAATCGTTGAGATAATTTTACTTGTAGTAACACTGCATCATATCTTTACACATGAGAATTATAAAAGAGGAAGTCGTCTGCTTTGGGTAATTGTTACGATAATAGGCATGGAATTTATAGGACCTATACTTTATTTTGTTCTTGGTAAGGAGGACGAATAATTTGGAAGTATTAAGTATTGAAAATCTTCATAAAAGGTTTGGCGATAAGGAGGTACTTAAGGGTGTTACACTTAAGGTACCGGAGCATAGTATATTTGGCTTTATTGGCAAAAACGGAGCCGGTAAGACTACAACTATGAAGCATATCTTAGGCCTTATCAAAGCAGATGAGGGAAAGATACAGGTTGCTGACGAAACTGTTGTTTACGGTCAGACAAAAACCAATAAATATATAGGCTATCTTCCGGATGTACCTGAATTTTATTCGTTTATGAATGCGAGAGAATACCTTAACTTCTGCGGAGAGATAACAGGTCTTGATAAGAAGACTATAAAAGAAAGAAGTAACGAGCTCTTAAGTGCTGTCGGACTTGATAAGGAAAAGCACCGCATAAAGGGGTATTCAAGAGGTATGAAGCAAAGGCTTGGTATAGCACAGGCACTTTTGGGCGAGCCGAAGCTTTTAATCTGTGATGAACCGACCTCTGCGCTTGATCCTTTGGGAAGAAAGGAAATACTTGATATACTTCTTTCGGTAAAGGACAGAACCACCGTGCTTTTTTCCACACATATCCTTGCTGATGTAGAGCGTATATGTACGGATATTGCATTTTTGGACGGAGGAAGTATCAAGCTTTCCGGAAAGCTTGATGATATAAAAGGTAAATACCGTTCGGATGAATATATAATTGAAGCAGAAAATGACGAAGCAATTAAAGTACTGCTTAAGGAATTTGAAGAACTTAAGAGAGCAGACAATATGTCCGGTAGGGTGCTTACATTTAAGGAAGCGGACATAAGCTTATATAAAGTGCTTGGATATATATCGGAGAAAAAACTTCCGGTTATAAAGGTTGAGAGGCTTGAACCTTCTCTTGAAAATCTGTTTTTGGAGGTGGTCGGCTGATGAAATCTCTATATGCATTTACCAAAAAAGAAATAATGGATCAGCTTCGCAGCAATAAGGTGCTGGTTCTCGGAATAATATTTATAATATTTGGAATAATGAACCCTGCGATAGCCAAGCTTACTCCGTGGCTTTTTGAAAAAATGTCCGATAGTCTGGCTGAAAGCGGCATACAGGTAGGAAAAATAACAGTTGATGCCCTTATGTCCTGGGAGCAGTTTTTCAAAAATATTCCTATGGGACTTATAGCATTTGTACTGTTGGAAAGCAGTATATTTACAAAGGAATATCAATCCGGAACCTTGGTTTTATCACTAACAAAGGGACTAAAAAGGCACAACGTGGTAATAGCTAAAACCGTTGTTTTGGTTTTGCTTTGGACTGTATGCTTTTGGATGTGTTTTGGAATAACCTATGTATATAATGATTTTTACTGGGACAATTCGATAGCTGATAATCTGCTTTTTTCCTCGTTTTGCTGGTGGTTTTTCGGTATATGGGTCATTATGATTATGGTGCTTTCTTCGACAATTTTAAAAAACGGAAGCGGTGTGCTGCTTGGAACAGGCGGAGTGGTCTTTGCGATATATCTTATCAGTATGATACCGAAGGTTGATAAATATATGGAAACTATGCTGACTACAGGATACAGCCTTACAACAGGAGCCTCCAAGATTTCGGATTATACTGTGGCGGTTATAGTTACATTGATTGTAAGCGTGGTATTTTTTGTGGCAGGAATAATTGTGTTTAATAAAAAACGGTTATAGACAATATTGCTTGCAATTAAATCAGATTAATGTTATTTTATCTTTTGTAGACTTTATCAATTTAAAGTGAAATAAATCGAATATGAAAGGTTAATAATATGAAAGAAAAAAAGTTATCGGAATTTATGGGCGTAAGGGAGAGCATTCGTGTTCTTGACGCAACACTTCGTGATGGCGGACTTGTTAATAATTTTTATTTTACAGATGAATTTGTAAAGGCACTTTATGAGACCAATATCAAAGCAGGTGTTGACTATATGGAGCTTGGCTATAAGGCGTCTAAAGAGATATTTTCAACAGATGAATTCGGAACATGGAAGTTCTGTGATGATGAGGATATTCTTCGCGTAATAGGAGAAAACAGCGAAAAGAAGATAAAGCTTGCAGTAATGGCGGATGTAGGTAGATGTGACTACAAGACCGATATAAAAGACAGAGCCAACAGCCCTGTAGATCTGGTTCGTGTAGCTACATATGTACATCAGATGCCGGGTGCAATCGATATAATTGAGGATGCCAAAAAGAAGGGCTACGAGGTAAGCTGTAACATAATGGCTATTTCGACTGCTCAGGAGTCTGATGTAAAGGTAGCACTTGAGATGCTTGGAAAATCATCTGTAGATGTTATATATATTGTAGATAGCTTTGGCGCCCTTTATCCGGAGCAGATAGCACGTATTGCGGATTTATATCTTGAATACGGTGAGAAATACAATAAGCAGATAGGAATGCATGCACATAACAATCAGCAGCTTGCATTTGCTAACACACTTGAAGCCTGTGGAGACGGCGTGGACTTTTTGGATGGAACATATAACGGAATGGGACGTGGAGCAGGTAACTGCTCGATAGAAAATCTTATAGGATGTCTTAAAAATCCTAAATATTCTATCTATCCTGTTATAAAATTTATAGAAAAATATATGATACCGCTTCGCGAATCGGGTGTAGTTTGGGGATATGATATGCAGTACCTTTTGACAGGTATACTTAACCAGCATCCTCGTACAGCAATTTCATACACCAAAGATAATCGAAAGGATCTTGTAAGATATTATGATGAATTAACCCAGCAGGAGTAGTTCGGTGAGATGAAAAAATGTAGGTCACATTTCTATGATTTTTATGGATGATGTGATAATATACAGGATATAGCGGGGTGATAAAATGAAGAGTCTTTTAATTAAGGATACTACTAAAGAAGAACGAATGAAAATTGTTCAGGAGGGTTTGAACGGCTGTGGCGGAGCCTGTGATTTTTGCAATGGCTGTGATAACTTAGGTGGCGGAAGCATAGATGCATTTTATGAGCCTTATATAAACGGAGAGGTAGAGCTTAGGGATTTAAATATGAACTACAAAAGCAATACCGGTATGGTGCATTAATAATGCAAAAGGAGATTTGATATGAGGCCACCGGAGATAGAAAATTCAACACCGAAAGAGAGAGCACAATGTATAAAAGAGATGTATCCATGTATCGCAGACTGTGATATGTGTGGTATATGTCAGGTGTTTCACGGTAAAGACCCTGAGCTTGCTTATGCAGATTACATCGAAGGAAAAAGAAGCTTTATGGATGTGTCGATGGATTACAGGTGAGTTGAAAGATTTTTAAATTGAAAGATTTGGTTAAATACTGTACAATATACTTTAAATCAATATTATAACAGTATGAGGTGAACAAAAATGTATATGGATTTTACGTATATTTTGGTAATCATTGGTGCGGTCATAAGTATGATTGCATCGTGGAATGTCAATGCAAGATTTAAAAAGTACAGCACGGTCAGAAACAGTCGTGGGATTACTTCCCAGCAGGCAGCAGAGACCATACTTCATGGTGCAGGCATATATGATGTGCGTATTGAACGAATAAGCGGTAATCTAACAGACCATTACTCGCCGAGTGAAAAGGTTTTAAGACTTTCTGACAGTGTATATAACCAGACTTCTGTTGCAGCAATCGGTGTTGCAGCACATGAATGCGGACATGCTATACAGCACCAGGTAGGATACGGACCACTTAAATTAAGATCACTTTCAGTTCCGATTGCCAATATCGGTTCAAAGCTTTCATGGCCTATCCTTATAGCAGGACTTGCTATGGGTTCTTTCGGACTCGCGCAGGTTGGCGTATGGATGTTCGTAGCAGTTGTATTTTTCCAGCTTATTACACTTCCTGTTGAGTTTGACGCATCCCACAGGGCAATCAAGATACTTGATCAAAGCAACATGCTTGCCGGTGAAGAACTTTCAGGTTCTAAAAAGGTTCTTATGGCCGCGGCACTTACTTATGTGGCAGCACTGTTCTCGACTATACTTCAGTTGTTAAGACTTATTATGATTGTAAACAGCAGCAGGAGAAATTAGGAATAAATGATTTATAGTAAATGCTTCGCAAAAATGCGGAGCATTTTTTTATTATGCACAGGCCACTGAAAGGAATATGTTAGCTAAAGCTGACCGGCGGCTCGCACACGAGTAGGGTGCGTTTTCATCGTCCCTACTCAATAGATAGTGACAGAATGATATTGACAAACTAAAGAATGATTGATATAATACTGACAATATCAATGTGGCAAATAAATAAAAGGGATGTGATATTTATGGGAAAGGTAGATGCAAGAACACATGAGTATTTAAGCGATAATAAGAGATTTGCAGATATTATCAATTATTACATTTATAATGGAGAACAAATTATTAAACCGGATGATTTACATGAAATGGATACATCTGAAATTGTATTTCCATATGGTGAAAGAAATAATACATCAGATATAATTCAGAAATATCGAGATATATTAAAAGGTGCATGCACCATGACGGATAATAAGGTGAATTATCTGATTTTAGGTATAGAAAATCAATCTGAAATTCATTATGCTATGCCGGTTAAAGATATGTTGTATGATGCAGAACAGTATACTAAACAGGTTTTATTTAATGCAAAAAAACATAGAAGAGATAAATCACACAATAAAGGCATTACGAGTGGAGAGTTTCTTAGTGGGTTTTATAAGGATGATAAGCTTGTCCCTGTAATCACAATAGTTGTATTTTGGTCAGCTGATGAATGGGATGGACCGAAAGATTTACATTCCATGATGGAGACAAAAGATATTAATATATTAAAATATGTTCCTAATTATAAAATTAATCTTATTTCACCATATAATATTAATGATTGTGAATTTGACAAGTTTAAATCCTCTTTAGCTAAAGTGTTAAAATATATAAAGTATTCAAATGATGATGTTACATTGCAAAATGTGTTAGAAAATGATAAAGTATATGAAAGTATTGATAGAGAAACAGCAGAACTTATAAGAGATGTTACCGGTTCGGATTTAAAGTTTGATGAAGAAAAGGAGACGGTTAATATGTGTAGAGCTACTGAAGAAATGAAAAGGAAAGCGGCTGAAGCAAGAGCTAAGGAAATAGCAAAAGCCTTTTTGGATATTGGTAAAAATTCATACGAGGAAATTTCCAGAGCAACAAAACTCCCAATAGAAGAAGTAAAAAAAATGGCAGAGATGACAGCCAACTAAAAGAGGTTGAAACCATGATGAAAATTGAAACTTACGAAGATGCAATTCTTAAGATAAAAGAACTGGAGAAAGAAAATAAACAGTTAAAACTTGAGATAGAAGAATTAAAAAACCGAAAAATGAGTGGTAGAAAAAAACATAATGATAAGTGGATGGCTTCGTATAATGACTTTGCTATTCTTCATGAAAAAGGAATGACGATTGTTGAAAATGCAAAAATAAATAATATAAGTGTTCGAACTGCTTACAGGTATAAGGCTTATTATGATGCGTTAAAAAATAAGAAATGATAAAAGGGATTTTGTATGAACGACAAACGAAAAGAGAAAAATCAAACACTGAAAAGACTGAATATACTTGGGATTGGCAACAAGCTGTTGCTTGTATTTATTATATCGGTTTTTGTTATAGGTGTTGGACTTATAGTGATGATTGCGCAGGATGGGATAAAGCAGGTTTTCAAGCAGAATTGGGGTTTGATACTGCTTATTGTTTTGACTTTTCACATATATAACGCTATAATTAGTTTGCTTTGTAATTGAATTTCGGTGTTGGAGGCAATATGTAATGAAAAAGAATAACAAAGAAATTAGATTTTTCGTGATTTTTTCGATTTTAGCAATAGTGTTTAGGTTGTTTATCTCTTCAAATTCTCCATATGCCGTTACTCCTCAATATTATTATGATCATGGTCTTTTGGTTAAATATGCTATTAATATGTCTGAAGGAAAATGGCTAGGTGCATACAATTGTGTGACGTTGTCGAAAGGAATAGGTTTTTCTGTTTTTCTCTTTTTGTCAAATGTTCTTAATATTCCATATAATATACTTTTTTGTTTATTTATTGTATTTAGTTGCTTACTTTTTACATACTCGATAAAACCTTTTGTAAAGAATTATTATGTTTTATCGTTTGTTTTTGCGTTTATGCTTTTTTGCCCTGTTTCATTTTCACATATATTTGGAATGGGTATTTACAGAAATGCCATTGTTCCATGGACGGTACTGGGTTATGTCAGTGGTATTATAGGTATATATTTGTGGACAATTAATAAGAATGATAATTATAAAAATCTAATTTTTTGGAGCATAATCACAGCTGTTTATTTTTCTTATTTTTGGATTCTTCGTGAAGATTCATTTTGGATTTTGCCGTTTACGCTTGTTTCAGGTTTAATAATTATTATAATTGCAATAATACAAAGAAAAGAAAAAGGCAATAAAAGAAGTATCATTGTTATTTGCGCGATACTTTTACAATTATTTTTATGTATATGCACAAACATATTTATAGCTTATATGAATTATAAAAATTATGGCATCTTTACGACGAATGATAGAACCGGAACATATTTTGCTGATGTTTTGTCAGATTTGCATCATATAGATGCCGGTGAGCAGTCTGACGATGTTTGGATTTCCAGAAAACAGCTTGATATAGCATTTAGAGAAAGTAAGACACTTTCGTCTGTACAGGATGGAGTTGTTTATTTATGGGATCGTTGGGCAGCAGGTGAGGAAAATGAACTTCCCGGAGATATCGGTCAGTGGGCATTGCGAGATGGTGTGTCTTATGCAGGATACTATGATGATATGGCTGTTGAAACCAATGAATTGTTTCATCAAATTCATAATGAGTTGCAAGAGGCTTTTAAGGATGGAAGAATAGAAGAAAGGGAAGGACTTTATTTGAGCTCGCAGGCTAGAGCACTTAAAATTGATGATTTCTTTGAAAGCTTTAAAATATCAACAACTGTATGGAAGAATATCAGAAAATATTATTATTGTGATATGCAGGAATATAGTATTCCTTTAGGAACCGGTGTTAATGATGTAGTTACATGGGAGAACTTTCTGGGAATATACGGAGTCAAAGAAGATGAATATATGTCACAGATGAATGTAAATGAAATATATATAAATCAGAATCGTATTGAAAGATTTAATCAGGCAAGGATTTCTTTTTTGGCTAATAAAATAACAAAGGTATATAAGTTGGCTTCATATATTTTAGCACCTTTGATGTGGCTTGGTTATATTGCGATTTTTGTGATGATGATTTTAGATATTAAATCAAAAAGAAAAGAAACAAAATCATTTTTTGTATGGTTGCTACTAACAGGAATACTGTTGTGTGAATTTGTTCATATTTATGTGTCGACTCTTTTTTCAAGATGGTTAGATGCTGAAAAGAATGGTAGTTCATCTTACTATTATAATTATGCACCGGCAGGTTATATATTGATACAAATTGCTGAAATTGGTTGTATTTTATATGTAGCTTCAAGGTTGATTTTAATGATTAAAGAAAAAAAGAAGCGTGTGGAGAATGATAAATAATAATTTATGAACATAAATTTGTGTACACACAGTACACCAAAATCCCTTTCTTTCGATGTATTATTATAAAAATATATCGAAAGAGAGGGATTTTTATAATGAGAAAAAAGAAGAAAAAAACATGGCTTGTCGTACTGATAGTGATTATTGTGTTAGGTGCCATAGCATCGGCAGGAAAAAAGGATAAAGAAGATTCAGGAAAAAAGGATATAGTGGCAGGTGATACATCGGATGTGAAAGATAATAATGATTCTGATAATAATGAAGAAGCTTCAGATAAAACCGGACAGACATCGAAAAAGGTAACGATAGAGGAACAGCTTCTTTTTGAAAAGGACGGACTTAAGGTTACCGCTACCGAATATAAGACGGATAAGATATGGGGTGACGGAATCAATCTTTTGATAGAAAATGATTCGGATAAGTCGATTGGTCTTAGTTGTACAGCGCTTATTGTAAATGATTATATGATTTTTGATTTATTTTCTTCGACAGTTGCCGCAGGAAAAAAATCTAATGAAATGATGTATCTTTCAAGCTCCGAACTTGAGGCAGCCGGTATAGATAATGTTGGAAAGGTGGAAATTTATTTTCATACCTTTGATCCGGATACATATATGACTATAGAGGATTTTGATTGTGTAACGATAGAAACTTCTGCAATAAATGAAATCGACACTACTCCAAATGATGCAGGACAGGAGCTGTTTAACAGCAATGGTATAAGGATTGTCGGAAAATATGTTGATGAGAAATCCTTCTGGGGAGCAGGAGTTTTACTTTATATAGAAAACACAAGCGGACAAAATGTTATAGTTCAGTGCGATGATATGTCGATAAACGGATTTATGGTTACTCCTTTTTTCTCGGCAGACGTATATGACGGTAAAAAAGCTATAGATGAGATAACGATTATGTCAAGCGACCTTGAGGACAATAATATTACAAGCGTCGATGATATAGAATTGGTATTTAAAATATTAAATGAAAATTATGATACAATAGAAACCTCAGAACCGATAAGTTTTTCAACAAAATAAAAAATTGAGTTTACTTTAGTGGAAGTTCATCATGCTCATAAAGAAGAGAGTTGGTTTCATCGACGGATAATCCGCGATTAATTGAATAAATGATTATGGAATCGCGCTTGTTTTTTGCATAAAGAATACCCGCTGATAAAAGCTCAAGACAGCGCATGGTTTCTTCGAGTTTAAGCCCTGCACCTATACAAAGGCGCAGGGCATTATCTCTACCCGGAACCCTGTCGCCGCTAAGTATATGATAAAGATATGTTCTTTCTATGCCGGAGCGGGTTACCATATCAGATTTATTAATTCCCTTTTTAGATAAAAGCTCATTAAAATAATCAGTAAAATTAAGCGATTTGTAATCACTGGTATCTTCTAAATATTTTTTTAAGGCTTCTGAATTTTCAGCCTGATTTAAAATTTCAAGAAGCTCTACAGTCTTTTTGTTATTAACATCTTTCATTGCTGTAACTCCTCCGTAGTGTTATAATCAAATCATATCCTATAGATATAAAAAAAGCAAGATTTTTAAATAGATATAAAGGATTAAACTATGTCTGAAAATTACGAAAATACAGATAATAATCTGCCGGATTTATGGTTGGATGATTACATTTCCAATACATATGAGTATATGGAAAATCTAACCGATCAGTGCAGTTCATATATTGTCTTGGATAAACTAAATAAAAGAAAATATATTTTAAAGCAGCTTAAAAGGTTTGATGAAAACATATATGTGACATTAAAAAATATGAATATAAACGGTGTTCCGCAGATATATGAGATATATCATTTGAATTCGGATAGAGAAAACTCGGATAGAGAGAATTCAGATAAAGAGGATAGCCTGGTTATAATAGAAGAATATATAAAGGGAGTCACTTTGACGGAATATATTGAGAAAAATGACGTGACCGAAGAAAAACTTGTCAGTATTATTATCAAACTTACTGATATATTGGAAAAGCTGCATAATCTCAATCCGCCGGTCATACATAGGGATATTAAACCGGATAATATTATTTTAAGTGATATCGGAAAAACGTATTTGATAGATTTTAACATTTCAAGGAACTATACCGGAATCAAAAGTAAGGATACTGTTATCATGGGAACGGCAGGATTTGCGGCGCCGGAACAGTTTGGATTTGGCGAAAGCGATGCCAGAACGGACATCTACGGACTTGGTGCAACTGTAAAATATATAATTGATAGATGTGAAATAAAATCAGATAGATTAACTGAGTTGGTTGATAAAGCTACGAAATTAAGCCCTGATGACAGATTTCAAAATGTGGATGAATTAAGAAAATTTATAATTGATAAATTAAATGTGATAAAAAAAGATAAGGACATATATGATTCACGAAATGACAATATAAGTAATTCACATGATGCCAAATCAAATATTAAAGCATATGCTCTTCCCGGATTCAGAAGTAAAAATCCACTTCATATGCTGGTGGCTGTTTTCATATATGCATTTTTATTATATTGTACAATAACGTACAAACTTGATAACTATATAAGTGATAATAAAGCTTTTGAATTAAATGCAAACAGAATAGGTTTTGCTCTTGCTCTTTTTATAGTCTTTTTATTCTCATGCAATTATTTGAATTGGCAAAATAAGATTAAATGGCTTGAAAAACAATCAGGAATAAAAAAGGTAATGGGAGTTATAATAATTGATATTCTGATTATATTGATTACAGCCTTGATTGTATCGATTCTTGTTGTGCTTGCAGGGTAATGAAAAATCGCCTGGACATTAGTTGACTATAAACTAAAAATTGCAAATTAATGGCATTTTAAAAACAATTTATCTATGTTGACAAAGTGTAATGAAAAAAGGTAATATATACAATGTATAAGCAAAATAATTAGTGCTTAAAGGGGCGTAATATATTTGTGTTGTTATAGGATTGGTACTAATATATTTTGCCGTACAGACAAAAATGTGCAAGGAGGTAGAAAAAAGTGAATAAGAAAAGTTTGAAAAAAAGCTTTGCCTTAACGCTTGTGTTTGCGATGATCATGTCGCTATTTATGGGTGTAAGTGCAAGAGCTGAAGAACCTGAAACCGGTCTTGTAATCGGCTGGTCAGATTGGGATGAAGATGGCAATTTGAAATCGTTTGAAGATGCTTTTGGATTTGATGCTGAATTTGGAGTACCTATAAAAAACGATAATATAGTTGCTTTAGCTATGAAAAACGGAGATGTAAGAACACCTTTGGCATCTACTGCAGTACCGGCAATTTATGATGGGGAAAATCAGATTACTGATGGTTCTGCAAGCATTATGCCGTTTTTGGGTGAAAACGGTCCTGTGGAAGGTTTCTTTACTGTTCGTATTGAAGTTCCCGGTAACTATACCATAAGATATGGTGAATATAGCGTTGCTGTTAATGCTTCATTTCCGGGAGTGGGTATATACAGTGCTCCTACAGTAAGCGCCGATAATCTTATCGGTAGTGGTATAGATTATTTGGATGAAGCTTATGAAGGTAACAGAGAATTTTATATCCTTACATATGATGAAAAAGATGATGAAGATGTAGTTACCTGGAAGCGTACTATAACAGATTGCGGTATATATGAAGAAGACGAAGACGTTACCGAAGATTTTGCTGCGCTTGAACCGCTCGATTCGACCGGAAACAATAATAAAGGCTATAAGGTAACAATTAATGAAGATGTAAGTGCTAATTTATATTTCAAGGTTACAATTCGTGAGGAAGATCCGTTTAATGAAGAGCCTGATTATAAACCTGATGAATGGGATGAGTATATCGAATTCCGTGGTTTGAATGATGATGGATCTTATGAAGAAGAAGTAGGTGACGGTCTTGTAATAGGATGGGCATGGAATGATCCTCAGCAGACATTCACATTTGGCGGAGAAGACGATAGTTTTCGTAAACATTTTGAAGGAATAAGTATTAAAAACAGTGAATTTATAAGCTTAGGTATCAAAACTACAGATGATGAAGGAACCCCTCATGTAGAACCTATTGGATTTGAAGATATAGATAAATTTTCTTTAATTGACGAAGATGAAAATCCTGTTGAGGGCTTTGAAATCGAAAAAGGAATTTTTGATGATGGCGAGGGTAATGATATATCAGCTGATGGCGTATTTACTTTGTATTTGCCTAGATCAGGAAATTATTACCTTATATATGATACAGGAAATGAAGAAGATGCTCCTGAGTATTATGCTATATATATCCAGGCCAATATGCCCCGTATATCAGCCTACACCAGCGATGAAGCTGATGAGGAAACCTTAATAGGCAGAAGAGTTGTATATAATTCTACTGAGAGAACATATTATATCAACAGTTATGATGAAATAGGCGACGGATGGAGCAATACCAGAACCATAACAGGATACAGAATAGAGCAGGAAGGATTACCTGAGGATTATATTAATGATATGGTTACTGTTGAAGAGACAGATAACGGATATAAGGTATCCATTGCTGAAAACAGACAAATATGGTTTTCAATAGCTGTAGAATTTACTGAAACCAATTACTGGTATGAAGGCGAAGAAAGACAGGAAGATAGCTTGGATGATGAAGAATGGATTGATTTTGCACCTGATGAAGACGAAGATTTAGGAGGAGGACTCTGGCTTGACGGTGCACCTCAGGCAGGCTTTTCCGGATGCTACCTGTCAGAAGATGCATATAAATATGGTGTCTATAACGATGCCATAGACGGAAATCCTTATTATGTTCATGCTGCTACAGTTCAGGAGGTTATAGATAAGCTTTCTGCAGCTGCCATAGGCGGAACGGTACCGGGATATGTTACAAATCCTGAAGGAGCAATTGAAAAAGGAGATAATATTAATGTTGTAAATACAGGTTATATCGGTGTATATCCAAGTCAGTACGGAGATTTGGAATTAGAGCCTCAGTATGTATCTTCATCAGGTAATCTCAATGGTATAATCTTTGGTAATTCAACTTATCCTTATTTCGTTAAAGCTGATGCAACATATACGGCGATTACAGGATATTCAGGTGCCGAAGGTGATTATGTAGAAATAGGAGTTGACGATCCGATACGTTTCCTTGAATTTGAGGAAGACAAACTTACTGCTGACCAGAAAGCGACATTTGAGGATATTGTAGATAAAGGTGACGGTCTCATTGAATGGAGAGGAACCTTCTATCGTGCAAAGCGTAATGATAATACTTATACCAATAGAGACGGTATAGAAGTTGAAGACTACTATTTCACATTTGAAAGTGAAGAACCTTTACTTGAATTTGATAATGATGAAGCATATGAGGCTTTCATGGAAATATATGATGATTTCCTGGATCAGTATGCTGTTTACCTTAAAGAAACAACACACTATGCAGCTAATGAGTACAGACGTGGAAACGTTATGCCGGGCCTGCATGTAAACCTCTACTGTGACATGCAGTTTGACGGTGATATGGGTAATCTTATTATAGGATATCCTGATGAGTCACTCACAGGAGGAAAACAATATGAAGCTATAATTATGGGCTCTGATGATGAGATTGATGGACCGGATTCATATCCTGAAGCTACCAAAGTTTACTCTAACGGTGGGCCTTTTGGAGGTGCGACCTATAATCTTCGTACATATTCAATTAACAGTGAACTTGGTGTAAAGGGAACGGCAACCGGTGTAACCGCAGTTGTTCCGGAACCAAATGCTTTGTCAGAGATGTCTTATGCACAAAAGGATGCAATTGAAAATGGTGCTAAGCTTACAGTTGATGTAACCGTAAATGAGATAGATACAGATGGTACACTTGACGCTGACACTAAGGCGGCAGTTGATTCACTTTTAGATGCTACCGGTAAGGATGCTGAGAATATGGAATTTTTGGATTTCACAATTGATGCATCTGTAGAAGGAGTTCAGGGAAGTACAAGCATTACTGAAACAGTAGTACCTGTAGAAATGACTATTAAGCCTAAAAAGGCGATAGATAAAAAATCAAAGTATCGTATAGCCAGATATCATAAGGGTAAGGTTGATTATCTTGACCTGGTTGATAGCCTTCGTGGTGAGGTTGCAGGTTTAAATATAGGTTATGTAATAAATAATGATGGTACAATTACATTCCTTGGAGATAGATTTTCTGTATATGCGTTGGTTGATGTTGATGCTCAAGACAGCTCAAATGAAACACCTACAACACCTACAACACCTACAACACCAACTACTCCGTCGGTAACATATGTATCTATGTACCGCTTATATAACCCAAATTCGGGCGAACATTTTTATACTTCTAATGAAAAAGAAAAGGATAACCTTGTAAAATATGGTTGGAGATATGAAGGAATTGCATGGAAAGCACCTAAGACTTCAGATACACCTGTTTACAGATTATATAATCCAAATGCCGGAGACCATCATTATACGGTAAGTGCTACGGAAAGAGATTTCCTTGTAAAGGTTGGATGGAAGTATGAAGGTATTGGTTGGTATTCAACAGCCAAAGATGGAACACCTTTATATCGTTTGTATAATCCAAATGCAAAAGCAGGTTCACATCATTACACCACCAGTGTTGCAGAAAGAGACAACTTGAAAAAGTTAGGATGGCGTGATGAAGGTATCGCTTGGTATGGTGGAAAATAAATGAAACAAGGTAAGAATTTTTAACACATGAATTTAGTGATATAAAAATAAGTGTGTAACACAGTGTGAGCCTTGCCACATCTTTGATGCGACAAGGCTCATACTGCGCTACACACTTATTTTTCTTCCAATGAAAGTATATGATTGTGTATTTCCATCATACGTTCATCAAGTCTTGAACTTTGGTTGGCGCAATCGATAAGCTCTTCGGAGATTGCTTTAAGCTCTTTCTCCGGAATATTTTTCTTGTAGCGAAGTTTATGTTCTAAACTTGCCCAAAAGTCCATGGCGATGGTTCTAAGCTGAACTTCGACCTTCATAGGACGCTTTTCATCCTGGAGGAAGATAGGAACCTCAACTATAAGATGAAGGCTTCTGTATCCGCCCGGCTTAGGCTCTTTTATATAGTCCTTACGACGTATCAGCTTGATGTCGTCCTGTGAAAGCAGACTGTCTGCAAGAGTATAGATATCGTCTATAAATGAACATACTACCCTTACACCTGCTATGTCATAGATGTTTTCCTCTATAGCTTCAAGGTTAAGAGGGATATTTTTATCGCGTACTTTACGGATAAGGCTGTCCATAGACTTGATTCTTGTCTTTATACTTTCGATAGGATTTCTGTCATAGCGAAGTGAAAACTGCTCATTTAATACATTAAATTTGGTCTCTATCTCCATTATTGCACAACGATAATACGAAAAAAACTGATCCATTGGAAGTTTGTTTTCATTCATAAAATCAAGAAACTCATCGGACATGAGCCCTTTTCTGATGAAGTCTTCCTGAAGTTGTTCGATATATGTACTGAGGTAATTAAAATCCATATTATTTCTCCTGATGTATTTATTTTTATTTTACAATTAATAAGCTATATAATAAACTTATAAATCTGATAAAAACCGATAATAAAATGATAAATACATTTTGCTATAATGTCAATAAAATGAAAATGAAGTTTTTATTAATTTTTTTATAAATCAGAGAAATTTTTTTAGTTAAAGACGGAAAATAATTCTTAATTAAAATAGAAAAAATTTCCTTGATATTTTGTATTCGATATGATATTATATATCTCCGTGATATATTTTTTATATATTCCTTGCTAACGGCTATTGCTTTGCATGGGGCAGGTGAGAAGACCGTTGGCCATTAGACCATAAGGAGGTGCAATAACATGAACAAGTATGAATTAGCGTTAGTAGTTAGTACAAAGATTGAAGATGACGCTAGAGCTCAAGTCGTTGATAAGGCTAAGGCTATTATCGAAAAGGCTGGCGGTACTGTTACAGACGTCGAAGAATGGGGTAAGAAGAAATTAGCTTACGAAATTCAGAAGATGAAGGAAGGTTATTATTACTTTATTCAGTTCGATGCAAATGCTGACAGTCCTGCACAGATTGAAGCTAATGTTCGTATTATGGAATCTGTTATCAGATATCTTTGTGTTAGAAAAGACGCAGAGTAGGATTGATAAGAAGGGGGAATTCCTATGAACAAAGTAATTTTAATGGGTCGTTTGACTCGTGATCCTGAAGTAAGATATTCACAGGGCGCAGAGCCTTTAGCTATAGCAAGATATACATTGGCAGTTGACAGACGTTTTGTCAGAAAAGATTCCGGCAACGATCAGACTGCAGACTTTATTCAGTGTGTTGCGTTTGGAAAAAATGGTGAATTTGCAGAAAAGTATTTAAAGCAAGGTACTAAAATTGCAGTAACCGGAAGAATTCAGACAGGCAGCTATACCAATAAAGACGGAAATAAAGTATATACAACAGAAGTAGTTGTTGAAGATCATGAATTTGCTGAAAGCAAGAATGCAAACGGTGGTGGAAACTATCAGGCAGCTGACAGACCTGCACCGGCTGATGCAAGCGCAGAAGGATTTATGAGTATTCCTGAAGGAATAGAAAACGATTTACCATTCAAGTAAAAGTGTTAGGTCAATCTATGGGATTGACGATTAATTATGGAGGTAAATAAAATGGCTTATAATAAGACAGAAAAGAGCGGCGATCGCGCAGATGCTCCTATGAAGAGAAGACCTATGAGAAGAAGAAAAAAGGTTTGTGTATTCTGTGCAGAGAAGAACGCTGTAATAGATTATAAGGATGTTAACAAGTTAAGAAAGTATGTCTCAGAGAGAGGTAAGATTCTTCCTAGAAGAATTACCGGTAACTGTGCTAAGCATCAGAGAGCTTTGACAGTTGCAATCAAGAGAGCAAGACACGTTGCAATTATGGCATACGTATCTGATTAATTTATGTAATCTGCCGCCCTTGAACTATAATAATTCAAGGGCGGTTTTAAAAAATAAAAAATAAATTAACGATGCGTGGCTCAGCTTGGTAGAGCGCTGCGTTCGGGACGCAGAGGTCGCAGGTTCGAATCCTGTCGCATCGATTAAGTTTATAAACCAAATAATTTTAAAATGATTAAAAAAGAAAGGAACTGAGTAGATTTAGGTCCTTTCTTTTTTATTTTACTGTTTTATTTTTCTTTGGAATGTGTTATTATATCTAAGCAGGTTATCGGAAAATTAAGAGGTCACTATGGATTATGAGGCATTGTTAAAAAAAGCAGAAGAGATTGCTACTAAGGCACACAAAGGACAGTTTGACCGGTGCGGGGTTGAGTACATTAACCACCCGAGGACCGTTGCTTCTTATGTGGATGATACAAAGGAAAAGATCGTTGCATGGCTTCATGACACTATTGAGGATACTGATGTGACAGAGGCAGATTTAAGACCGATATTTGGAGATGAGATTACGGATGCGGTTGTTGCGCTTACAAAGCCAGAGGGTGAGGATTATTTCGATTATATCAATAATGTAATTAAAAATCCTCTTTCTGCAAGAGTGAAAATAGCAGACCTGACTCATAACATGAAGCCTGAACGTATTTTACATCCTACCAAAGAGGATTATGAACGCTTGGAAAAGTATAAAAAAGCGTACGAGATTGTTAGTAATTCACTTAAAGATAAAATTTAATAAATAATAATTTGCTTCTGTGGCTCAGTTGGTAGAGCGTCGCATTCGTAATGCGTAGGCCGTGGGTTCGAGTCCCATCAGAAGCTTTGGTTAATTAAAAAAAATGCATCAGGAGGGGATAAGTATGGAGGTTGCCAATATGACGGAAAAAGAAATGAAAAGTATCAAAATGTCCACGTTGTATGAACTGAGACTTATCTTCACACAAGGAGAAAAGAAAGAGTATACAACAGAGGAAATAGTCGAGCTTTTGGATAAAATAGCGACAGCTACAGAACAAGGGTAGAAATGACTATGGTAAAAACAGTAAAAGCGGTATTATTGCCGCTTTTATTTGTCTTTTACGATAATTAGTGTATAATGGATGAGTAAGTGCTATAAAAATATAAGTATGAATAATTATAAGGTATAAAAGGGGGAAAATATATGTATCAGATTAACAATTTATTTGACAACAAAAACATGACTTGTATAAGTCAGCTTGGACAGTTTAGGGTGTTTGAGCATCAGCAGGATTTGTCGGTAACTCCTGCGACTGCTGCTACTCAGTATTTTGCTTCAAAGATGAATGTAAGAAAAAGACAGGTGCTTATCGAACTTAATAATTCTGCTGCCAAGGTTCAGGCAGGTGCCATGCAGTGGATGATTGGAAATGTATCAATGACTTCAGGTGTCAAGGCAGGAAACTTTCTTGGCAAGATGGTAAGTGCAGCCGTTACAGGTGAAACAGTTGCTAAACCTGAATATGTAGGACAGGGTTATGTTATGCTTGAACCTACGTATAAGCACATAATTATGATTGATGTATCACAGTGGGGTTCGATAGTTCTTCAGGACGGACTTTTCCTTGCATGTGACAGTAATCTTCAGGACAAAGTTGTTGCAAGAAGCAATCTTTCCTCTGCCGCACTTGGTGGAGAGGGCTTATTTAATTTAAGTCTTGCAGGACAGGGTATAGCAGTTCTTGAAAGTCCGGTTCCGCAGCAGGAGCTTATAGCATTTAATCTTCAGGATGATGAAGTTAAGATTGATGGCAATATGGCGATAGCATGGTCGGGTTCACTTGCATTTACAGTTGAGAAGTCCTCTAAGAGCCTTATCGGTTCGGCTGTATCAGGTGAGGGACTTGTAAATGTTTACAGAGGTACAGGTACAGTGCTTATGGCTCTTACCGATAAGTAGATTTAATTGATTTTTAAAAATTATTTGGAGTTTTAGAAATAGATAAAACCAGACTAAAAGTATTATTATATAGAAGGCGAAATAATGAGCAATAAAGACGAGCGTTATGACAAACTTGATAATACGGCAAATCTCTTTCCTATGATAGTAAGTGAGAGCATGAGCAATGTCTACAGAGTATCGGTTACATTGAAATATGATATCGTTCCGGACATTTTGCAAAAGGCACTGGATAAGGTTCTGCCATATTTTGATGTGTTTAATTCCAAGATGACGGAGGGACTTTTCTGGTACTATTTTGAGACTAATCACAATATGCCCCCAAAGGTTACCGAGGAGGATACCTATCCGTGCAGATATATCAATCCTCACCTTAACAGGGATTATCAGTTTCGTGTAACCTATTACAAAAACAGGATAAATCTTGAGGTATTTCATGCTGTTACTGATGGTAACGGAGCCCTTGCCTTTTTAAAGGAGATAACCTATCAGTATCTAAGAGACAGATATCCGGAGCTTAAGGAAACCAATCATGATATCTTAAGTCCTGAAACCTCTCTGGACAGGGAGGACAGCTATGTTAAAAATTACAAGCGCAGTAAGAAGAAAAAATATAAAAAAGAAAAGGCGTTTATCATAGAAGGCGAAAAACTTCCCGAAACCGAGATGGGCATAATACACGGATATATACCTGTCAAAGAGATAAAAGAAGTTTCAAAAAAATACGGAGTGACCATAAACCAGTATCTTATCGGAACCTTTGCCTGGGCAGTTTATAAAGAATGTATGAAATCACAGCCCGGTAAAAAGCCGTTTTCCGCGTGCGTTCCCGTTAATCTAAGACCGTACTTTGATTCGGGCACCTTAAAGAATTTCTTTGCAATTGTTTCAGCTACATTCAGACCTGTAAAGGATAGTTATACATTTAAAGAAGTGCTTGATGAGGTTGCGGAAAGTTTGAGAAAGCAGATAACCAGAGAAAACCTTGAGGATATAATTTCCTACAATGTTTCCAATGAAGAAAATAAATGGCTTAGAGCGGTTCCGCTTTTTATAAAGAGCTTTGTCATGAAGCGCATTTACCTTGCATCAGCTAAGGCCAACACGACTACCGTGACTAATTTAGGTATTATAAAGGTTGCACCCGGATACGAGGATTATATAGAGAAATTTACGGCAGTATTATCCATGTCGCCGGGACAAAATATCAAGGCTACGGTTTTTTCTTACAATGATACTCTTGTATTTACATTTAGCTCTGCCATACTTGAAACTCATGTTCAGAGGGCTTTTTTCAGGCATATGGTTGAGGATGGAATAAATGTAACTGTGGAAAGTAATGGTGCTTATTATGAATAGATGTAGAAAATGTAATATAGATATTATGGATGATTCGATTGTCTGCCCGCTTTGTAAAAATGTTCTTGATTTATCTGATGATATGAAGGGAACCGATAAAATGGGAATGTACAAATCAAAATCCATAAGCTATCCGGATATTGTAAAAAAGAGAAAATGGATAAAGTTTGTTATAAGACTCTGCATTTTTTTGTCCATTATAGCAGAGATAATTCTTGTGCTTATAAACTATGCAACCTACAAGGGAACACCATGGTCGATTGTAACCGGAGCAGGTCTTGCTTATATATGCTTTACAGTTTTTTACTCCTTCCAGCGTTATGTCAGCCACCGCTCAAAGCTTGCGGTTCAGGTTATAGCTGCGATACCGCTTATAATGATAATAGACCGGGTCTATGGAGGAAACGGTTGGTCAATTAATTTTGGAATTCCGATTATGGTGCTCGTGCTTGATCTGGTTGTGTTTATTTTATCCATGGTCAATTTCAAAAAATGTCATGTGTATCTTATGGTTCAGCTTATAGGTATATTGATGAGTCTTATCTGCAGTATATTTGTAGTGCTAGGCAATTATAAGGTAAAAATGCTTTCGATAGTTTCGACGGTGGTTTCGATAATAATATTTATGATTATTGTTTTTCTTGGCGAGAAAAAGTCCACGAGCGAGCTCGCAAAGAGGTTTAGGATCTGATAAGGAGAAAATTATGGAGACAAGCTTACGTGCGAAGATGGTTATTACACTTATAGCAGAGTTCAATAAAAGCAATTATCTTCGTACCCACTTAAGAGAAGAAAAAAGAACGGATAGCGATCTGGATAAGAATTTCAGATATCCGGAGCACCTTTCAAAGGAAAGAATTGACTTGGATAATTTTTCCATGGAGCTCCTCAAATGGAATGATAAAAATGAGCATTTTGATAAACCGTCGGATAAGGTAATTTTACAGCTGCATGGCGGTGGATATATAGGTGCATTTAAAAATATATACAGAACTATGGCAGGCCTTTACGGAGAAGTAAGCTGCGGGGCAGATGTACTCTCGATAGATTACAGAGTTGGCCCGGAATTTAAACATCCTGCTGCTTTGGAGGATGCTCTTTGCGCATATGAGTGGCTTTTGGATAATGGCTACACTGAGGATAAGATTGTTGTCGTGGGTGATTCTGCCGGAGGAGGTCTTGCTATGGCATTGTGTCATCTACTAAAAGATAAAGGTCGCAAGCTTCCTTGCGCGATAGTTGCCATGTCACCGTGGACAGACCTTTTATCAACGGGAGCTTCTTATAAAGATAACTATGATGTTGACCCTGTATTTGGAAATGACAGCAGCAATCTTATATATGATAATCCGTATGTGGAGGATACAGATAAGGGCGATAAATACATTTCTCCGTTATATGGGGATTTTGAGGGATTTCCTCCGATGCTTATTCAGGTTGGTTCCAATGAGATGCTTTTGGATGACTCAAGACTGGTTGCTGAAAAAGCGAAAGAGGCTGGAGTTCAGGTCAAGCTTTCTGTATATGAGGGTATGTTTCATGTGTTTCAAATGGGAGCAAAGCTTATGCCTGAGTCCATGAAAGCATGGAACGAAGTAAGTAAGTTTTTTGATGTGCTGGGGTAACTTTGAAGTTGGAAGGTTAAGCTATAACTGTTAAATCAACAGGCTTTTGATATAATGTGTAAGCTTTTTTATAAGGATGAATTTATTATGAAATTAGCTTTATATCAGATGAATATTGTCTGGGAAAATAAAGAAGAAAATTTAAATAAGCTGGAAAATGTTTTAAAGACTGTTTCAGGAAGAAAAATTGATTTATTGCTTTTGCCGGAGATGTCTCTTACCGGATTTTCAATGAATACTGATGTAACAGGTGAGTCGGATTATGAGACCGTCAGGAAGATTAAAAAGCTTGCAACAGAGTATAAGGTTGCAATCGGAGTTGGTTGGACAAAAAGGATAAATGATAAATCAAATGACTTATTGTGTGAAAATCATTATTCTATAGTCGGACCGGATGAGGTTGAAGAATTTGGCGTCACAGAAGATGAAAAAAGCAATTCTTGTTTAAGCTATGATAGTGGGATAAATGAAGATGATTTTGATGAGCTTGATATCCCTATGATGTTTGACTATGCGAATATACATCCTTTCAGTTATTCCGGCGAGGATAGGTTTTTTACCGGTGGTGAGTATCAGGATTATCTTTACTATAAGGGATTTAATATAAGTGCTGCTATATGTTATGATTTAAGATTTCCGGAAATCTTTCAGACGATGTCAAAGAAGTCGGAACTTATAATTGTTCCTGCAAACTGGCCCGAAGTAAGGATTGGCCATTGGGATAAGCTTCTTGTAGCACGGGCTATAGAAAACCAATGCTACATAGCGGGCATAAACTGTATTGGAGAGATAGGCGGAGTGACTTATTGCGGAGGAACCATGTTGGTTGATCCAAACGGAGATACGGTAATACCTGATGAGATTGAAGGCAGTGATAGTGGGGAGTTAGTACTTATATATGAAATTGATAATGATGTGGAAAATATAAGGGAAGCATTTCCTGTAAAAAAAGATAGAAGAGAAAAAATTTATAAAAGCTTAATGAGTGATTAGAGTGTTATGTGGGCAGGGACAGACACCTTGTCATATTAAAACAGGGAACACAAAAATAGTTACACGCAAAGCTCACTGGCGCTCACGCTTTGCTTAGTAACTTTTTGTTGTTTCCTGTTTTTATACCTATATATGTGACAAGGTGCCTGTCTATTGACACAATCCTTAATAAATTCTTAAATTATTAATTACTTTCTTTTTAAATATATTTTTTGTATAAATAAGTTAATTGATATATCATGTCGTGTAACGGACAAAAGGGGTAAGGAGGATAAAATGTACAACATACTGGTATGTGATGATGAAAAGGATATAGTTGAAGCACTGACAATTTATCTTGAGAGTGAAGGCTACAATATATTCAGTGCGTATAACGGAAAAGAGGCTATTGAGATAGTTGAAAAAGAGGATATACAGCTTGTGATTATGGACATAATGATGCCGGAGATGGACGGTATAGCAGCTATGAATGCCATAAGAAAAAACAGCAATGTCCCTGTGATACTTCTTACTGCAAAGAGTGAGGATACTGACAAGGTGCTTGGTCTTAGTGTGGGCGCTGATGATTATGTGACTAAACCATTTAATCCGGTTGAGCTTATAGCAAGGGTAAAGGCTCAGCTTAGAAGATATATAACCCTTGGCAGCAGTCATATCAATGATAAGCAGGACAAGCTTATAATAAGGGGAATTGAACTGGACGATAAGGCCAAGAGTGTAACGGTTGACGGTAATCCGATAGCTCTTACACCGACGGAATTCCAGATTCTTAAGCTTTTTATGGAAAATCCAGGTGTGGTTTATTCACCTAAAGAAATATACAGGGAAGTGTGGCAGGATGCACCTCTTGGTGCTGAAGGCACGGTTGCTGTACATATCAGACATTTGAGGGAAAAGGTGGAGATTGACCCTTCGGATCCAAGATACCTAAAGGTAGTCTGGGGACAGGGATATAAGTTGGATTAATTGATGCGACAAGTGTAAGCGCATTATGGGAAAATGCGCTCTGTCACATAAAAAATATGAGGAAGTATGTATGAAAAGATTGAGAAATAGCGGCTTTTTTAAGGCATTTATGATTGCTTTGTTTATGATGTCGATGCTTATCTGCGCAGCAAGCGCAGTGCTCACCATAAATCTTTATTCCAAGCACGCCCTTACAAAAAGAGGTAAGGAAACCTTTAAAAATTCAATAATTACCAATATTGCATATGACCAGTATAATTGGAGGGCGGTAGAATATTATCGGGAGTATCTGATGGGTTATGATGATTACTCCAAGGACGCGAATTATTTTTCGGAGGAGAATACTAACTATTCCTTCCATGCCAGAGTGCTTGACGGATATTTGGATTATCCTGAACTTGTTACCTATGAGCCTTCCTCGTATCAGTACAGCCAGACAGATAAATATAATATTAATGTTGACTCCTTTGAAGATAGAAAGGAAATAAGGGTTTCAAGCGAAAGCATATTATCAACTACTCCTTATGTACTGTGTACGGAAGAGGATTTGGTGAATCTTGGCTGGTATGATTACGGATATGAAGAAAAGTCTGAAAGTATATACAGACTGACCTATGAGATAAGTCTTGTAGATGCAAATATTATAAATGATTTAGAGGAAAAGTTTTATTATAATAACGGATATTATTATTTTGAAGAAAAAAATAAAATTGAAAAAAATGATGAAATCAATAATGATTACTCGGTGACTGTGGCAGAAAACGACGGAGGTAGTTTATATCTTGAAAATGTAGATATGGAGGATATCTACAATTACTACGATGGTTATTCGGATATTTATTCGGACGTTATGGCAAGCGTACATATGGTTACGGACGGGAATTACTATTACGTGCTCGAAAACATAAGCAGTGTTTCGAATTGTATGGATTCCATCAGAAATACATATTCTGATGCGGAAATATATTATGAAACCTGGTATGTGAATGAAAAGGATTATTTGTATATTGCTGCATTTATTTACCCGACACTTGAGGTAGAACTTAACTGGTATATAAAGGATGACCTTACGGCATACGATGCATTTTATAATTCACTGGAGCTTAGATATATAGATGATGTAAATACTTTTGCGATTCCTGTGTGTGTGATTTCAGCAATCATTATGTTTATAAGCTTTGCCTTTCTTATAATAACGGCAGGACACAGGAGAGTAAAAAGAGAAAATGAGGACGGCACCTATGAGATAACCGACGAGTTAAAGCTTGGAATATTTGACAAGCTGCCTTATGATTTGATGTTTATTATACTCCTTGTTACGTTTGCATTTGGCGTAGAAAATCTTTCAAATGCTTACTACGGAAGTATAGAGTCGGTGATTGCGGTTGTATGTGCAGTTCTTACAAGCTTCTTTGCAGCTTATCTGGTAATGACTACTGCGGCAAGGCTTAAGTGCGAGGGTTGGAGCTTTTTCAAAAATACAATTACCTATAAGCTGGCAAGTCTGCTTATCAAAATGATTAAAAGAGTTTTCAAATGGCTTGGCAGCGGAATCACCTATATGTGGAAGCATTTGAATTTATATTGGAAATATCTGCTGATACTTATTGGTGTAGGTTTTGTTGAGCTTTTGTTTACCTTGCGTGAAAATGCACCTTTTACCTTTGGACTACTCATCATAGAAAAGATAGTGATACTTGTTCTTGCGGCTTATGCGGTAATAAACATTACCAAGATAAAAAACTATACCAAAAGTCTGGCAGAGGGAAATACCGATGATGAGCTTTCCACCGAGCACATGTATGGAGAATTTCTTGAATATGCCAAGGATTTGGGACATGTAAATGATGGAATCAAGGCGGCAGTTGAGAATCAGATGAAGAGTGAGATGATGAAGACAGAGCTTATCACCAATGTATCCCACGACATCAAGACACCGCTTACCTCCATAATAAATTATGTGGATTTGCTGGAAAAGGAAAACATAGACAACGATAAGGCAAAGGAATATCTGGAGGTTTTAAACAGGCAGTCTCAGAGATTGAAGAAGCTTATAATTGATTTGATAGATGCCTCCAAGGCCTCTACCGGAAATGTGGATGTAAATCTTGAAAAACTGGATTTAAGTATCATACTTACCCAGCTTAACGGTGAGTATGAGGAACAGTTTGAAGAAAAGAAACTTAAGCTTGTGGTTAGCAACAAGGCTTCCGATACTCACATCATGGCAGACGGAAGACAGATTTACAGGGTGTTTGATAATCTGTTTGTAAATATTAAAAAATATGCCCAGGATAACACAAGGGTTTATATTGATATAACTGATGAAGGCGATAAGCTGGGCGTATCAATGAAAAATATCTCAAAAGAGGAGCTCAATATATCCGGTGAAGAGCTTATGGAAAGATTTACAAGAGGCGACCGCTCACGTAACACCGAAGGCAGCGGACTCGGACTATCCATCGCAAAGAGCCTGATTGAACTCCAAAACGGAACGATAAATATAATCGTAGACGGTGATTTATATAAGGTGGAATTATTGATACCGAAGGCATAGCGTGTCACAGGGCGTGAGTCTTGTCACATGTGGCAGATATGATAATCAGGTGGATGTTACAACTAACCAACAATTTGTAAAATCAGAGCACTTGTACTTTCTTGATTTTGCACAAAACCAATAAACTCGCTTCGTTCAAACATATTGGTTTCATACGTGCAAAATCAATTCAAGTACTCGTTGCTGATTTCATACAAATCGGGTCAAATGTTGTAACATCCACCTGATTTTCGTATCTGCCGTACTTGTGTGACAAGACCCACGCCCTTTACACGCTTTCTTTCTATGGTGTGTTTATGGCAAAAAGGAAAAAATATTTAAAAATATGTAAAATATACTTGACAAATTTCATCCAATGGATTATTATTGCTATATCAAGAGAACAAAACACATGGATTTGATGTTTTTTGAAACGGTTTTTTCCATAGATGAAAGGCAGGGAAAAGATATGGATTTTAAAGTCGGTTTTGTAGTAGGATTTTTATTTGTCTTATTTTTTGTGATTATTTTTTCCGCATCCAGGATGAAAAAGAAAGGCCGCGGAGAGTATGATGAAAGACAACAGCTTGTAAGAGGCAAGGGCTATAAGGCAGGTTTCTTTACAATGCTGATATGCAATATGCTGATTCTTCTTTTAGCTAATGATGATGGAAGCATGAAGTATATTAATACGGATGTTGCGGTTATGATTTCAGCATTTGTCGCCTTGATAGTTTTTGCTGTTTACTGTATCTTCAATGACGGATATTTCGGAGTGGTTGAAAATCCGAAGTCAACTATAATCGGATTATTTCTGATAGGTGTAGCAAATATGATTATCGGATTTTCAAATAGTGAAAGCTGGGTAGTTGACGGAAAGCTTTCTTTGGGAGTCTTGAATTTTGCATGTGGAACAACGCTTTTTATAGTATCGTTTGCAGGAGTGATAAAGCTTGCGATTAATAAAAGAGAGGATGAGTAGCTTATGAAGAATCTGAAATTAAAGGCTGCTCGGACTATGAAGGATATGTCGCAGGAGGATCTTGCAAAGACCGTAGGGGTTTCAAGACAGACTATCAGTTCTATAGAAAAAGGCGATTACAATCCAACCATAAATCTCTGTATAGCGATATGCAGGGCTTTAGATAAAACCTTAGATGAATTATTCTGGGATTAGGGATAATAGGGAAAGGAGAATTTATATGAAGCTTGAAGTAAAAGACATTAAGAAGAGCTTTGAAGGAAAAGAAATTCTACACGGAGTAAGCTTTGATGTTGAGAGCGGAAAAGCGCTTGGCTTGCTGGGAAGAAACGGAGCCGGTAAGACAACGACAATCAGAATTATCATGGATGTATTTCATGCTGATTCGGGGGAGGTACTTCTTGACGGAGATAAATTTAAACCGGATGGAAGAAGATTTGGATATCTGCCGGAGGAAAGAGGGCTTTATCCAAAGAGAGTGGTTAAGGAACAGCTTATCTATCTTGGTATGCTGAGAGGACTTGGCAAGAAGGAGGCTTCTGCCAATACCGAAAAGTGGTTAAAGAGACTAGGTGTTGATGAGTACACCAACAGAAAGCTTGATACCTTATCAAAGGGTAATCAGCAGAAGGTTCAGCTTGCGGCTACTCTTGTAGGGGAGCCGGAGATAGTTATACTCGACGAGCCATTTTCGGGACTTGACCCTGTCAATTCACAGATACTTAAGGATGTAATAAGCGAACTTATAGAGGAAGGAAGAATCGTAATTTTCTCAAGTCACCAGATGAGCTATGTTGAGGAATTCTGCGAAAATATCGCAATCATCAACAAAGGTGAGGTTGTTCTTAAGGGACATCTGGATGATGTTAAGGCAGATTACGGAAAGGGAAGAAAGAAACTTTCTGCCTCCAACTACAGCTTAAAAGAGGTTAAGGATATCCTTGATTCAAAGCTTTCTGCTATGGTTAAGGTTGAAAGAGTTTCAAAGCATCATGTTATATTTGAATGCGAGAAAAATGTTACAAGCTGGGATATCTTGGAGGCTCTTAAGAAGGAAAATATTGAGATAAAATCCTTTGGTGATTATGAGCCTTCACTTAATGATATATTTGTAACCTGCGTAGGTGAAGAAGAGCCTGAAGAGGATGCTTCGGATAACGATAAGAATTCAGATGATAAAGGAAAAAAATCTGAAGGTAAGAAGAATAAAAAAGGTTTGGAAAAAGCCACGGATGAAAAAAATGATGACAAGGAGGTGCAGGCATAATGAAAAAGTTTTTAACGGTATTAAAATTTGAGTTGGATAATTACTTTAAGTCAAAATCATTTATTATATCTACGATTTTGCTTTGCATCTTATCAGCAGGTATTATGTTTGCTCCGCGTGTTGTCGATTCATTTAAGTCGGACAGCGATGAGGAAGAAGAGGAAAAGGAAATTGATCCGGATGATATAGTTCATTATGGTATATGCGGCGATGTTGACCTCATAGACCTTGATGCACTGCAGGATTATTTTTACGGATCTGAATTTAAGGTTTATGACAGCGTTGAAGCCATGAAGGCAGATATCAACGACAGCGATGATTCTTTAGAGGCAGGCTACGAGATTGTTTCTTTAAAGGAATACAATTATTATGTGTACAATAAGTCAATGTTTGATGATTCGGAGGCACCGTTTTCAGAATATATGCTTATGTTAAATAAGATGAATTACTGTATTGAAAACGGGCTTAATGTCGAAGAATTTATAGAGGTTGAGACCACACAGATTACCGCAAATGAAAATATTCTCGGTAAGGACAGTACAAATAACTACTGGTATTGCTACATTCTGGTTATCGTAATATTTATGCTTATCATTATGTATGGTATGCAGGTTGCAAGCAGTGTTACCAATGAAAAGAGTAACCGTTCTATCGAAATTCTTGTAACCAGTACATCAACTACAGCAGTTTTATTTGGTAAGGTTTTTGCAAGCGTTATCACTTCCATCTTCCAGGTTGGACTTATAGGTTTGTCACTCCTTGGCTCATATCAGATCAACAAAGATTTCTGGGGCGGTGGAATAGCAATGTTCCTTGATATACCTACAGATGTTCTTATTACCTTTGCGGTATTTGGAATAGGCGGATTTATCCTCTATGCATTCCTTTACGGTGCACTCGGTGCTCTTGTTTCCAAGATTGAGGATCTTAACAAGACTGCAGGTACTGCACAGATGATTATCATGATTGTTTATTTTGTAGTACTTATCAATCTTGCAAATGTAGACGGAATTATCATAAAGGTTTGTTCCTTCCTTCCAATCAGCTCTTACAGCGCAATGTTTGCAAGAGTTGCCATGGGTAACGTAGCGATGTGGGAGATTGTGCTTTCAGCAGTTATCCTTTATGCATCGGTTATCCTTGTAGGCATCTTAGGAGGAAAGATTTTCAGAAATTCAACCTTAAGATACGGAAATCCTATCAAGCTTTCCAACGCACTTAAGGGCCTCAAGAAGAACAACTAAATTCCGGTTTATACGGGTAGGGTCGGCAGGATATAGAGGGTGTAACTGCCGGAGTAGGTTTCCTTAAGGGTGCTCATCATATATCAGGTCTTCGAAGGACACGCTCTCGCTCCGTTATCGACGCAGGCTCACTAACCTCAATATAATTTTCAGAAAAAAGGGATTTGATGCTTTTTTGCATGAATGCAAAAGCTTCAAATCCCTTTTTCTTCATTATATTTCGCTAAGTGAACGCGTCTCTAAATGGTCCTTCTAAAGACCTATATATGATTTCGCGCCCATATAGTTTATGAACCGGCAGTTACACCCATATCCTGCCGACACGCTGCGCGTGATGAGTACGTGTTTATATACTTCTTATTTTGATTTTAAACATATGGCTATAAATCAGGGCGTTTTCTTGTGTTCTGTTAGCCAAAATCCGCTTATTTTTCCAGGAGTTACATGAATATGGCTATAAATTGTGGTGTTTTATCATGTTCTGTTAGCCACAATCTGCTTATTCTTCCGGAAGTTACTTGAATATGGCTATAAATCGGGGCATTTTACTGTGTTCTGTTAGCCAAAATCTATTTATTCTAAAAAGCAAGAAAAGCGATAAAATATAGGAATAATATTGCCGATTAGTGCCTAAAGGTAATTTACACACAAAAAAGGACTTGACCAAATATTGCCGTTATTTACCGAATAAACATCAAATCAAGTCTGATAAGCAAGAAAAACGGCAAAATATAGGAAAAATATTGCTGTTACATACATGATAAACCTTGAATCATATATTATAAGCAAGAAAATATCAAAATGTAAGAGAAAATATTGCTTTTCTTTCATCCTGTCAGTTATGGACGATTTCATAGTACTAAACGATAATGTTGCTGTAGCTTGAAACTGCGCGTATGCGCGGTTTTAAGCTGTGGGTGCCGGGTACTGCTCATATAACTTCACACTTCTTTATGTGAAAAGGAAAGTATATGAAAAGGCTGATACAACAACATTTTGCCCGATTTGTGTAAAATCAAAAGTGAGAATCCGCATTTATTTGCTCAGAAAACGATGTGTCTGAACGAAGTGAGTTCATCGTTTTCGTGCAAATAAAAAGGATT
>JAFUGL010000134.1 GCA_017469405.1 Lachnospiraceae bacterium | reverse complement strand
TCTTAAGACATCCGTTTCACCATCAGGGTCAAATTTGTCTGTGCCGTCCAAACTGTCGCTATCATCCGGCGCTCTTAAGACATCTGTTTCACCATCAGGATCAAATTTGTCTGCATCATCCAAATCATCATTATCATTCGGTGCCCTTAAGACATCTGTCTCTCCATCAGGATCAAATTCATCAGTATCTTTATTTTCAACTTTTCCTCTTGAACTACCACGAATCGTTGTCTCTTCTTTGTCTTTCGAGCCACCAAGGATTGTTGTCTCTTCTTCACCTTTTGAGCCACCAAGGATTGTTGTCTCTTCTTCACCTTTTGAACCACCGAGCACTGTCGTTTTTTCTTCGCCCTTTGATTCACCGGATACGTTTCCATAGATATCATCCTCATCTCCGGGTCTTAAGATATCTGTTTCTCTTTCTTCCGGCATTACATGTTGAGGCACTGTATTATTTCTAATCCTTGCTGTTTCTTCTTCATTTGTAGCAGAATCTCTAATGGTAATCTTACCGGTATTTTGATTGTAGTATTTTTTCTGCTCCTGTTTTAAAATTTTACTGCTTTCACTCTTTTGAGTTCCGCCCTTTTTGTTTTTCTTTTCAGCAATCTCCTTACGGGCATTTCTTCCGGTCAAATCTCCTATTACCTTAGGAATCTTAAATACTATAAATAAAATTATACTTACTATCAGAAATATTATGGCGAGTGTTAATCCGCCATAAAAGCATATATTGTAAATGTCTTTCATAGCTATCACTCTCCTATCTCTTCATTTTCATCTGTCGTACCATCTTCGGCAGATTCTGTATTTTCTTCAGGTTCTTCTTCATCCTGCTTTTTCATGGTTCCACTCGCAAGTGAAGATACCGTATCTTTACGTTTTTTCCAAGTCTTATTACTATCTATCGAAGGCACTTTTGAGCCCTCATCATATATACTTAATAAATCTGCCAATTTATCCGGGCATTGTTCTGACCAGTAAGCCGGATCCTGATTAACAGCTTCACATACTGTGTAGATATAATCCAGATGTTCAGCGTATATCTTGCCACTAAGCACATTTCCGGTTCCCATCACGCCCTCAAGTTCTTTATAAATAGCAAGAGCATTGTCGTACTCGCCCATCTGTTCATAGCAGTAAGCTTTTTTCATCATCTTATTATAATAGCTTGTATTGAATATGTTGTCATTGTCTTCACCATATCCAATTTCACCATTTTCCTCAACTTTAATATCAAGGATTGTAAGATAATCATCACAGTATGCTATAACTTCATCATAATAGGTGTACGCCTCCGATTCATTTTCGGTTATCTTGGCAAGCTGCTCATATATAACCGAAAGGTTATCGTAGTATGCATAGTAATAATCATTGGTGTCAAGTTTCGTTCCTGTATATTCATCAAGATCCTCAACAGCCTGTGTCATTATCGTCTCAGCCTGCTTTGCAACACCCTCTGTATTGATATATGTAGCATATATCTGTCCTATGGTTTTATAATTTATAAATTTATTCTCATTTTGATTTGTATATTCACGCTGATTGTATTCTGCAAATTCATTTATCTTATCAAGCAGCTCATCTATATTAACTGATGTACTTGAAAGGATGAGTGATACCGAACCATAGTAATCTGCAAGTTCGCCGTAGTTCTTATCCTTTTTGTCTATCATGTTGAAATATTTTGTAGCTGTTTTGTAATCATTTAACTCGTCAAAATATGTAATGGCCATCTTGTATAATACTTCGTCATTTTTATCGACATTTGCATATCCCGATTTTATTCGATTTGCTACTACATTAAGACCTGTCTGTAAATCAAGCGGTGTAGTTCCGTCCTCTTTAAGCTCATGTGAAGCATCTATATAAGTCTGAATAAATTTGTCGTATGCCTCTGCATCAGTACCATCAAGCTCAAAGGCTTTTTTATACTCTTCTACGGCACTTGCATAATCTTCTTCAACCTTATAATCATTACCTGCCTCTATGTAGGCATTGTAATTATCCATCTTTATCTTCTTTAATCCGGAATATCCTACAAATGCAGTTATGCCGGCTGCAATCGTAAGTATAGATGTTGTAATAAATATTCCGAGCTTTCTTTTATTTTTCTTCTTATACGAATCATCCAGTTCTGTATAATGTTCAAGGTCATAAATAAGTTCTGAACAATTCTGATATCTCTTCGCCGGATCATCCTCTGTACACTTAAGAAGTATCTTCTCAAGTCCGGATGAAAGCATCGGATTCATCTCTCTTATAGGATGCACACCATATGGCGGATCACACGGGTTATTTCCGGTAACCATGTGATACATCGTTGCACCTAAGTTATAGATATCCGTTCTTGCATCTGTATTATATATACCACGGCCCTGCTTGTCGCCAAACTGTTCAGGTGCAGCATATCCTCTCGTTCCAAGTGCTGTGGTATCAGCGTTATTTTCAACGTCATACTCTTTGGCAGTACCAAAGTCTATAAGCTTAACTCCACCTTCTGGCTTAATCATTACATTTGAAGGCTTCATATCTCTGTAAATAACCGGTGGATTCATGTTATGAAGATAATCAAGAGCACCTGCTAATTGTATGCCCCACTCAACCACAA
Organism: Lachnospiraceae bacterium; assembly: GCA_017469405.1. Taxonomy (GTDB): domain Bacteria; phylum Bacillota; class Clostridia; order Lachnospirales; family Lachnospiraceae; genus Coprococcus_C. The sequence continues at coordinate 2,247 of JAFUGL010000134.1, read as the reverse complement.
GTTCCTGTGGCTGTGCACCCTCTTTTTTAAGTCTTTCACTTATTGTTTCGCCTTCAATGAAGTCCATTACAACATATATAGTATTATTTTGATTTATAATATCAACAATTCGAGGCAGTACCGGGTGGTCAACATTTTTTAATATATTAGCCTCTCTCTCAAGACCTTTAAGCAATGTCTTCGCAGACTTTGAGCCGTCATTTTTAATCTCCTTTACAGCCCACTGCTTGTTGAGTCGGTTATCTCTCGCCAGGTATACGATTGACATACCGCCTCGACCAACCTCTTTCCATATTTCATATTTACCGTCTAAAACAGTACCTTCTTTAGTCATGACATTTCCTTCCCATATTCTTTATATAACCTATGAAGCTTAGACCGTTTTAATAAGTCCTACAGTAATATTATCTGTTTCTCTTCTTTGTTTCACAAGTTCAGTAAGAAATATACATCCATTTTTCATACTCTGTTCATCAGATGTATTTTCCGGACCGATTTTAGCAATCATTTCCTCTTCACTTATCTGATGTCTGAAGCCATCCGAGCACACCATATATACTGTATTTGGCATTACTACACCCGTTGAAAATTCAGGTTCAACTATCTCAGATGCTCCTACACATTGTAACAATACACTCCTACGCGGATCTGTTTTTGACTGTTCAACCGTCATTCGACCAGCCGCGATTTCTCTGGCTATAAATGTCTGGTCATTTGTAAGTAAATAAATGTTTTTCCCGGTAATTTGATATATTCTACTGTCACCTACATGAACTATATAGTATCTTCCTTTATATAAAAGAATGGCTGAAATAGTTGTTCCAAGTTGAAGATTATGTTCCTTTCCAAATTCTCCGAGCTTTTTATTTTGTGATTGAATTATCTGATTCCATTCATCACTTAGCTTTGAAGTATCATATTCCCCGGTCTTTACAGCATCCATAAATATTCTGTCAAACCAGTTCATAAATGCAAGTATTACCTCTTTACTTGCAAGCTCTCCTTTGGAAAGTCCACCCATTCCGTCACATACTATTCCAAATGCAGCCTGTCCCTGATTCGTTTCTACAATTTTAATTCCAAGCGAATCCTGATTAGTCTTTTTTGTTAATCCTACATCTGTATGATAAGCCGCTATGTAATTCATGCTTTATCTCCTCATAATTTGTTGATTTTTCATTTATTTTCTAAATGCATATAAAAACATGTCCAGCCGGACTATAATTATATAATCCGGCTATGACTGTACTATTCTTTTCTAAGAAGGAAAGTGAATTCTTCATCTCCCATTCTCACAGTTGTCTTATTTTTAAGAAGAACTTCTTTATCAGGTTCAAGTTCCACTCCATTAAGATATGTATGGTTAGTGGAATTATTATCCTTAATATAATTGACTCCGTTCTTCTGTATGATTATACAATGAACCCTGCTTACAGCAGTATTGTCAGTTATTGTATAATCTGCCTTTGATTCAGATTTTCCTATTGAAAATTCAGGCTTAGTTATATTTATTATTTCTCCTGTCTTCACTCTCACGAGATGAGGAACAGGTTTCTCATTTAACTGTCCTACCAATCCACCCATTATCGGCGAAGGTGCTGCCTGTGGAGGTATAGGCTGTTGTGCAGGTTGTTCCTGTGGTACCGGGTTGTTACTTGACTCCGGCTTAAACGGTTCGGTTAATTCCTGAGTAGGATGTGCATCTGCAACTACAGATTTTACATCTGAAGCTTTTTCCTCCGGTATAGTTTTTGCCTCCGGTATATTATCCGAAACATTTGCAGGTTCTTCATTTGAACCCTGTGGAGTTTCCACTGATGATTCTTCCTTTGGCTCCTGCTCTGACTCTTCTTTTGATTCTGATAAGACGTCAGCTTTAGGCTCAATAGGCTGTTGACCCATCATCGGTGGTATGCCAGGCTTTGGTGCCGGTTGTCCCATCATCGGTGGTATGCCAGGCTTTGGTGCCGGTTGTCCCATCATTGGTGGTATACCAGGCTTTGGTGCCGGTTGTCCCATCATTGGTGGTATGCCAGGCTTTGGTGCCGGCTGTCCCATCATCGGTGGCTGTCCCGGATTTTGCGCCGGTTGTCCCATCACTGGCGGCTGTCCCGGATTTTGTGCAGGCTGTCCCATCATTGGTGGTATACCAGGCTTTGGTGCCGGCTGTCCCATCATTGGCGGTATGCCCTGCTTTGGTGCCGGCTGTCCCATCATCGATGGTTCTCCCGGTTTTGGTCCGGGCTG
>JAFUGL010000133.1 GCA_017469405.1 Lachnospiraceae bacterium | reverse complement strand
TTATAGCTATCAATAACATAAGAGCTATCAGCTTTGTTTTTACGCTGTTTGTAATTTGGGTTAATCTCATTACACTTTTTCCTCCAAATAAATCGTTTATGTTTATTGTTTTTCATTCATGCATGCTCGACTTTTTATAAACCCGGTTGTAACCACCAAGTCAACAAATAAAATTTGAAGAAATTATGAACTCGAAAAAAAACTATAAAAAAATAAGCCTCTACACCAGATATTCTCTAGCGTAGAAGCTTGTTTGTTTTTTTATTATGTATAAAGCTTATCTCAACCTTAGCTCCACCAGTCTCATTAGAATTAACAAGAACAATCTTTCCTCCGTACTCCTTGGCGACTTTTTTCGCAAAGAACAATCCGATACCATAATGAGAACCTCCGGTTCGACATGTGTTCTAATGTACAAACCAAAGTAACAAAGAAAAAGAACGAGCAACCCGCACACTGTAACATGATCCGCGGTAAAAACCCGTTCCTAAAGAATTCTTTCTTATGCAGCAGCATCAATCAGGATCTTGACATTATCCGCTGTGAAAACATAAAAACATTTGGATGGGCGGCGTATCCATCATATCAGATTCCACTTAGGGAGCGCAGGGTGCCTTTCCTGCTCGTCAAATGTTCTTATATCCGGAGTATAACATCAGATATTTCGCGTAGTCAAGTGGTTTTAACGAGCCTTCCTGACCTTATGTAAGAATCAAGCTTTGCCTCCTTTATGTCAAACATTGTGGCTACATAATACCTATTTTTCTTTACATCAAGTTTTATAGTGATAAAAATGTTGTCCTTATAGCATTTCACCATCTCGAGTACACTTCCATTTAAGCCTATATAATCCGGGTTTGTAATAATATCCGGCAAATATTCATAATATTTCGCAGCTTGAAAATGTTGTCTCTTAATCAGATGAGCAAGAAGTCCCTTAGAGCGAAAAATAATAAAAGCATCATAATCAGTATCCAAATACCGATTAAGCTCAGTATTAAAACGAGCTACCGCAATCAACTTATCTTTCTTCCCCATGTCAAGCCCCAATTTCAGCTTTAGTCAAGATTACGTTTCGTCTCCAGTCTACTATGCCCGGTATCAACACAATTTTTGCAATATTACCATTTGATAATAGATTCATTGCTATATCCTTGTTAATTCCTAAAGACACACCTGGCTTATCACAATACAACCAATCCCCTTCATCATCAAAATCAACCTTATAGAGCGTCCATATTAAATTCTCTAATATATTGAACTCCCTAAAGTCTCTGCCAAGTTTCACATCACTAATCTTAACATTATCGAAATCTGTATCGTCACAATATTCTTTCCAATATACTTCACCCGATAACACTCCGAAATCTGTATAGATATATTCGTCATCAAAAAGAACCTCTTTAATACAGTTCTCACCTATAATAAACGCTAATAAACCGACAGAGCCTCTCTCACATACGGTCAAAAATTGCAATTCTAGTCCGTTTTCAGCAATGCTATTCATATTGATGAATGCCGGATCTTTTAATTCCTGAAGTTTTTTATTATAAGATTTTAAGGATGAACTCCTGCTCTCAAAAGATTTGCTGATTCTTTTAATCTCATCAGGGATATCTTTTTTGTTTATGAAATCATCAATATTGCTATATCCCGATTGATATGCCTGGTGTTCAAGTAATTCCTTTGCCAGCATATATTTTATTGGGTAAAGTTTGCAATAATTGTCTATCCGACACTCTAACGTTTCGACATATGTTATCTGCATATTAACTTCCGATCTATTATGCCTGCAATTAAGAAGATTATTGTACTTGCTTTCCTCGATAAGCAGTCCATATTCATCAGATACCTCATATGCATCAGGGTGCTCTTTAATAAAGACCTGTTCTGAACTATATCCTAAGGCATTAATACAATCTGCCATTCTCAGGTAAACTGTTTCATCTTTGATAATCCTATACTTAAAATCCATACGCCTATCCATTGAAAAATTTTACCCAATGCGTTATAGTAACCATTGGATAATGGTTATTATATGTTATCCAATGGTTACTGTCAATATATTTTCGAGGTACAAAAATGGAAAACCAATTAATTCCGGAACGTTTGAAAATGGCTCGTGAAAAACTCGGGATTACCATGGCCGAAGCATCCCGAAGACTAAACTTATCTAAAATAGGATATTGCAGATATGAATATGGAGAAAGAGTACCTTCATATCAAACAGTAGAAGTAATTGCAAGATGCTTATGCACTTCTGTCGATTATCTTGTAGGTAAAACAGATGATATGTCCCCTGATTATCTTGTAATTAGTAAAAAAGATGCGCCTTATCTGTTTGAATTGGTGCAAAATGCCTATAGCTTTGATTCTGATACCCTAAAACGATTAATAACCTATAGCACAAGAATATGTGAATCACAACTTACCTCCAAAACCGACAAATAATTTATCAGGCATGCCAACAAACCCTGAAATATAGGTAGAATTCACCTCTACAGACATCCTTTAAAGATACTCGGATCTCTGTAAACCGGTAAAAGGGAATGGCCGCGGCAAGAAGAAAAAATAACGCAAGTCCGCAGGACTTGTCTAGGATTTATTCCTGAATTTTCATGCAAAGAAAAAGCGGCAAGTTTATACTTACCGCTCCATCATTATTATTAGCCTTTCTTCTTTGCCACTATAAGGTATCTGTGAATAGTACCTTCTACAAAACCATAAATCGAAGCATAAAAAGGCTCCTTGCCACTGAACCTAATCAGTAGCGAGGAGCCTTGGTCTGCTTACTCTTCTTTTGTAAGAACTTTTCTCTGCCAGCTTCTTTTTCCACACTCCGGGCATTTCATATACCTTGTCCGCCCCATGTGCATAGCAAGATTTGTCTGCCAGTATGTAGGAACATATCTGTGGTGACAATTCTGGCATTCATAGTATCCGGCCTTTTGCTCAATGCCCACAGCGATAAAAGCTACCGTAAATATCATTATGAGAGCAAACACGATAAGTGCAATTCGCAGCCAGACTGGCATCTCTAAAAATGAAGCCACAAACACCATGATCAGTCCGGCAATGACGGCAGGAATCGCAATCCAGTATTCCGTCTGAAGCATCTGCCTGTTCTTTTCTTCAACCTCTCGTCTCATTGCCAGCAGGTTTTCTTCTGCCCGTTT
>JAFUGL010000020.1 GCA_017469405.1 Lachnospiraceae bacterium | reverse complement strand
GAATTCGGACTTTCATTTCCGAATACATATCAGGATGCTCCATTTCATGATACCAACTGGCAACTGGTACGCGTGAAAAAGAGCAAAAAGGCATTTCTTTGGACATATGAAAGAGACGGCTATATTAATCTTAATGTAAAGGTAGATCCGGAGTGGAGAGAGTTTTGGAGAAAAGCTTTTAAGTCGGTTATACCGGGATGGCATCAGAACAAGGAGCATTGGAATACTATTATCTTGGATGGCAGTATACCAGAGGATGATATAAAGAGGATGATATCTGAAAGCTATGATATAGTTACAGACAGTCCCACAAGACGAATATACGAGGCAGTTAAGAAGATTCCCAAGGGAAAGGTTGCTACATACGCAAAGGTTGCCGAGATGGCAGGCAATCCGAAGATGTGCCGTGCTGTGGGAAATGCACTTCATAAAAATCCTTATCCGGATGAGATACCCTGCTACAGAGTGGTAAATTCCAAAGGAGAGCTGTCGGGAGAGTTTGCCTTTGGCGGTCCGGGCAGGCAGCAGGTACTGCTTGAGACAGATGGTATTGAGGTTGTGAATGGTCGGGTTGACCTTGAGAAGTATGGAATATAATGAGCTTTGCGTTGATGTTTGATTGTGGATACATCCATAAAGCTATGAATAAACAAAGGATTTTGAAAAATAGCGATGAAATTTTACTTTGCACCCCTTGAGGGAATTACAAGATATATATTCAGAAATGCATACGAAAAATATTACGGTGGGATTGATAAATATTTTGCACCGTTTATATCACCAACAGATAATTGCTTTCTGACACCGAAAAATGTAAGAGAATTATGTCCTGAACATAATCAAGGCATAAAGCTTGTGCCGCAGATACTTACCAATAATTCTGTGGCTTTTATTGGTGCGGCAAAGGAATTATCTGATATGGGATACAAGGAGCTTAATCTTAATCTGGGCTGCCCGTCAGGTACGGTATGTGCCAAGAAAAAGGGTGCGGGATTTTTGACGGAATGGTATGAGATGGAGCAGCTCTATGATTCCATATATGAATGGGCTGATTCGAATAATGTGAAAATATCTATTAAAACAAGACTTGGAAGATATGCGCCGGAGGAGTTTTATGATATACTTGAAATCTATAATAAGTATCCGATATCGGAACTGATAGTACATCCGAGGATAGAAAAGGATTATTATAAGGGTAAGCCGAGGATGGAATTTTATGAGTATGCGGTGGAGCATAGCAAGGCGCCTGTGATTTATAACGGTAATCTTTTTTCCTGTGAGGATATTATAAAAAGGAGCGAAACATCAGATACTGTGATGCTTGGCAGAGGACTTCTTTATAATCCGGAGTTGATAAAGCAGTACAATATTTATGAGGATTGTTGTGCTAAAATAAAGACTCACGACTTAATAGATGTGACTGATAAGATAAGTCAAAATAATACTTTTGACTTTAAGATTTTTTGGAATTATCACGATGAAATATATCATGGCTATCAGGAGATTATGTCGCCGGATAAAAATGTTCTCTTTCACATGAAGGAACTATGGACCTATTGGAAGGAAATCTATCCTGACGCGGAAAGAGCAGTGCGTAATATATTAAAGACAAAAAGCTATGGTGAATATGAGGCGGCAATAAGAAATCTAAAATAGCTTCACAAGATGTATAAAAAGATAAAACTTTCAACGTTATTATATATTAAAAAGATATCAGTAAATTAAAAAAATAGCTTCGGAGTGAAAAAATGCTTATAAGTAAAAAACAATTTGAAGATAAAATGAATAAAAGTCTTATACCGGATATCGCTGATGGAGAGGTTCCTAAAAAGGCCTTGCTTGGAAATCAAAAGGTTGACATAATTTTTGTGCCATATGGTGTAAAGAGGATAGGAGATTGGGCATTTGCACACTGCGTAAGGCTTAAGGAAATATGGTTTCCGGATACCGTTAAAGATTTTGGTAAGGAAGTCTTTTTGGATGACATGGCACTTGAAAAAATAGTTGTTTATTCCGAACAGGAAAAAGAGCAGATGTATTATGCAAATGAGGATATATCTGAACTTCTTGCGATAGCAGTTAAATGCTTCAAAAAAAGTGAAATATATGATTTTTCAAACATTTCCGATGATAGCTGGCTTGACTTTTTTGATGCCAATCTTACTGATTATATTGATGAAGCTGATGAGGCAGGTTTTAACCCGTTTTTGGCGGGAGGAGAAGAGGATTATGAGGATCCTGAAAACGATATAGAGTATTATAAGAAAAAGCAGCGGGAGAAAAAATGTGGTGCGATTTTAGTAAGACTAAAGTCCGAAAATGTACCGGCAGCTGATTATATGGATATATATAAATCATACATAGCTTCCCATAAAGAAGATACTATAATGTATATCCTTGGTAATAAACACGAAAGCTTTAATTATCTTAAAATATATGCAGAACATGAATTTATAAAAGAAGCTGATATACCATATCTTTTAGAAGCATTTTCTGATGAGCAGTACATAGACAGTAAAGCATATATAATAAAATACAAAGAACAAAACTTTGCCGGAAAAAATATATGGGATGATTTTAAACTGTAAAGATGATCCGTGACACATACCTATGACACATTATAAGATTAGTTTTTACAATTCAAAACGATTGCATTTTACGATATTTAGATGTATAATATGTTTAATTATAGGTAACTTTAGGTTGTGTTTTGGAAAATGTAGTTTGATTTAGGAGCGTGGTATTATGATTAGTCCATACGGAATGAGCAACAATTATACAATTCCTGTGTCTAATGTCAGCAGAGTAACACCTGTTTATACTGACAATACCACACGTAGTGCGTCCAAAGTACAAAAGACAGAATGTCAGACCTGTAAGGAAAGACGTTATCAGGATGGTTCTGATGAGATGGTTTCCTTTAAATCTCCGGGAAGAATTAAGCCTGAAGAATCCTATGCAAAGGTTATGTCTCATGAGCAGGAGCATGTTGCCAACGCTATAGCAGAGGGTAATGAAGAAAATAAGGAATTAGTTTCTGTTTCGGTCTCACTTAAAACTGCCATATGTCCTGAATGTGGAAGAGCTTATGTAGCAGGCGGTAACACCAATACTGTAATAAAGACAACTTATACAAATGATTCTTATGGAAAAAACCAGAAGGCTTTTGAAGCAGAAGCTACGAAGGGAAACAGAATTGATTTTGCAGTATAATTTATCTGATATTTCATATTAAATCTTTAGTTCAAAATTTTGTTGCAAGCTTGTGACAAAATGGTTATAATATCATAGGTATTTGGGAATAAATACAGCAGATTTATCTAATATAGATAAATGTGCTGTAATATTTTTTAGCTTAATTATATAAAAGAGGTTTATCATGGCTAAGAAGAGTAGAAGAGATGGATTTATGATACAGGCAGCAATTCTTGCGGCAGCAGGATTTCTGTCAAGAATAATCGGATTATTGTATGCTGTACCTCTTTATCAGATAATTGGTGAAGAGGGAAACGGATATTATGCTACTGCTTATGATATCTATTTTATGATACTCCTTATTTCTACTTACAGTATTCCGACAGCAGTTTCAAAGGTTATTTCACAGAGACTTGCGGTGGAAGAATATAAAAATGCAAATAAATTATTTAAGTGTTCTCTCATATATGTTCTTGTTGTAGGAAGTTTTACGGCAGCGATTACATTTATATTTGCTCCATCGCTGGTTGTAGATCAGTCAGTGCTGTGTCTTAGAATTATGGCACCAACAATTTTTTTCTCAGGACTATTATCAGTTTTCAGAGGATATATGCAGGCGCATAATACTATGGTTCCAACTGCGGTTTCTCAGATTATAGAGCAAATTATGAATGCTGTTGTAAGTGTGGCTGCAGCATATATATTTACAATGCCTTTCAGAGGTGGTGTGGATGAGAGTAAGATTGCAGTACATGGTGCGGCAGGCAGCGCGCTTGGTACATTTGCCGGAGTTATGGCGGGACTTATTTTCATACTCATTATCTATCTTAGGAAACGTTCAGACATTTTGGAGAAAGTTAGTCTTGATAAAAACACACATGAGGAAAGTTATCGTGATTTGTTTAAGGTAATATTTCTTATGGTTACGCCGGTTATATTATCTACATTTATTTATAATGTAAGTACGACCTTTGATATGAAGATTTACTGGAGTGCTATAGCACATAAAAGTATTTCAACAAAGGATGCAGCAAGAACCTATGGTATTTATTCCAGACAGTTTCTCGTACTTATAAATCTTCCGATAGCTATAGCATCTGCAGTTTCTTCAGCTCTTATTCCGGGCATATCCGGTGCCTATAGTAAGGGTGATATCGATGATGTAAATGCTAAGTTAAATAAGGCTGTCAGGACGACAATGCTTATTATGATTCCATCAGCGATAGGTATGGCAGTTCTTGCCAATCCTATAATGCAGCTGTTGTTTAGCGGAACTGATACAAGAGCAGGATATGCCCTAGCAGGAGGGTGTATTTCAATTGTATGTTATGCACTATCAACTGTTACAAATGGTGTGCTTCAGGCGATAGGAAAGGTATCTGATCCGGTAAAAAATGCTGCAATAACTCTGGTTATACATCTTGCATTTGTAATAATTGGATTGAATGTTTTAAGTGCCCCATACAGCCTTGCCATATTGGTTGGTGGTTCAATAGTTTATTCATTTTTTATGGTTATATTTAATGCGCATTCTATCAAAAAACACCTTGGATATAAAATGGATATGAATCTGGTGATTTTAAGGCCTGCTGTATCAGCGGCTATTATGGGTGTATTTGCTGTTTTGATATATAAGGTTATGTATCATATATGTTTGATCGCATTACCACAGAGAACTGCGATAGCCAATGCTTTAAGTTTACTTATATCTATTCTTATTGCTATAATTATCTATGCTTTTATGATACTTCGTATAGGCGGATATACTGAAGAAGAGATATTGGATATGCCAAAGGGTAAGTTGATAGTTAAATTTGCAAAGAAACTTAAGCTGATGAAATAATAAATTAGTATTGAAAATTGTGAAGGTCGCTTTATTAAAGAGTGCTTAGAATCGGTTTTTTGATATAGCTTAAAGTTATAACCGGCAAAAAAATAAATGTATTATACAAAGAGGGTGAAAGTAATGTATTATGTTCCGGATGGTACTTTAAAATGCGGATATTATGAGTGTCCGAAATGCAACGAAAGATTTCTTGATATTTCAACTGAGGATAGTATTGTCTGCCCTTATTGTGAAGAAGATATTGATCTGGAGATAGGACCGGATGAGGATATGAATAATCTTGGTTCTAAAGCAAAACTTATCAGTATTGTTGAGGGAAAGGAAGAGGTTGAGAAAATGGATGCACTTCTTTCACTTGCGATAACGGGCGGAAATTATGACTGGATTTAGTTTTTACATAATAATCGCAGATATTTAAAAATGTATAAGATGGAGGAATATATTTATGAAAAGAATTTTGACAATACAGGACATATCATGTCTTGGAAGATGCTCACTTACTGTTGCTCTTCCGATTATTTCAGCAATGGGTGTTGAAACATGTATCATACCTACTGCAGTTCTTTCAACACACACTATGTTTAAGAATTTTACCTTTAAAGATCTTCAGGATCAGATTGAACCGATTACCGATCACTGGGTAGATGAGAAAATAACATATGATGCAATTTATACAGGATATCTTGGCTCTGCAGAGCAGATAGATATAGTTGCACATGTTTTTGATAAGTTTAAAACGGATAGCAATCTTATCATAGTAGATCCGGCTATGGCAGATAACGGAAAACTTTATCCTGCATTTGACGAAGCATTTGCAAAGAAGATGGCCGGCCTTTGCGGTAAGGCTGATATAATAGTTCCAAATCTTACTGAGGCAGCATTTATGACCGGTAAGGAATACAGGGATGTTCAGGACGAGGCTTATATCAAGGATATGCTTTTGGCACTTTCCAAGCTTGGTGCACGTATAAGTGTACTTACAGGTGTTATGCTTGAAGATGGCAAGATAGGTGTAATGGGTTATGATAGTGAAACCAAGGAATTCTTCCATTATTACAATACCTTATATCCTTTATTTTCACATGGAACAGGAGATGTATTTGCAAGTACCTGTGTAGGAGCACTTATGAATGGCAAGAGTATTCCGGAGAGCTTTGCAGTTGCAGTTGATTATACCGGTGAAACCATTAAGGCGACTATGGAGGATGAAACAAAGAAGGACTATGGCGTAAGCTTTGAGCTTGCTATACCGTATCTTCTTGATAGACTTAAGAAAATTGTTTTAGATTAATTATCTAAAAACGATTAGAAAAAAATTAGTGAAAATACGATAAAATTTCAGAGGAAAGTCTGAGGGTAGATAATATTTATGAAACTGGTATCATGGAATGTAAATGGTTTAAGAGCAGTAATGTCCAAGAATTTTATGGAGGAGTTTGACAAGCTGGATGCGGATATATTTTGTTTGCAGGAAACCAAGCTTCAGGAAGGACAGATTGACTGGAATAAAGAAGGCTATTTTGATTATTGGAATTATGCCGAGAAAAAAGGATATTCGGGAACTGCTATATTTACAAAGCATAAGCCTTTAGATGTTACATACGGAATCGGTGTGGAGGAACATGATAAGGAAGGTCGTGTTATCACACTTGAGTATGATAGTTTTTATATGATAGTCGTATATACGCCTAATTCACAAAATGAATTAAAGAGGCTTGATTATCGTATGACCTGGGAGGATGCGTTCAGAGATTATCTTAATGCTTTAAAGGCTAAAAAGTCCGTAATAGTATGCGGCGATATGAATGTTGCCCACAAGGAAATAGACCTTAAAAATCCAAAGACCAATCATCACAACGCAGGCTTTACGGATGAGGAAAGAGGCAAGATGACCGAGCTTCTTGACTCAGGCTTTATAGACACCTTCAGATATTTTTATCCTGAACAGACGGATATTTATTCATGGTGGTCTTATAGGTTTAAGGCACGTGAGAAGAATGCCGGATGGCGTATAGACTATTTCCTCGTTTCGGAGGATTTAAAGGATAAGCTTAAGGATGCCAGGATATATACGGATGTATATGGATCGGATCATTGTCCGGTTGAACTTGATATTGAGCTTTCTTAATGCTTATTTATATTATCTTATTATTGAAATTTAAATGAAACCCACATATAATATTAACGTCGGATATTTATTTCGAATATTATATGTGGGTTTTACTTTTTAGAAAATTTTCACTGATTCACAGGAGGATAAAAATGTCAGAGATTAAGAATTTCAGCGGTTACATAAGCAACAAAAAAGAGCTTTCAAAAATGCTTGATATACCATTTGATGCAAAGGATGATGCAGGTTATGTAAAAGCATCCTATGACAGATGGGGTGAGGAGCTTGCCGAGCATCTTCAGGGTATGTTTTCATTTATTATCTATGATGAAAATGAAGATAAAACGGTATGTGCCAGAGACAGATTCGGAAATGAGTCAATGTATTATTATGTGGCAGAGGATAAGAGTGTAGTTTTTGGCCTTACTATTAATGAAATTCTTAACAGCGGAGTTTACAAGAAGGAATTAAATGAGCAGGCACTGGAGCTCTTTCTTACATATTCTTATCTTCCGGGTTCCGATACATTTTTTAAAGGCATAAAAAAGCTTATGCCGGGATTTGTTCTGGTATATAAAAATAATGATAAGACGTTTGATATAAAGAGATACTGGAAGCTTACATATAAGGGTGATAATTCTAAAACAGCGGATGAGTACGCCGAGCTTGTGAACAATACCTTAAATGAGCTTGTGGATGACTGGAAGATAGAAGGTGAAGCGTACGGAAACTTCCTTTCCGGAGGAGTTGACTCAGCATACCTTGCAGCACTTACCAAGCCAAAGTATACATTTTCAACTGCTTATGACAATAAGGACTTTGATGAGTCGGAGCTTGCTGCAAAGTCTGCAGAGTTTTTGGGAGCAGAGCATATAAGAGTTAAGGTTACTCCGGAGGATTATTTTGGAGTTGTGCCGGAGGCGATGAAGGCGATGGAGCAGCCTCTTGCGGATGCATCCACCATAGCCTTTTATCTTGCCTGCCGGGGTGCAAGAAAATATGTGGATGTCTGCTATTCGGGTGAGGGTGCGGATGAGCTTTTCTGCGGCTACCATGCATATGTGAGACGTCTTGTAAACAGCAATAATCCCGATTACAGCTCAGCACCGGTTGAGACTTATTATATAGGCAATACCAAGGTTATGAGTGAGAAGGAAAAGAGTAAGGTTTTAAAGAACTATAAAGGTGATGTGACTCCTCTTGAATTAGCCAGAAGCTTATATGATTTTGATGACAATACAGGTGATCTGACCAAGATGTGGCTCTGTGATTTAAATGTCTGGTTTGAAGGAGACATTATGTTAAATGCAGAGAAGATGAGTAAGGCTAACGGACTTATTGCAAGAACTCCTTTCCTTGATTCAAGAATTTATGAAGTCGCTTCCCTGATTCCGACAGAATATGAAGCAAGCCTTTCCGAAAGTAAGATAGTCTTCCGTAAGGCAGCTGCTCATATGATACCTGATGAGGTTGCATTTAGAAAGAAGCTTGGCTTTGCTGTACCTGTACGTGTATGGATGAGAGAGGAGCCGTTTATAAGTCAGATAAGAGAACTCTTTAACAGCGAAAATGCATCAAAATATTTTGATACGAATTTACTCAACGATATGCTTACCGATGAGTATCTTGACCAGCCGGATAACTGGAGAAAGGTATGGTGTATCTACATCTTCCTTATCTGGTACGGAATTTATTTTTAAAAGTAGGAAGAGTTATAGTTAAAATTTATTTTGAGAATTCATTATTAGTGTATTGAACGGGAGCATATATTTATGAGATATAAAATAAAAAGAATAATAAGTTTAGTTTTAACACTATGCATAATTATTGCCTTTTTTAATATCAATGAAATCAGAACAAGAGCTGATAGTGAAGATTTTAATGTATATGCATATGCTAACAGATATGTCGATTTGCAAAAGGCTTTTGGTGGAGATTTATCAGGATATGAAAAACATTATAAGGACTATGGAATAAAAGAAAAAAGAAACGGAAAGCCGTATGAGGGAAATGATCCACGTAATTATAAGCTGATGTTTATATATGTTGACAGAAATTATAATGGTGTGGATTATTCACCGGTTTTTGATCCGATTTACTACCTTGATACTTATGCAGATTTGAAGGCGGCTTTTGGTGACAACCAGCAGCTTGCATTTAAGCATTTCATAAATAATGGCATGAGGGAAGGCAGAAAGGGAACGGATAATTTTAATGTGTATGCTTATGCAAACAGATATCCTGATTTACAAAAGGCCTATGGAAGTAATCTTTCGAGCTATTATAAACATTATGCGCAAAGAGGCAGATTGGAAAGCAGAAATTGCTCTCCTTATGCCGGAAGTGATATAAGAAATTCAAAACTTAATTTTACCTATATCAGTCTCGTTAATAATGGTGTGGATTATTCGGCTGTGTTTGATCCTATAAATTATCTTGATAGATATGGAGATTTAAAAGCGGCTTTTGGAAATGATCAAAGTAAAGCATTTAATCATTTTCTTAACAATGGGATAAAAGAGGGCAGAAAGGGTAATGATACATTTAATGTATATTCATATGCTAACAGATATCAGGATCTTGCCGCTGCCTTCGGAACCGATAAGTCACTGTATGTAAAGCATTATCTTACGCGTGGTATAAATGAGAACAGAAATGCGAGCGGAAACGACACCTCATTTAATGTGGCGGCAAAAGCATCGGAAGAAAAAAAGCCTACAGTTAAAAAATTTTTAAAGGCTGCTTTGGAACCGGTTGGAAGCACACTTTATGTATACGGAGGTGGCTGGAATGAAGAGGATACCGCAGCCGGTGTTGAGTGTATGACATATGGTGTCAGTCCAAATTGGAAGTTTTTTTTCAATAATAATAATTCATCATACAATTACAAAAGTACAATGTATCAGATTCATAACGGACTTGATTGTACAGGATATGTAGGATATTCCGTATATCAGGTTTTTGGAAATAAGTATAGCAATAACGGTTATGTCTATGAATCAGGAAAGGTTGGAAATGCGTACACTGCGTTGTTTAGCAGCTCATATATTAATCGAAACAATATCGAAAGGTATTATCCGGGGGATATAATGTGTCGTAATGGTCATGCGTTTATAGTGATTGGAAAATGCAGTGACGGAAGCCTGCTTTTCTTACATGCATCCCCACCTGTTGTTTCACTTTGCGGAACAGCAACGCCCGGTGGTAATTCAAATAGTGAGGCAGTAAATTTAGCGAGAACATATATGAGTAAATATTACCCTGAAAGTGCTACCCGGTACAACTCATTTTACAGAGATACAAGTTATTTGAAAAATTATGACCAGATGCATTGGAACAGAGCTGTTCTAGCTGATCCTGATGGTTATGACAATATGACACCTGAACAAATTTTAAAGGATTTGTTTAATGAATAAACCCAAGCCCAAATGTATAAGATATAATTAGTACATTTGGGCTTGGAGTTTTTTATGGGTAATAAGTTCTTTTTTTATTTTTTTCTGTTTGTTTTTAGCATGGTTGTTACAGGGTATTTAAGTAAGGTGCTTGAAGATAAGGAAAACAAATATGAGATTAGATTTAGCGATGTTGAAGATAATACATATAATACAGAATCTGATGACAGATACGATAAAAATATATCCGATACCTTATCGTATGACAGTGGGGATAAAGTATATGAATCAAGAGAAGAATTGCCAACCGTAAAAAAATATCTTCAGGCTGCTATGGAACCCGTTGGGACAACTTTATATGTCTATGGCGGTGGCTGGAATGAGGATGATTCAGGTGCTGGAGCAGAAGCTGTAACATATGGTGTAAGTCCAAGATGGTATGAGTTTTTTAAGGAAAATGATGAGAGTTATAACTTCGAAGATACTATGTATCAGATACATGACGGACTTGATTGTACAGGTTATGTAGGCTATGTAACCTATCAGGTGTTTGGGGATACGAAAAGAGATAACGGATATGTTTTTCCGTCAAGGGATATGACAAGTGAATATGCGGGTATATTTGGAGGTACCTTGATAAGCAGGGACAGTATCGACAGATATTATCCTGGAGATATAATGGGGACTGACGGACATGTGTTTATTGTTATAGGCAGATGCAGCGACGGAAGTCTTCTTTTTGTGCATGCTTCTCCACCTGTTGTATCAATCTGTGGAACTAAAACTCCGGACGGAAGGCCGGAAAGTGAGGCGGTAGCGCTGGCAAGAAAATATATGTCTACGTATTATCCGGAAAGCTATGTACGTTATGATACGTGCATCAGAGATACTGATTTTTTAACAGACTATAATCAGATGCATTGGAACAGAAATGTACTTACAGATCCTGATGGATTTGATGATATGACACCTGAAGAAATAATGAAAAATATATTTGATGAGTCAAAATGACATTGTATGAAAATCACATCACTGCAATTATCTTACTGAATTTATCTTATCAGAGATAATTACTTCATCATAAAGCTTTAGGTAGTCGTCTTTTTTTAAAGAAACAATATAATTTTTTGCATAGTTTTTCTTTATGCCGTTTGAATGAAAGATATCTACGGCTTTGTTGTAAGCAACGGCAGCCTGTTCTTCGGTTTCGTATCTGCCAATTATGTAATTGCTTACTTTATGTATAATAGCAGTATATACCGGTTTACCGTTTTTTTCTTCTAACTGTACGCCGGTATAATTATTTATAACCTTTATATTGGAATATCTGTAATCATATTTATCATCGTTTGCCATGATGAAATCACGTCCATAGACAGCAAAAGGCTTTATACCGTATCTGCCAAGTATTTTATATTGGCTTCCGTAATCACTTATAAAAAGATAACCGCCACGCTGCTGGATTTTGTGCGAGGCATAAAAAAATAAATCATCACGGTCAAATTTTAGTATGGTATCGGGTGTAAGATAATACTCAAAATAATTTTTCAGTATATATATAGGTGTTGCAAAATATATACCGTTATCACGAAAATTAAGTATGGAGATAAATTTATCGTGTGACAGCTTCATATCATTTGTGTAGGAATCCTTTGTTATGCTCTTTTTGTCATCATTAATTATTTGTCTAGCCTCGTTGTAGGCGCAGTTTGCATCTTCAGAGTCGGAAAAGCTGCCAAGACTTATATGCTTTCTTTTGTAGGTCAATGATGCACGATAATAAACTTCACCGTTTTTCTTTTTTGCTGTATATACACCTGCTTTTTCAGCCATATTAATTCTCCTTTGAAATTCTTTTCATATCGGTTTGAGGCGATAATCGCTTGATATTAATAACATCTTTGAATATGCCGATATTATATATGAAATATATGTACATGCTGATTGTAATATATTTTTTGTGATTAATCAACAAATTCGTTTGGACAATTTGGTCAATCTTACTAAATTCGGGCAGCAATACTTGACCGAAAAAGACCATTGAACTATAATCACAGTATATATGAGGTGATATTATGAAAATTAGCTTTAGTGATGCAAAAGAAAAAATAATAGAAACCACAAAAGAATTTTCTTCAAAGTATTATCAGGTAGTGAGCGCTAGCATTGTTATTGCTGCACTTGCTATACTTTCTGTTGCAACCTTGGCCGGAAGAATAAATGAATCACATCAGTCAGTAGGCGTTATCATGTCTCTTTCCGATGTTTCTTCGGGTAAAGAAGCATTTGCGGGAGAAACCTTTGAAGCAAAAGGAATCACATATATCGATATGGTAAATGTAAATTACGAAACAGAAGAGCTTGCTCAGCTTGAGAAAACTGAGAAGCAGGTAGATGATATACTTGCAGCAAAAAGTCAGGCAAAAAAAGATCAGGCAGCATTGGAAGCTCTTACAGCAGAGCATGCATCTGCAGCAGATTTCAATACCTATGAGGGTGAACCTGAAGAGCAGCAAACTGCAGTATTTGCTTTGTCACCTACAGTAGGACTTACCGAGATTACCTTCGCCGATGAAAACGGAAGCTATCAGTATCTTGGCGAATTTACACTTACAGGATATTGTCCATGTGCCATATGCTGTGGAAAGTGGAGTAATCCAAGCAATCCTATAACTGCAAGCGGTACAACTCCTGCAGCAGGTAGAACCGTTGCGGCAGATACTTCAAGATATCCGTTTGGTACAAAGCTTATGATAAACGGTCAGATATATACTGTAGAGGATGTCGGTGGTGCCATAAAGGGTAATCATATTGATATCTATTTCAATACTCATGAGGAAGCAAGAGCATTTGGAAAGCAGTATGGTTCAGTATATTTTGTTCAGTAGTTCGTTATTATAAAGATGTGTAATGATTAAAGAGATGTTACATTAACATCTCTTTTTTCTTGTTTTTAGGATATTTGTGTGTTATTATTCCATATAGTGTGAGAAAATGTATTACATAAGGAGAATTTTAAAATGGAGCTTATATATAAGAGTACAAGAAATTCAAATGAAACAGCAACTGCATCTTTGGCTATATTAAAGGGGCTTGCAAACGAAGGCGGATTATTTGTTCCGGATTCTATTCCGGCATTTGATGTATCGTTAGAAGAGCTTGCAAAGATGGATTATCGTGAGGTTGCTTATAATGTTATGAAGCTTATGCTTACTGACTTTACTGAGGAAGAGTTAAGACATTGTATAAACAGCGCATATGATGATAAATTTGATACTAAGGAAATTGCACCGTTAGTTAAGAAAGCAGGCGCATATTATCTTGAGCTTTTCCATGGTTCAACTATAGCATTTAAGGATATGGCACTTTCGATTCTTCCATATCTTCTTACAACCTCTGCAAAGAAAAATAATGTTCATAATGAGATAGTTATACTTACTGCAACTTCAGGAGACACCGGAAAGGCGGCTTTGGCAGGCTTTGCAGATGTTCCAGGTACAAAAATTATAGTATTTTACCCAAAGAACGGTGTCAGTCCGATACAGGAAAAGCAGATGGTTACACAAAAGGGAGACAATACATTTGTTGTCGGTATAAAAGGAAACTTTGATGATGCCCAGACCGGTGTTAAAAATATGTTCTCTGATGTTGAGCTTAACAAGTATCTTGATGAGAAGGGATATCAGTTCTCATCAGCCAATTCAATAAATATCGGAAGACTTGTACCACAGATGGTTTATTATGTTTATGCATATACAAGACTTGTTGCGGACGGAACCATAAAAGCAGGGGATAAGATAAATGTCGTTGTTCCTACAGGTAATTTCGGTAATATCCTTGCTGCTTACTATGCAAAGCAGATGGGACTTCCAATTAACAAGTTTATCTGTGCATCAAATGAAAATAAAGTTCTTTATGATTTCTTTGCAACAGGAAATTATAATAGAAACAGAGAATTTATACTTACATCATCGCCTTCTATGGATATACTTATTTCAAGTAATCTTGAAAGACTTATATACAGAATTGCAGGAAATGATGCGGCTAAAAATAAAGAGCTTATGACTGCACTTACAGGTAAGGGTGAGTATACAATAACTGATGATATGAAAAAGGAGCTTTCAGACTTTTACGGAAATTACGCATCAGAAGTAGAAACTGCTGCGACTATAAAGAAGGTTTATGAAAGTGATTCGTATATTATGGATACGCATACAGCAGTAGCCGCAACCGTTTATGATAAATATGTAAAGGAAACAGGTGATGACACACCTACAGTTATAGCATCTACAGCAAGTCCTTACAAATTTACAAGAAGTGTTATGAATGCGATTGACAGTGAGTATGATAAGAAGACTGATTTTGAACTTGTTGACGAGCTTAATCGTCTGTCAGGAGTAAAGGTTCCACAGGCTATCGAAGATATAAGAACAGCACATGTAAGACACAATACAGTTTGTGAAAAGGATAAGATGCTGGATGAAGTTAAGGGATTCCTTGGAATTTAGAAAATATAATAAGACAGTTCGTTTGTACCATCCTGTCTATAAATAAAACCAGGACTAAAGCATGAAAAAATGCCATAGAGGTCTTGGGACTTCTATGGCTTTTTCATTCCATTTTTTAAGGAGGTTAATATGTATACTTTAAAAACAAGATCAGGCTTTGACAGCGCGCATTTTTTAAAGGGTTATGACGGAAAGTGTTCAAATATACACGGACATCACTGGAGTGTTGAAATAATTGTTGGAAGTGACGTTTTAAGTTCGGATGAACAGACAAGAGGCATGGTTGTGGATTTTTCGGAATTAAAGAAGGATTTAAGAGAGATTACAGATGGTCTTGACCATAGTCTTATAATTGAAAAGGGGAGTCTTAAAGACAAAACCATGGAAGCTCTTAAAGAGGAAAACTTCAAGATTGTAGAGCTTGACATGAGACCGACAGCTGAAAATTTTGCTAAATATTTTTATGATCTTATGAATGATAAAGGATATAAGGTCATAGAGTCAGTTGTTTATGAAACAAAAAATAATTGCGCAGGGTATAGACGGGATTAATCTATGGGAAAATTTAAGGTAGTGGAAAAGTTCGTCAGTATCAACGGAGAAGCAAGGTGCGCGGGTGAGCTTGCCAGCTTTATCAGATTTGCGGGTTGTAATCTTAATTGCTCTTACTGCGATACGAAATGGGCAAATGAAAAAAATGCACCGTATGAGATACTAAGCGAAGAAGAAATATATGGTTATATAAAAGATACTAATGTAAAAAATGTTACACTGACCGGTGGAGAACCGCTTATTCAGGATAACATTAAAAGACTTATCACAATGCTGTCGAGAGATAAGTCGCTTAGGATAGAGGTTGAAACCAACGGGGCGGTTGATTTAAAGGAGTATTATGATATAGGAGATAATGTTACATTTACTGTAGATTATAAGCTCCCTAAAAGCGGCATGGAAGATAAGATGTGCATGGATAACTTTAAGAATATTCGAAGCACGGATACGGTTAAATTTGTTGTTTCGGATTATAATGATTTGTTAAAGACAAAGGAAATCATTGATAGATATGAGCTGGATAAAAAAACAATGATTTACATAAGTGCTTGCTTTGGTGAAATTAAAAATGAAGATATAGTAAAATTTATGATAGATAATAATATGAATTCAGTCAGACTTCAGCTCCAGATACATAAATATATATGGAGTCCTGATAAGAAAGGAGTATAAAATGGCAATAGATAAGGATGCAATAAGAGAACATATAAGAGGTATAATAACAGCGCTTGGCGACGATCCCGATAGAGAGGGATTAAAGGAAACTCCTGACAGGGTTGCGCGTATGTATGAGGAAGTATTTGAGGGCATGAACTATACCAATGATGAGATTGCGGATATGTTTACAAAGTATTTTGAAAAGCCCGAGAGTGACTGCAAGGAAATGGTTTTTGTTAAGGATATAGAGGTGTTCAGCTACTGCGAGCATCATATGGCACTTATGTATGATATGAAGGTTTCTGTGGCTTATATCCCAAAGGATAAGGTTTTGGGCTTGAGTAAAATAGCAAGAATAGCTGATATGGTTGCAAAAAGATTACAGCTTCAGGAAAGAATCGGTACTGATATAGCATATATAATGAAAAAGGTTACGGGCTCAGAGGATGTGGCTGTAATAATTGAAGGCTGTCACAGTTGTATGACAGCGCGCGGAATAAAAAATCGCAGTTCAAAAACCATAACCACAACCTTCAGCGGTCAGTTTTTAGAAGATGCAGCCTTGCAAAACAGACTGATGCTGCTTTTGAAATAAAAGTGTATCACGACAATATGAAAGGAATAAAACAATGAAAAATATGGATGAAGCGGTTGTTATACTAAGCGGTGGACAGGATAGCACGACATGCCTGCTATGGGCAAAGAAAAAATATAAAAAGGTTTTTGCAGTTTCATTTGACTATAATCAAAGACACATCAAGGAACTTGAGTGTGCAAAGGAAATATGCGACGAGCTTGGTGTGGAACATAGGATACTTGATATGGAATTACTTAATCAGCTGGCGCCAAATTCACTTACACGTACAGATATAGAGGTTGACGAAGATGCACCGGAGGATGGAACACCTCCTAACTCATTTGTTGACGGAAGAAATATGGTTTTTATTCTTTTTGCAGCAATTTTTGCAAAACAAAAGGGAATTAGTGATATAATAACAGGAGTATCACAGAGTGATTTTTCCGGATATCCTGATTGCAGGGATGTATTTATTAAATCAATGAATGTTACACTTAATCTTGCAATGGATTATGAATTTAATATAATTACTCCTCTTATGTGGATTGACAAGGAAGCAACCTGGGCACTGGCAGATAGCCTTGGTGGATTTGAACTGGTCAGAGAAAAAACTCTTACCTGCTATAATGGTATAAAGGGAGACGGATGCGGGAACTGTCCGGCTTGTAAGCTCCGCAAGAGGGGATTGGAGGCATACCTTGAGAAAAAAACTTCTGTTCATAATTAATCCAAATGCCGGTAAGACGGCAATTAAGGACGTATTATTTGAAATAATAATGGTGTTTTCCGATGCGGGATATGAGGTGGTTACTTATCCTACAACCGGACCGACCGATGCTGAAAGAAAGGTTAAGACAGACGGGGCAGACTATGATCTTATTGTTTGTGCCGGAGGAGACGGAACTCTTGAAAACACTGTAAGCGGATATATGCTTATGGGTGAAAAAAAGGTACCGCTTGGATATATACCTTGCGGTTCGACAAACGATTTTGCAAGAACGGTAGAAATTCCGTCCAATAAGGTTCAGGCGGCGAAGGATATCGTGAACGGTACTCCAAAATGTCTGGATGTGGGACAGTTTGAAGATAAATATTTTATTTATATTGCATCGTTTGGTGTATTTACTGAAGTATCTTATAACACCAATCAGTCACTGAAAAAGGTTATGGGACATTCCGCTTATGTAGTTGAGGGCATAAAGGATTTGGCAAATGTTAAGGCTTATAAGCTCGAGGCGGATTTTGACGGAAAGGTTGTAACCGGTGAATTTATATTTGGAATGATTACAAATTCTCTGTCTGTCGGAGGTTTCAAGCTCAGGGGTACAAAGCATGTCGTACTTGATGACGGAAAGTTTGACTGCCTGCTTGTAAGAAAGCCTGCAAATGTAGCTGATGTTCAAAAAATCCTGACACAGGTGCTTACAAATAATATAGAGGATAAAGACGATATATTTTTTATAGCCAAAGCTTCAAAGGTTGTTATTAAGTCAGAAGAGGAAATAAAGTGGACTCTTGATGGAGAGTTTGGTGGCGCTCATGACGAGGTAACTATAACAAATCATCAAAAGATACTTAAGCTTTGTCTGGACGGAAAATATGCACTTGATGAAGCAGATATCGAAGAGGGACTTGACAAGGAATCTTCTGACGATGAAAATCCTGAAGAAGAATCAGATGAAAGCACCTTCGCAGACTATGGCGATGACTTTGAGGATAAGTGGGATTAGCTTCATGAGGCTTTGTAAAATGAATTAAAACCTCATTAATGACATATAATGTCATTAATGGGGCTTTTTCTTTACTTTTGGTAAAATTTGCCGTATAATTAAATTGCTTTTTTGTGTCGTGCTTTAGCGATTAATATTTTTATTTTACGCAGTGTGATTAAAAAAGTGTTTTGTGATTAAAATAAATTCATGTAAGGAGCTTGTTTTTAAAATGGGTAAATATTTTGGAACCGATGGCTTCAGGGGAGAGGCTAATGTTGATTTGACTGTAGAACATGCATTTAAGGTAGGAAGATACCTTGGATATTATTTTGGTAAGGATAAAAAGGGCGATGAAAGAGCCAGAATCGTCATAGGTAAGGATACCAGACGTTCCAGCTATATGTTTGAATATTCACTTGTAGCAGGTTTAACTGCAAGCGGAGCAGATGTTTATCTGATGCACGTAACTCCAACTCCAAGTGTGTCATATATAGTCCGTTCGGACGAGTTTGATTGTGGTATTATGATATCTGCAAGCCACAATCCTTTTTATGATAATGGTATTAAGCTTATTAATTCACATGGTGCTAAGATAGAGGCATCTATTGAAGAAGAAATCGAAAAATATATAGATGGTGAGATACCGGAGATACCACTTGCCACGAAAGATAAGATAGGCAGGACTACTGATTACTCAATGGGCAGAAACAGATACATAGGATATCTTATGACACTTCCTACAAGAGCATTTAAGAACTTAAAAGTTGGTCTTGACTGCTCAAACGGTGCAGCTTCTACCATAGCAAAGGCAGTTTTTGATGCTTTAGGAGCAAAGACATATGTTATAAGCAACGAGCCGGATGGAACCAACATAAATGATAATTGCGGCTCCACTCATATAGAAAATCTTCAAAAATTTGTGGTAGATAACGGACTTGATGTGGGATTTGCTTATGATGGTGATGCAGACAGATGTCTTGCTGTTGACGAAAACGGAGCACTTGTAGATGGAGATCATATTCTTTATATATGTGGTAAGTATTTAAGAGATAAGGGACATCTTGCAGGTAATACCGTTGTTACAACAGTTATGTCTAATCTTGGCTTATACAAAGCATTTGATGCAGAGGGCATTAATTATGAGAAGACAGCAGTTGGTGATAAGTATGTCTATGAGTGTATGATGGAAAAGGGATATATGCTCGGTGGAGAACAGAGCGGACATATTATATTTGCAAAGAATGCAAGAACCGGTGATGGTGTTCTTACATCCCTTAAAATGATGGAAGTTATGGTTGAAAATAAATGTAAGATGTCAGAACTTTCAAGAGGTCTTAAGATTTATCCTCAGCTTCTTGTAAATATTAAGGTTAAGAGTAAACCTGAAGTTACATCGGACAAAGACGTTCTCGCCGCTGTAAAAGAGGTAGAAGAAAAGCTTGGTGATAACGGAAGAATATTGCTTCGTGAAAGTGGAACCGAACCGCTTATAAGAGTAATGGTAGAAGCAGAAACAGATGAATTATGCAATGAATATGCATATAAGGTTGCAAATGTTATTAAGGAAAAAGGTTATGAACAGTAATTCAAATAAATAGCGCTTGATTATTTATTTTACTGATAGCTTTAAAGGATAAATATGAAAAGAAAACTCAGAAAATTGGAAACAACTATAATATTTGTGATAAAGTCAGTACTTTATTTTATGTTGTTTTGGACCTTTTACGGAATGTATGCCCGTTCAAACTGGCAGCTCCTTAATTTGTCCAGAACATCAGCAGTTACAATTGCAACTTATGTAGTTGTTTCTTATATGTTTGCAAATATATACGGTAGATATGATATAGGAAAAAGAAAAAGCAGACCGATAGTTCACTCGCTGTTTTTGGCATCTATATTTACAGATATTATTACATTGCTCATGCTCTCAATCATGAACACAAATGCGACAAACAATAAATCATTTGAGATAGAGCAGCCACTTTTACTTATACCTATACTTGTGATTCAATATATAATAATATGGATATTTGCATACGGAGGGAATAAGCTTTATTTTATAATATACGATCCCGAAAAATGTGTGATTATAACATCGTCACAGCGAAGCTTGAATGAGGTTATAAGAGGCGTAAAAAAATATAAGCTTCAGTATAAAATTAATGTAATTGCAGATTACAGAGATAAAAATCTGAAAAAGTATATTACTGAAAATGAAACAATATTTATCTATGATGTTCCGATTAAAGAAAGAACTGAGATAATAGAGTTTTGCTATCAGAATATGAAAAATGTATATTTTAATCCGGATATGCATGATGTTGTTGAAAAAAATTCACATCATATACTTTTGGATGATGTATCAATGTATGGAAATTATTCAAAAGGACTTACACTTGAGCAAAGAGCAGTTAAAAGAATTGAAGATATTATTATTTCAGTGATTGCGCTTATTATTACTTCGCCAATCTTGCTTGTAGCTGCAATCAGTATCAAGATAGAGGATAGAGGAAGTATTATATTTAAGCAAAACCGTGCTACCAGAAACGGAAAAATATTTTCAATATATAAATTAAGAACAATGAAAGAGGATGTAAATAATTATTCTGTAATAGAAGATGATGACAGAGTAACTAAGGTTGGACGTGTTCTCAGAAAATACAGGATAGATGAAATTCCTCAGTTTTTCAATGTTCTTAAAGGGGATATGAGTGTAGTTGGACCAAGACCTGAGATGCTTGCGAATATATTTAACTATACAGATATTCTTCCTGCGTTTGAATACAGATTAAGAGTAAAAGCCGGCATTACCGGTCATGCTCAGATTGCAGGAAAATATAATACTTCTCCTAAAGACAAGCTTATGCTTGATTTGATGTATATTGAAGAGTATAGCATGTGGCTTGATATAAAGCTTTTGTTTCAGACACTTATTGTACTTCTAAAACGTGACAGTACTGAAGCATTTAAAGATGATGAAGAACTTGTATTTTGTGAATACAGTGAGGATGAAGCTATAAAATCTGATGTAATAGATGAGGAGCTTGCATTGGAGGATAAAAAAGAAAAGGAAAAGATGGACGGAGGAAAATAATGAAAAAAATTTTAGTTACCGGCTGTAATGGTCAGCTGGGAAGAGCTATTAATAAGGAATATGAAAATGATGATGTAATGCTTATAAATACAGATGTGGCCGAGCTTGATATAACTGATATAAAAGCAGTTATGGGTTTTGTTAACGAAAAGAAGCCGGATGTAATAATTAACTGTGCAGCTCATACCAATGTTAATTTATGCGAGTCACAGTGGGATCTTGCTTATAAAATAAATGCAATCGGACCAAGAAACTTAAGCATAGCTGCAACAAGTGTAGGAGCAAAGATGATTCATGTTTCGACAGATTATGTATTTGATGGTTCTGCTACGGAACCATATGATGAATTTTCACCGGTTGCACCACTTGGTGCTTATGGCAAGACAAAGCTTGAAGGTGAGAACTTTGTAAAGCAGTTTGCGGATAAATTTTTTATAGTCAGAACTGCATGGCTATACGGAGATGGAAAAAACTTTGTAAAAACCATGATTAATATAGGTAAGGAAAAAGGTGAGGTAGGTGTAGTTGCTGACCAGGTTGGTTCACCTACAAGTGCAAAAGAGCTTGCCAAAGCAATTCATGTGCTTGAACCTACTGATAATTACGGAGTATTTCATGGAACCTGTGAGGGATATTGTTCATGGGCTGATTTTGCAGAAAAGATATTTGAATACGCCGGTATGGATGTGAAGGTTAAAAGACTTACAACAGATGAATATCCTACACCTGCTAAAAGACCTGCTTATTCGGTACTTAATAATTATATGCTCACACTCACCACTGATTTTAAATTTGGCCAGTGGGAGGATGCATTAAAAGAATACTTCGAAGAGATGAACTAAAATACTTTAGTATAACGTACAAGGCTCTCAAATTAATATTTTTGGTGCTAAGCATGGCGTTAAGCGTCAGCGTGCCATGCGTGTACCAAAAATATTAATTTGAGAGCCTTGATTGATTTGGAAATTTAAAATTGGTGCTAAGCATGGCGTTAAGCGACAGCGTGCCATGCGTGTACCATAAAATATTAATTTGAGAGCCTTATATGTTTTAAAAATATAAAAAGAGGGGAAGGGAAGCCACTTGGTTATAAGTGAACTTCCCTTCCTTTTTATGAGAAAGATTTTTTATTTACATTTTAAAGTGTTTCACCATACTCTTCAAAGATATGGTCATACATGGATGGAAGACCAATAAACTCGCAACCGTAACGGTAACCATAGTCGCCGATTTCAGTTCTGTAAAGAATCTTTACAACTGAAAGAATTATTTCATCGGTATTATCAAACTCTATAGTTGCGTTGAAATAATAATCGGTTGGCAGCTTGGTAACTGACATAAAACCGATACCAGCTCTTGATATGTCAAAAACTTCAATCTCAGTATCAAGTGCGTCAATTTTAATTCCGTCTTGCTTAAAAAGATTAGATACTTCCAATTTTATCTTAATGGGAAGTCTTTTATTTTTTCTTTTTTCTTCCATATATACCTCCGTATTATTAATTTCGCACAAACATTTTTTTAATTATAACAAATTTTTCGGAAATATGCTATATAAATATTTGAAAAAATATAAAAAGATTGTAAATTAATGGTTTAATATTTTGCCTGTTAGTTTATAATATTAATGTTAATAAATTATATGTAATGAAATATTTGTAATAACATACAGTAAATGAATAAAAAATCGGAGAAATATATGAAAATCAGAATGAACATAAATCAGCCAAATCCGGAGAGATTTATCGAGCAGGTTATGAATAAATATCATTTTGGAATCAATGAAAAGCAGGAATTGTCTGATATATATAATAAAATAATGGACCATGTTAAACCATATGCAGCATATAGAATTAATCGTCGTGTGACGGGAATTAAGCTGATAGATGACAGTCAGACGGCTTTGGTAAGTATGACTCTTGGAAAAAGTATAGATGAATTAAAGGATGAGTATACAAAAAAGGGTGAGCTTGATAAGGCTTATATGCTTGACTGTATCACAAATGAGCTCTTGATGAAGCTTTATGTTGAATTTAATAATATGTATGCCAAATATCACAGAAGATATGTGAAAAGATATGTATTCATAGGAGATGAAATAAGCACTGAAAAAATACCGGAGCTTTTGCATGAAATAAAAGAAACGGATAAACCTGCGCAAAATAAGAAGAAAGATGGAGACATAAAGGATGATTTAATGGCATTTAGTGAAGAATTCGGTTCAATGGAGTTAGTTGAAGGCGCTTCGGATAAAAAAAGCGATAATGAAATAACTGCCAATAAGTATGGTGTGCTTAGCCCGGTAAAAAGTGTTGTATTTTATGCTGTTTTAACTGAAAACCCGGCTCAAGTCTGTGAGGGTATATGTGAAAATTGTAACAATAAATCCTGTGAAAATAATCCTTTTTATGTAGAGGATGAGGATAAAACGAAGGATATATGATGCACAAAAAAATATAGATTAAAATAATATATTTTTTTATTTACATTGACTTTTCAACATTGTATAATGTTTGCATTATGTGTGAATAATATACGGTTTTACAAGGAGGAAAAAAAGTGAGCGAGGTTTTGATTGAATTAAAGGGACTTAGCAAAAACTTCGGTGACCAGCAGGTACTTAAGGGTATAGATTTAAATATCAGAGAAAATGAATTTCTTACACTTCTTGGACCATCCGGCTGTGGTAAGACAAC
This sequence comes from Lachnospiraceae bacterium, assembly GCA_017469405.1. Classification (GTDB taxonomy): domain Bacteria; phylum Bacillota; class Clostridia; order Lachnospirales; family Lachnospiraceae; genus Coprococcus_C. The sequence goes on along the minus strand of JAFUGL010000020.1, from coordinate 21,351 downwards.
TACCTTAAGAATTATTGCAGGCTTTGAAGAGCCAAGTCATGGTGAGGTAATCTTTGACGGTGTGGATATCGCTAAAATTCCTTCATATAAAAGAGAGGTTAACACTGTCTTTCAGAAGTATTCACTTTTTCCTTTTTTAAATGTATATGACAATGTTGCCTTTGGCTTAAAGATAAAGAAGATGGATAAAAAGCTTATAGAGCATAAGGTAAAGAGAATGCTTAAGCTGGTTGGCTTGGAAGGGTTCGATAAACGTGATGTTACCAAGCTTTCAGGTGGACAGCAGCAAAGAGTTGCTATAGCAAGAGCTCTCGTAAATGAACCGAAGGTACTTTTGCTGGATGAGCCTTTGGGTGCTCTTGATGCCAAGCTTCGTAAGGAGATGCAGATAGAGCTTAAGAAGATACAAAAAGAGGTCGGAATCACATTTATATTTGTAACGCATGACCAGGAGGAGGCTCTTTCCATGTCGGATACTGTTGTTGTTATGCATGAGGGTGTAATCCAGCAGGTAGGTACTCCTGAAGATATATATAATGAGCCGGAAAACAGATTTGTTGCCAGCTTTATCGGTGAGTCCAATATAATCGAAGCAACCATGATTAAGGATTGTCTGGTTTCCTTTGATGATTATGAATTTGAATGTGTGGATAAGGGCTTTAAAAACAACGAAGCGGTTGAAGTTGTAATACGTCCTGAAGACATAGATATAGTTAAACCTAAAGAGGCGAAGATAAAGGGTAAGGTTTCGTCAATCATTTTTAAGGGCGTTCACCATGAGATTGTTGTTGAAACCAAGCACAGAGATTATCTTATACATACTACCGATTATTTCAAACCGGGACTTGAAGTGGGACTTAAATTCGGACCGGATGATATCCATGTAATGTATCGTATGGATTGGGAGAACGGAGGAAACTAATGAAGCATTTTCGTAAGATGATCTGGCCGTATATGATATGGGCAGGCATTATAGTAGTTCTTCCGCTTCTTATGATTATACTTTATTCTGTTACAAAGGGTGGAAATGAACTTCTTAATATACAGTTTACATTTGAAAATTTCAAAAGGATGACAGAACCGATATATGTGGATGTGTTTGTTAAATCCTTTAAGCTTGGTATCATATCGGTTATAATCTGCCTTTTGGCAGGATATACCCTTGCGTATTTGATCACGTCCTTTAGTGAGAAGGTTCAGAGTGTTCTAATCCTTGTAGTTACGATTCCGATGTGGATTAATACATTACTTAGAACCTATGCATGGATTTCTCTTTTATCGGACAACGGACTTATCAATACGGTGCTTGTTAAGCTTGGCTTTGAACCAATCAATATGATGTATACGGATTTTGCGGTGGTTCTTGGTCTTGTCAGCGATTTGCTTCCTTTTATGGTTATACCTATATATACATCACTTAGCAAGATGGATCATTCGCTTATAGAGGCTGCTCATGATCTGGGAGCCAACAGATTTAAGACTTTTTGGAGAGTGACCTTTAAACTGTCTATACCGGGAGTTTTAAATGGTGTAATTATGACCTTCCTTCTTTCTATCTCAACCTTCGTCATACCGAAGCTTTTGGGAGGAGGACAGTATACACTTATAGGTAACCTTATAGAAAATCAGTTCATCTCTATAGGTGACTGGAATTTCGGAAGTGCCATCTCGGTTATACTTGCATTTATTATACTTATGTCAATCACATTTATGAAGAAGATTGATAAAGACGAGATAGAGGAGGAGTAGCGGCTTATGAAAAAGAAAAAAATAGGCGCTATCCTTTACATAGCACTTTGTTTTATATTTTTATATCTGCCGATAGTTGTGACGATGTTTTATTCATTTAATTCATCCAAGTCACTTACGAAGTTTCAGAGCTTTTCTTTAAGATGGTATCAAAATCTTTTTGAAAGCAGTGACATAATGAGTGCGGTTTGGGTTTCGCTTTCCATAGCAATACTTGCAACTATCATATCAACAGTGCTGGGTACGCTTACCTCTATCGGACTTTCAAAAAATAAAAAGGTTTTAAAGGAGCTTGTTATAAATGTAAACAATGTTCCGATTATGAATCCGGATATCGTTACGGCTATAGGACTTATGATACTTTTTTCCGCATTTCATCTGGAAAAGGGTTATCTGACGATGCTCCTTGCGCATATTGCATTTTGTACACCATATGTAATTACGAGCGTTTATCCAAAGGTAAGAACCATGGATCCAAATCTGGCCAATGCTGCCATGGATCTTGGTGCCACACCGTTTCAGGCGCTTACCAAGGTTATCCTCCCTATGCTTAAGGAGGGAATTTTTGCAGGTGTGCTTTTGGCATTTACAATGTCCTTTGATGACTTTGTAATTTCATACTTTGTAACGGGTAACGGAGTATCCAACATTTCGATTGTTGTTTACAACATGACCAAGAGAACAAATCCAACCATAAATGCGCTTTCGACAATAGTTATTTTGGTTATTGCGATTACGCTTATTTTGGTAAATGTTATCCCTGCCATAGCAGGAAGAAAGAAAAAAACCGATAATGATCAACAAAAGGAGGAGATAATAAGTTGAGAAAAACGTCTATCATGAAAAAAATCGCCTGTGCGGTTATGGCGATGACTCTTAGCATGAGCCTTTTAACAGGCTGTGGAAGTAAGAGTGACAAGACCTTAAAGGTCTACAATGCAGGGGAGTATATTGACACTGACCTTATTCATGATTTTGAAAAGGAATTTAATTGTAAGGTGGTATATGAAACTTTTGATTCCAATGAATCTATGTACACAAAGGTACAGAGTGGAGAGAAGTACGATGTAATCATTCCGTCTGATTATATGATTGAAAGACTTATCAAGGAGGATAAGCTTCAGAAAATCGATTGGTCTTTAATACCTAACGCAGATGGCTTGGATGAAAACGTATTAGGTCTTGCATGTGATCCGGATAATGAGTATTCGGTACCTTATTTCTATGGTAATGTTGGTATCCTTTATGATAAGACTGTAGTTGATGAGGCGGATTTGAAGGATGGCTGGGAGATTCTTAGAAATGAAAAGTATAAGGGTAAGCTTTATATGTATGATTCAGAGAGAGATTCTTTCATGATAGCTTTAAAAGCACTTGGATATTCTATGAATACAACTGACACCAAGGAAATCGATGAGGCTTATGATTGGTTGGCTGACCAGAGAGATACTATGGATCCTGTATACGCAGGTGATGATGTTATCGACAACATGATTTCCGGTAATAAGGCTATGGCTATAGTTTATTCGGGTGATGCAACTTATATTATGTCCGAAAATGAAAATCTTGCATTCTTTGCTCCTGAAGAGGGCACTAATATATGGAATGATGCAATGATTATAACTAAAGATTGTACCGATACAGAGCTTGCGCATGAGTTTATCAATTTCATGCTTGATCCTGACAACGCATATGCCAACACAGCAGAGGTTGGTTATACTTCACCTGTTATCGAAGCACGTGATAAAGCTGCATCAGATGATTACGCAGACATCGATGCATATATACCTGATATGACACGTTCTAACGATGAAGTTTTCAGATATCAGGATTCAGAGACTAAGGCATACTTTGCAGAGCTCTGGACTAAAATTAAGGCTGCAAATTAGGGTGTTTGATGGCACTGATACAGCCTGTATATAAGGACAGATTTGAGACTTTTGAAAGCCTTGAATAACAAAATAAGTACTTATCAAAGCTCGCTTGCGCTAACGCTGTTGATAAGTACTTTTTTGATTATTCAAGGCTGCTTTTTTGTTTATGACTGTCCTTATATACAGGCTGTACCCTGCAATCAAACGACATGCTGCGCGTGTCAACATTTTTTATATACAGTCTTAATTGCTTGAAGTATTTAAAAAGAGCATATGAAAACCGTTTCAAAAAGTTTATTTCCTTTTTAGAAAATTAAGCAGTTCATCGGTTGAGAATATATATTTGGTATGGCAGAAGTCACATACCACTTCGATAGGCTGGTTGTCTTCTATCATGGATGCAATTTCTTTTTTACCGAGACTTATTACGGCGGCTTCGACACGTTCCTTGCTGCAATCACAGACATATGCACATGGGAGAGTATCGGTGATTTCAATATCGTAGTCATCAAATATTTTACCGATTATTTCTTCTATGCTGAGTCCTTCTTCAAGAAGCTTTGTAAATGAGAAATCCTTGAGCCTTTCTTCGAGCATGGATATGGTACTTTCCTCAGCAAATGGCATAAGCTGGATGATGAAACCACCGGCAGTTTTGACAGAAGTATCGTCATTTAAGGTTACACCTAGTGCAACTGATGAAGGTATCTGTTCGCTGGTTACAAAGTAATATGTCAGATCCTCGGCTATCTCACTGGATACAAGATGAGTCTGACCGATATATGGCTCTTTAAGACCGATATCTTTTATAACACTCATTACACCAAGGTCAACTGCTTTTGCTACATCTTTTGCAGGAAGCATTACATCCGGTTCACTTACATATCCCTTTACTTCGCCTTTGGTGTTGGCTGTGACTAAAAGTCCCTTTATCGGTCCCTGACACTGTATTCTTATGGTAAGCTTATCATCATCATTTTTACACATAGCGCCCATCATGACACCACCCATAAGAAGTCTTCCGAGTGCATTGGTTACAACCGGGCTTGTGTTGTGTGTGATTCTTGCTTTTTCAACTGTATCTGTTGCAAGGCAGGCAAAAAATCTTACCTGATTATCTGCCGCCATTCCTCTTATAATATAGTCTGACATGTTTTTTCTCCTGATTTAAAGTTCGTTTTTTCTATTATATTTATTTTTTATATTTGATTTCTTACTATGCTTTATTAATATATATTAGGGTAATTAATTATAAATTTATTTACCTTGTTCTCTTGCGATGACATATATCCTATCGCAATTTTCATCAGCTGGATTTTTTGTAAATGCATCGTAAGCAGTTATAAATTCTAAGCCTGATGCATTTATTAATTCTATTATTTTTGATAAGGTATATCCTTTTTGTAAATGAAATTCCTCATACTTTCTGTATAGATTGTCGTTGTCGGAATTTATATCAGTTTTTCTCTTATTTGCTTTTGCCAAATTATTTTTTTCTTTTTCTTTGATAAAGATACTTAAGCTAAGCTCGTTTATGTCATTATTTTCAACATAATAATTATCCCATATAAAGCTTACATCATCTCTATCTTCAGCTATGGTTGCATCGGCAACCACATCCCTGTAATAATGTCTGGTATTGAAGTCAAATATAAATATTCCTTTAGGGTCAAGGTAATTATTTACAAGCTTGAATACCGTAAGCAGGTCATCGTCTTCGGTTATATAATTGATGCTGTCACATATGCTTATGCAGGCAGCTACAGTACCGTATAATTCGAATTCACGCATATCCTGACACAGGTACAGGGAAGAGGAGTTATTTTCCGTTTTCTTTTCATTTGCGATATCCAGCATGGATGCGGAATTATCTATACCAATCATATCGTAGCCTGACTTTGCAAGACGTTCGGTTATATTGCCTGTGCCACAGCCAAGCTCGGCTATGATTCCGTCATTTACGTCATATTCAGTTAATAGTCTGTGCAGGTATGAAAACCATTCATCATATGGAATATTGTCCATAAGACGGTCATATACGGCTGCAAAATCGGAATATGCCTCGTTCATATTTTTCTCCTTGACAATTACGACTGATGAATTAAGTATGCAGTTAATGATATATTAATAAGCCGATTTGTTAACACGCCATCAATTATATGTGAAATTATAATTTATTGCAATATATTGAGTGAAAGAATAATGAATTAATGTATAAAGAGTAATTAGAAAAATTAGAACGTTATGTGAAATGTGTGGTGGGAAAATTATTGTAATAAAAGGGTGGTTATATTATAATAACTATATGTTTTTACGGTTATAAGAGGTGTATTGGTGTATGAAATGATATATGTTTTTAAGGAGGTACATTATGGGTGAAATAAGCTTTGAAACATTAAGTCCGATTTTTTTCTGTGCAGTTGATTACAGCAACGCTACCGTTGAGGTTGCTGCAAAAGGAACAATTTTTGCAGATGATTTGGAGGATGAACAAAAGGAGTATATCAGACAGAGAGTACTTTATTATCTCAATTTTGAGATTACAAAATTAAGTGGAAATGTTCCTGTGGAGGGACTTGATGAAAAGAAGGATGAGCTAGCTCAAAGTATTATAAATCAGCTTGCAGCGGAGCAGATATCCGTAAATCTTGTGATTGAGGATTTAGGCGCAACTGCATCATCTATAGAACCTGTTTCACATCTAAAAAGAGAGATTAATAACGGACAGAATAGTTCTATGTCCTTTACCGGTGTTGTTATGTCACCGGGAGCAGCAAATATGATTGGCAACCTCTTTTCAGGGCAGTAAAAACTTAAATGCGGATATTGATAATATAGATGTTAAAAATCAGATACTGAAAAGATAATTACATAAATAATAACATATAAATAATAACACAAAAAAGGAGCAGATAAAATGGCTAAGGATACAAAAGACAAGAAACTGACAGTAGCTGGATATAAGGGTATTTCATCAGAAAATCTGGAAAGCTTTTCAAAGGATTTTAATAAGGATCGCGCAAATCTCATAGCAGCAAATGCAGCAGTAAAAAGCGGTGTGCTCGAAGCGGCAGCGGATTATGGCAGAGTAGGTGAGCTTCCTATGAGCTTTTCCATCGATTTAAAGCAGGGAAAGATTACTAATCAAAAGGCAAGCGGCAGGTGCTGGCTTTTTTCTGCATTAAATACCATGCGTTTTGAGATAATACATAAGTATAATCTGGACAATTTTGAATTGTCTCAGAATTATCTTTTCTTTTATGATAAATTGGAAAAGGCTAATTTTTATCTTGAAAGTATATTAAAGACCTTGGATGAACCTGTGGATGGCAGACTTTATTCGTTTATTAATGCTGCACCTTTAGGTGATGGCGGTCAGTGGGATATGTTTGCCAATCTTGTAGAAAAGTATGGTGTTGTTCCAAAGGAAAATTATGATGATGCAGCAAGCTCCACAAGCTCAAGATGGTTCGACCAGTATCTTACTACAAAGCTTAGGGAGGATGCATATAAAATAAGGACGCTTTCAAAAGAGGGTAAGAAGAAGTCTGAGCTTGAAAAAGAGAAGACTAAAATGATTTCAGAGTTTTATCGTATGCTTTGTATCTCTTTAGGTGAGCCGCCTAAAAAGATAGATTTCACACTTCGTGACAAGGACGGCAAGGTATATCAGGACTTTGGAATTACTCCAAAGGAATTTTATAAAAAGTATGTAGGTATGAAGCTTACGGATTATGTGAGTATAATAAATGCACCTACTGATGATAAACCGTTTGGAAAGCTTTATACGGTTAAATTCTTAGGGAATGTAGCTGAGGGTAAGCCGATTACATATCTTAACCTTAAAATGAAGGAGATTAAGAAGGCGGTTATTGCACAGCTTAAGGATGGACATCCTGTATGGTTTGGTTCTGACTGTAGCAAGTATTCACTTCGAAAGGAAGGAGTATTTGATAAGAAGGCTGCAAATCTCGAACAGCTTTATGATGTAAAATTTGGCATGGATAAGAGCGAGAGCCTTATCTATGGTGACAGTGCCATGAATCATGCCATGGTTATACTCGGTGTAAATATAAATGAAGCCGGAAAGCCGGACAGATGGCGTATAGAAAACAGCTGGGGCAAGGATGCAGGCAGAGATGGGTATTATGTGGCATCCGATGAGTGGTTTGATGACTATGTATATCAGGTGGTTGTAAATAAAAAGTATTTAAGTAAGGACACAAGGGAGCTCTTAGATCAGCCGCTTATAGAGCTTGAGCCATGGGATCCGTTTGGAACACTGGCATAGTTTATCAATTTTTTCTTATAGATGGTTATATACGATATATTTTATGATGTACGCATAGCTCGCTGTTGCTCACGCTATGCTTAACATCAAAAATATATCGTATATAACTATCCCATAGGAAAACACCGTTGATATAAGAATAAATTATAAAAAGAATTTGGAGGAAAAAGGTATGACAGACGTTAAATTCGGAACAGTAAACCCTATTATGTACAGAGCAGCTGAATATGATAATATGACGGTTTCATACAGGGCATTTGGAACTGTATTGATCGAGCAGGATGCAGACGATGCGCTTAAGGAGATAATTAAAAGAGAAGTACTCTCTGATCTGCCTATGGTTTTTGCGGATTTCAATGCAAAAAATGTAAAATGTACTGAGATTCCTGCGATGGCTGCCGAGATGAGTAAGGTTTTAACAGGCAAGCTTAATGAAAGGGGACGTAAGTGTACAGTAAAGCTTGCAGCTATTAATATGGATGAAGAATCCAAGCAAGCGCTCACGCAAGCGATGAATGAGAGAGAAAATGCTAAATTTGCAGATGCTCGAGCTGTCATGGAACAAGCGGAGCAAATGAAAGCGATGCAGGCAGCAGGAGTTTATACGGGTGGTGCTGTGGCATATAACGGAGCAGCGCCAAAGCCGGTACAAGCTCAGACAGGAAGTATAAACCGTCCTAAATTCTGCCCGAATTGCGGTACACCGGTTGGACCTACAGGTAAATTCTGTGGAAACTGTGGCAGCCCGCTTGGAGTATAAAACAGTGTTAAGAGATATGTGATATGAGGCGTGAACCTTGTCACATATCTTTTCGTTACATATATAGCTTTTAGGAGGAAAAAAGGCCATGCAAAGCTGGTTAAAGGATACCGTATTTTACGAAATATATCCTCAAACATTTTATGATACCAATGCCGATGGAATAGGCGACATACGAGGAATTATAGAGAAGCTTGATTACATTAAGGAGCTTGGCTGTAATGCTCTTTGGATTAATCCTTGCTTTGACTCGCCGTTTAAGGATGCCGGATATGATGTAAGGGATTATAAGAAAATAGCTCCAAGATATGGAACCAATGATGATATGAAGGAGCTTTTTGATACGGCACACAAGAAAGGTATTCGTGTGCTTTTGGATCTTGTGCCGGGACATACTTCCGAGGAACATATATGGTTTAAAGAAAGTGGAAAAGCGACTAAAAATGAATATTCAGGCAGATACATTTGGACGGATTTCTGGATTAAAGGTATAGCAAATCATCCGTATATAGGCGGTGAAACCGAAAGAAACGGTACATATATGCTTAACTTCTTTAAGTGTCAGCCGGCACTTAATTACGGATGGAAGGAAAAGAAGGAAAGCTGGCAGACGGGTATGTATGAGGAAGATGCACTTGCAACCAGAGAGGCGATAAAGGATGTTATGCGTTTTTGGCTTGATATGGGCTGTGACGGTTTTCGAGTGGATATGGCTGACTCACTTGTTAAGGATGATGATGAGGATAAGTCCGGCACCTGTGAGGTATGGCGTGATATAAGAGCCATGCTTGATAATGAATATCCTGAGGCTGCTATGGTTTCTGAATGGAGCAATCCACGCCTTGCTGTAAACAGTGCAGGTTTTGATATGGATTTTTATCTCGACCATTGGCATAACGGATACAATACACTTATGCGCGATTATGAGTCAAATGAAGTTGATAACAGTTATTTTAAGAGTGATGCGGATGGTGATATAAACAGGTTTTTGGAGGACTATATCACAAAATATAATCAGACCAAAGAACAGGGATATATAAGCTTTATGACCTGTAATCACGATACGATAAGACCAAGCTTTAATTTAAGTGTGGATGAATTAAAGGTTGCATATGCATTTTTATTTACCATGCCGGGAGTACCGTTTTTATATTATGGCGATGAGATTGGAATGAAATATATACCGGATATGCCTTCAAAGGAGGGCGGATATACACGTACCGGAAGCAGAACGCCTATGCAGTGGAATAATGGTTTAAATGACGGATTTTCAACAGCAAAAAAGAAGCTTTTATATCTTCCGGTTGATGAGAGTGAAGCTGCAGTATCTGTGGAAAATCAGATTGAAGATGAAGCATCTCTTTTAAATACTGTGAAGAAGATACTGGATTTAAGACATAAGTACGAAGACCTGCAGGCAGACGGTTCATTTGAAGTCGTTTGCAGTAAAAAGGATGAAGCCTTTGTCTATAAAAGAGGCGGTTTGATTATATTGGTAAATCCAAAAAATAAGGCGGTTTCAACCGTTGTTGATGTAAGCGGATATGAGAAAATTTTTGAGATAGGCGGTATGGATGGAAAACTAGTCAAACCGCAATCCTTTATAATTTTTGAAGAGAGATAAATGATATGAACGAGAGTATACTTATAAAATTTGAGAACCTGCACAATACAAGAGATCTTGGTGGAATGGTGACAAAGGATAATAAAAGCATAAAAAAGGGAAAGCTTTTCAGAAGCGGACATTTGTTTGAGGCGAGTGAAAATGATTTAAAAAAACTTTCTGATTGTGTAGATGTTATAGTTGATTTCCGTACGGATAAAGAAAAGGATGAAAAGCCCGATCCTGCTATCGGACAGACTGATTATTATCATCTCCCGATAATTGAAAGTCTCACAGCAGGTGTTACAAGAGAAAAGGATGCTGATGAAAAGGCGATGGAAATGCTCATGATGGAACCGGAAAAAGCAAAAGCATATATGTGCAATACATATATAGGCTTTGTCGGAGGCGATTTTCCGATTTCCCAATATGAAAAGTTTGTAAGGCTTTTACTTGAGGATAGGGATAAGGGAGTATTGTGGCACTGTACGGCGGGTAAGGACAGAGCAGGTTTTGCTTCGGTGATAGTTGAAGAAATTTTGGGAGTGGACAGAGACGTAATAAAAGAGGACTATCTTAAAACCAATGTGTATCTAAAAGAGGATATAAAGGCTCTTGTAAAAATGCTTCAAAATATGACGGGTGTTAAATCTGAAAAATCAGAGGAAGCACTAAAGTATCTATTTGGTGCCGAACCGGATTATCTGGATACATTATATAAAGAGATTGATGATAGGTTCGGAAGCTTTGAAAACTTTATAACTTGTGGTCTACATATAAGCAAAGAAGATCAAAGAAAACTTAAGGAAAAATATTTGGAGTAAAATATTGTGACATTGGATGTAATCCCTGTCACATCAAGGTCAAAAATTAATGAATAATATATACAGGCAGTTGAAAGAAAAGTTCATAATGAAGGATGCATTTTCTGACTGGAAGGATTATCGTGAGTGTCTTACAGATATCGTTGCATCATATCCCGGGAAAAGACTTGCCATAGTAGGTGCGGGAAGATGTAATGATATAGATGTAAACAGGCTTGGCTGCTCATTTTCCGGTATAACCCTGATCGATATAGATGAGGAAGCAATGAGGGAAGGAATTGCAAGTCTTGATGATAAAAATATTGAAAAGACGGAAATAATGAGACTTTCCGTAAACGGACTTTACGAAGAAGATATAGATGCGTTTTGTGATGAGCTTCTTTCATATGTAAGGTCGGAGGGAAAAAAACTTACCGATGAAAAGTATGAAAAAAAGATTTCTGACATGCTTAATATTTTAAAAGAGCGTATGCTTTCTAATATGGATAAGCTTGAAGATTATTTGACCGGGGAGGATTTTGATATAATCCTATGTAACGGAGTATTCAGTCAGCTTTTATCTATGATATCATTTTTTATTAATTCGGTTTCCCGAAGTATAATTGATGCCGGGATTTTTGATGCACAAAAGGCAACTCAAGAAATAGAAGCATATCTGACACAGATAAATAATGAGCTTATTCCTGCTATAGTAAATATACTTATTAATTCCGTAAACAAGACAGTGATTTTCGGTAATGAATATTCAAAGGGTGGTAATATTGAAGGAGCCTATCAATGTATAAAGTTCATAAAAGATAGCTATGACACTTATGAAAAAATAATAAGGTGGAATTTTAATTCAAAAGAAAAAACAGAGTATGATATGCTTATTCAGATAGTAAATAAAGATATTGAGAATTTGGAATTGTAAAGGAAAATATATGAATATACTGATAGCGATGGATTCCTTCAAAGGGAGTCTTACGTCCCTTGAAACGGGAAATGCTGTACGTGAAGCAATTATAAATAATTACAAAGATGTAAATGCAGAGGTTTTTGAAGTCGCGGATGGCGGAGAAGGATTGACTGAAGCATTGCTTTCTATGCACGAGCATGATATAAGAAAAATCCGTGTTACAGGACCTGTCGGTGAAAAGGTTGAAGTATCCTATGGCATTTATAATAAGGCCGGTAAAAGGTGTGCGGTTATTGAAATGGCAAAGGCTGCAGGTCTTACACTTGTACCGGAAGAAAAAAAGAATCCTCTTTATACTACAACCTATGGTGTAGGAGAGATGATTCTTGATGCCATAAATGAAGGTTGTAAAAGTTTCATAATTGGAATCGGAGGAAGTGCAACAAATGATGCAGGTATAGGTATGCTTCAGGCGTTGGGATTTCATTTTCTTCGTAAGGATAATAGTGAGGCTTTGTTTGGAGCAACAGCCTTAAGAGATACAGTAAGCATTTCCGATGAAGATGTTACGGATAAACTGTATGATTGTGAATTTCGTATAGTATGTGATGTGAAAAATCCTTTGTATGGTGATAGTGGCAGCAGCATGGTGTTTGCACCCCAAAAGGGAGCTACACTTGAGCAGGCGAAGGATATGGATGCATGGATGAAGCGATATGCGGATATTGTTAAAAAATATTATCCAAAGGCAGATGCATCCGCAAGCGGTGTAGGTGCGGCAGGCGGACTCGGCTTTGCCTTTCAGGCATTTCTTGGAGCAAAATTAGAGCGAGGTATAGAGGTTGTACTTAACGAAAACGGATTTGCAAAGAGTGTTAAAGAGGCAGACCTTGTGATAACGGGTGAGGGAAAACTGGATAGTCAGACCGCTATGGGAAAGGTACCTGTGGGCGTTGCGGAGTATGCAAAGAAGTATGGCGTAAAAGTAATTGCGTTTGGCGGTCTTGTTGATAAGGATTCGGTAGAAAAGCTTAAAGCTTGTGGGATTGATGAATGTTATCAAATCACACCTGAAGGTATGGATATCAGGGAGGCTTTAAAAAGGGATGTAGCTATAGGCAATCTTAAGGAAAAAGTGGATAATATTATAAACTGTGACATGGAAAAATAATCTTTGGTGATTGTGACTAAAGATGTGATTTTTATTCTATCTGGATATGGAATTTTTGTTCTATCTGGATATGGAATGATATTGAAAGAAATAAAAATAAGTGCTATAATTTTCTTGCATCTACGAAAGGAAAAGTAGATGAATTTTTTTGAGTATTTAGTTAGCTATAACTAACATATATGGAGGCTTTGATTATGGAGAAGTATCATATTGAAAAAAATACCGTGCAGGAGACTTTGATTATTCCTTTATATGGCAGAAAAGTATGCTCGGATAATTTTCCGCATCTTTTTAAGGATGAGGAGGCAAATCGTATCTGTAACATGCTGGATTATGATTTTTCTGAAAAAGGAAAAAAGATGGAAAAGGGCATAGGACTCTTTGGTGCCCTTGAGGTTGCTCAAAGACAATACGACCTTGCGTGGGAGGTAAAGGATTATCTTAAAAAGCATCCAAATGCTGCTGTGGTAAATCTTGGCTGTGGTTTGGATGATACATTTAGAAAGTGCGATAACGGAACCTGTAAGGGTTATAATATCGATATGCCGGATGTTATAGCTATAAGAAATGAGCTTCTTCCTGCCGGAGACAGAGAAAAAAATCTGGCTTGTGACTTAAATGATTATAGCTGGATGGATGAGATAGATGCCGGAGACGGAGCGGTATTTTATGCTGCGGGAGTATTTTATTATTTTAAGACAGAGGCTTTGAAAAAGCTTTTTTCGGCTATGGCTGAAAAATTTCCAAAGGGTGTACTGGTATTTGATTCATGCAATAGGAGGGGTGCAAAGATGATGACAAAGACCTGGCTTAAGGAAGCGGGGATAAGTGATGTCGGTGCATTCTTTTCTGTTGAGGATTATAAGGAGCTTGAAAGCTGGAGCGATAATTTTGATTCCGTTTCGGCTAAGAGTTATATGCGCGGCTACAGAGACATATATGATGATGTGAAGGGCGTGCACAGAACGATGATAAAATTCTGTGACAAGATGGTTTATATGAAGATAATAAAAATTGAGTTTAAGTAATGTTATGGATGACTTGATTTTAATTATAGATAAGGAGAGAAAAAATGGGATTATTTAAAGATTATGTGAGTCAGACAAGAAAGCCGGAGGGTACACTCGGCAAAATGATGCTAAAGGGGATGAACAGTGGTCACGCAAAGATGGCTGACTGGGGTCTTTCACATTTGACCAAGATTGCACCAAAGGAGATTGCAGAGCTTGGATGTGGCGGTGGAAGAAATGTAGGAGAACTGCTCAAAAAATACAGTGATGCAAATGTAACTGCTATAGATTATTCACCGCTTTCGGTTGAAAAAGCAACCGAATACAATAAAGAGGAGATAGAAGCAGGAAGATGCGTAGTAAAAGAAGGTGACGTTTCCAGACTCCCTCTTGAAGAAGGCAAATTTGACCTTGCTACGGCATTTGAAACAATTTACTTTTGGCCGGGACTTGAAAAATGCTTCGGAGAAGTAGCGAGGATATTAAAACCGGGTGGATATTTCATGATTGTAAACGAATCCGACGGCACAGATAAGGCAAGCATCAAGTTTGAAAAAATTATCGAAGGTATGAAGGCTCATACATCTGATGAGATAGAAGAAGCACTTAAGGCAGCAGGATTTTCCAAGATTAAGGTTGATCATCATAAGTCAAAGCCTTGGATAACGGTATTAGCAAAAAAATAATTTTTCTATATACAATTATCAGGACTTCATAAGTTATAGGAATTATATAAAAAAATAAAAGTAATATAGATAAAATATATTAGTTTTCACACTTATTTCACTTAAAAATATCCGATTTGAAGATATAATGTAACCAGATTATTTTCAAGGAGGATATTTTTAATTGAAGAAATTTATATTACCTTTAATTGCCGGAATTTTACTTGTTATAGCTGTAGTAATCGTGGTTGTAATTCCGAAAAAAAATACTGAAAAAGATGATACAAAAGCCGGAGTAGATGTAAGCTCAGAGAATGAGGTAACGACAGAAGAAAAAACAGTTGCTGAAGGTGAGGTAACGACAGAAGCTGAAGCTGTTACGGATAGTGAAATTACAACTGAAGCAGAATCAGTTGACGAAAATGATACAGTTACCGAAGCAGCTTTACAGGCTGATGGTTTTGCGAGGCTCAATGAAGATGGAAATGTTGTGATATATGCAGATGAGCTTTCAGAAGATAAAATAAGCTTTATTAAGGTTTCCGAAGATAGTCGTATAGAGCTTCTTGCTAAGAAGGATGCAAAGGGTAATGCAAAGGTTGCGCTTGGAACCTGCCAATCCTGTAATGGCTCACCCGGAGCATATTATACGCAGGTGGGGGATGAACTTCAGTGTAATAATTGTGGCCTTACATTTCCTATAACAGTAGTTGAAGAGGCAGGTGGCGGATGCCATCCTATTATGATAGATGAAGCAGGCATAAAATATACTGATGATGGTCTGATAATAGACATGAGTGTGCTTGCACAATATGAATACTTATTTGAAAAGGTGGCTGAACACTGAGTATGCAAAATGAAATAACCAAGACAATTAAAGTTAAGGGAATGTTCTGTGCAAATTGCGAATCACTTATCAAAAAATCACTTACTCAAATAGATGGTGTGATATCAGCGGATGCGAATTATAAGAATGAAGAAGTTAAGGTTACATATATTGAAGAAAAAGTAACCATGGATACCCTTGAAAAGGAAATCATCGGACTAGGATATGAGACATATAAGGATGCCGGCTGGTATATCCAAGTTGTATCAATTCTTATAATTATTCTTGCTGTTTATGTAATTGCAAATCATCTGGGGTTTACAAAGGTTTTTAATATTTTCCCATCTATTGAGACTACGATTAGCATGGGAATGCTTTTTTTGATTGGAGTGCTTACCTCCGTTCATTGTATAGCAATGTGCGGCGGCATCAATCTTACGCAGAGCGCCATGGCTGCAAAAGGGGAAAGAAAGCTATTAAAGTCTAATATTTCATATAATATCGGAAGAGTTATATCCTATACGATTATAGGCGGAATAGCAGGAGGAATTGGAAGCGTAATATCCTTTGGAGGCATAATGCGCGGCTTTGTTGCTATGCTTGCCGGTTTGATTATGCTTATAATGGCATTTAACATGCTCGGTATATTCAGGAATTTAAGAAAAATCAACATTCATTTACCCAAAGGCTTATATCACGGATTGTCCGGATTATTTAAAGGAAAATCGTCCCTTATCATAGGGCTTCTAAATGGTCTTATGCCTTGCGGTCCTTTACAATCTATGCAGATTTATGCACTTTCAACAGGAAGTGTAATTAAGGGAATGCTATCTATGCTTTTATTTAGTCTGGGTACAGTTCCGCTTATGTTTGGCTTTGGTTTCTTTTCCGGAAGACTCAATAAAAAATATGCTAAATATATGCTGACAGTTTCAGCTTTTTTAATATTTATAATGGGACTTCATATGATTGAAAACGGTATGTCGTTATCAGGATTATCTTTTTATGCAGGAGAATCTGCTAATGAAAATGTTGCAAAAGTGGTTGGAGATTCGCAGGTGGTAAGAACTGAAATTGACTATGGAAGCTATGAAGCGATAACAGTAAAAAATAATATACCTGTTGTATGGACTGTTGTTGTACCTGAAGGTAAGCTGAATGGTTGCAACGGAGAGATAATAATTCCGGAGTATGATGTGGATATTAAGCTTTCTGAAGGCGAAAACATCATTACTTTTACACCTGATAAGACCGGTAATGTACCATACAGCTGTTGGATGGGAATGATTAAAAGTAATATTGTGGTTGTGGAATAGAAGAGCTGTGTTATAATAATGAGTATAATCGGGATGAAAAAGGGGGGATTTCATGGACGATACTAAAAGAGAGAAATATTATGAATTACTTGAGAAGATATTAAGAAACAATAATTGCAGCATAGCACAGTGGTTTTTCTTTGACAGACCGCTTCCTGTGGAGGAGTTTGAAAAGCGTTTTGAAGATAATAAATATATCAATTTAGTAAATGAATAGGATTATTATATAGGCAATTAATTAATTAGAAATATGTTTATTGAGGTGATTTGTTGAAAAACCAGGTAAAATCGAGACAGCGTGTTGTTGATCATGGTGAGGTGTTTACAGCTGATAGAGAAGTAAATGCTATGTTGGATTTAGTGAAAGATGAAACCATGTGTGTAGATAGTCGCTTTTTGGAACCCGCATGTGGAGACGGAAACTTTGTTGCAGAAATATTACATAGAAAGCTGGAAACTGCTAAGAAAATTGCAATTGCGTCGGATAATAAAAAAATATCTATATCTGAATATGAAAAACAATCGATTATTGCTTTGGCAAGTATTTATGGAATTGATTTGATGATGGATAATGTCATAGCTTGCCGGAAACGTTTGTATGAAATATGGAATAAAGAATATGAGTCTGTTTGTAAAGGTAAAGTAAAAGATGAATGCCAAAATGCGGTAAAATTTATTTTAAGTAAAAATATAATTTGTGGAAATACACTAAGTCTTAAAATGGTTGATAAAGATGGAAATGACACGGATGAGATAATTGTTTTTTCTGAATGGAATTTTACTATGGAAGATAAGATTCAGCGTAAAGATTTCAGATTTGATAAAATGTTGTCCGGAGAAGATGAACCAATTTGTTTTTATGTAAGCGATTATAGAAGTATTCAGAATTGTAAAACTGATTAAGAGAAAACATATAAATATTAAGATAAAGTGAGGTAGAAAAATGTATAGACCATCTAAGTATGATAAGCACAATGAAACGATGGAACAATTTGCTAAAATGTTTAATGATTCAAAGGTTTGCCCCAATGTGAAAATGAGACCAAATGAAGAGGAAACTTATGATAATGATGGCATTTTTATTGACGTCGAAACAGGTGAGTACATTGGATTTGATTGGGAGTATCGTGATAAATATTTTTCAAACGGTAAGCTTTCTTTTAAAGAAATAGGCCAATACGAGAGAAAAATAAAAAAACCGTCAATTCAATTGGCGTTGCAGTGTGATTCAACTGTAACAAGTGTAGCAGCAGCCTGGCATAATGATTTTTATAATGAAGATATAGAGACGAAGTCGTTATCAACAGATTATGCTGAAAAACAAATAGGAGATGTTCGCTATACAAAAAAATATAAGATATACAGTTTTAATGAAATAGATAAATTTAAACATATGGTTTCAAGAGCAATAAAAAAACAATTGTTTTCTTTTGAAGTGTTCTCGATGAATGATTGATTGGAGGATTTATAAATGAAATTCGATGTTATTATCGGAAATCCACCATATCATATGAGCGATGGAGGAGCTCAGGCGAGCGCAATGCCTATCTATAATCATTTTGTAGAACAAGCAAAAAAACTAAATCCAAGGTATCTGACGATGATTATTCCTGCCAGGTGGTATGCGGGTGGCAAGGGATTGGATAAGTTCAGAGATTCCATGTTAAATGACAGACATATCAGAATATTGCATGATTTTGGAAATGCTGCAGATTGCTTTGAAGGCGTAGAAATAAAAGGAGGAGTTTGCTATTTTCTGTGGGATAGAGATAATCCCGGAGATTGTGATATTATAACACATGTAGGAGATGATGTGGTATCTGAAATGTCACGTCCTTTGCTTGAAAGGGGTTGCGATGTATTTATAAGGTATAATGAAGCTATATCTATACTTCATAAAGTGAGAAGTTTCAATGAAGACTCTTTTGCAAAAAATGTTCATCCGGCTATGACATTTGGATTTAGGACTTATTATAAATCATTCGACTCAAATGAACCTGAATCGGGTTTGGTAAAAATGTATGCAAATCATTCGCAAGGATATATTGAAAGAAATAAAATAAAAAGAGGTACTGAGTATATTGATACTTGGAAAGTATTTGTTCCTGAAGCTGTTGGTAGTGGCAATACGGCAACTGATGTTTTAAAACCGATACTTGGAGAATCCGGTTCGATAGGTACAGAAACTTATATTATGAATGGTCCTTATAGTTCACGGGAAGAAGCGGAAAATGTTATTTCATATATAAACACAAGGTTCTTTCATTTTATGGTTGGATTAAAGAAAATAACTCAGCATACAACAATTAAAGTATATGAGTTTGTTCCGATGCAGGATTTTTCTCAAAATTGGACTGATGAAAAGCTTTTCAAAAAATATATGTTGTCAGAAGATGAAATAGAATTTATAAATAAAACTGTATGGCCTTTTGATAAAAATAACAGATGATCAAAATAAAAAAGTTATCATAGATATAGGAAATTGGTCTGAATAATAAAAACCTGCCGATTGATTCGGCAGGTTTTATGGTTGTTATCTACTATTTTGTTCACCGATAGGTGTAACTCTTGAACCGTCTAAGCCAAGCCTTTCAGCAAACATACTTGCTGTTTTAGGGTCTTTTGCGTGTCCATTTGTTCTGATTGCATTGGATGCACTTGCACCAAGGTGAAGTTCACCTACATCATCAATATATACATCTATCTGGTACGTATTCCAGGTGTTTGTTGCTTTAACAGTCAGTTTGTTACGGAATACATATTCGTTTATATTACTTTTACGGATATAATCTCCATCTCCGGGTGTTGGGTAATATGCAGGTCCACCATCCTCGTATTCGGTAATTCCCAAAATAGCTGCATCACTGAGTTCTACCAGACCGGCATCTACCAGAGCAAGGCAAGTGCTTGCATCGGAACATCTTATCTCGGTCTTATCAACATATACCCATCCTCTTTTAAAGGTTTCACTTACACCTGTATCCGGATCTGTAAAGGTTACGGATTCACCACCAAAATCACTTGGATATGCATGAGCTGTAACAGCATCTTTGATTAATTTCGCATTATTAATATCTATTGTCTGTCGGCCCTTTTCTATATACCTGATTATAGATATGCTAATAGTGGAAGCAAGAACTACCATTATAGCAATTACAATTATCAATTCCGCCAAAGAAAAACCTTTGTTTGAATTCTTTTTAATATCATTGATCATTTTTTTCCCCCATAATAGAAATTTTATGAATAGTTACCTGAATGCGAAATTAACAAATTATTTTTGTCTTATTCATAATTTGTTCATATTATACATCCTATTATATAATATTTCAATAGTATAAATAGATTTACTTTATAAAATTGTGCACAATGTTTTTTGTGCATATTGTACACATTCGGATAATTGTGATAATATTTTCTGAAATAAAGTATATTATGGGAAGGAATCTAAAATGAAAACAGTATTATGCTATGGAGATTCAAATACATATGGATATAATCCTGCAGATGGTTTCAGGTATCCGGAGGAGATAAGATGGACAGGTATTCTTCAAAAGATGCTTGGTATGGAATACAAGATAATAGAAGAAGGCTGTAATGGAAGGACAACCATCTTTGATGACCCCATAGAAGGATGGAAGAATGGGCGTGATTACCTTAAACCCTGTCTTAATTCACATAAACCTATTGATTATATTATTATGATGCTTGGCAGCAATGACTTAAAGGATACATTTCATGCGAGTGCTATGGAAATTGCTGCCGGTGCGGGAGTATTGGTTAAGGACATAATTGATTTTACGAAAGTTAAGCAGGGATATGTTCCTAATGTAATATTAGTTTCCCCTCCTGAAATTGGAGATGGAATAGTTACTTCTCCTTTTTATGGAAGATTTTATGAGGATGCGATAGAACGTTCAAAAGAATTTCCTAAGTTCTATAAAAAGATTGCAGAGGAATATGGCTGCATATTTGTCGATGCAGCATCGTATATAAAGCCTTCTGCAACAGATTCCTTACATATATCACCGGAGGGGCATAGGAAGCTTGCGGAAGTGTTTTTTGATGTTATAAAAAAAGTCAAGTAAAAGATAATGATTCGGTAAAGCAATGATGAAATGAAAAAAGTAAAAAGGTTGGATAAAAAATAATATATAAAATATTATGAAGTTCATTTCCTAAAGCATTTTAATTTAAGTGTTGGAAATGAACTTCTCTTATGTTATAATCCTTAAGGAAAGTATCAGATTTTAAGCAGTCATAAAAGCAGAGTTGACAAATACCTAACTCTGCTTAAAATGTGATTCTTTCCGATTGTACCAAAGCGCGACCTTAAATAGAAATGTATGGGGATTGAATACTTG
>JAFUGL010000019.1 GCA_017469405.1 Lachnospiraceae bacterium | reverse complement strand
GGCTCATCGTAATGGCGAGGAATTGCCATTTAATTAGTCGATTATCATATACAAAATGGCGGTCAGAAATGACCGCCAAAGAAAAATTATAAAAAATTACACACTTTACTTGACAAACCCAAATATTTGCTAATACAACACACACTATTTTATATACGGTTGTATAACTCATATTAATAATACGTTTTAAAAATTAAAATCAATCTTTATTCCCTTTAAATCATCATCAAGAAGATTATTATCCTGAATGATTTTTTTGATGTCCTTTTGCAGACTGTCATTACCGGAATAATCAGCATCAACTTTAACCTCTTGTTCAAGTCTTGATGCTTCAATATCAGCTTCAATAAGTGCTTCCTGCTCTTTGCGCTTTTCCCTTGCCTCTTCGAGTTTTTCTTCCTTTTCCTCTTTTTCTTCTTCGATCTTTTCGGCTTTTTCCTTTTCCTCTGCCATTTTTTCTTCGATATGTTCTTTGGCTTCATTTAAGATCAGACTTTTTATCTCATCACTTAAGGCTTCCATAATCTTATCTGATGCAAGCTTTGCGTTTTGCATATTTTGTGAAGCTGTAAGATCTGTGTTAGCTTCAATGATAGATTCGCCAAGTCCGATATTTTCATTTGACTTTTTCACGATATCCATCTTTAATTCATCTACAGCATCATTAACCTCTAAAACCTTATTTTGATATTCTGTTCTTGGAATATCCTGGAGTTCTTTTAATCTTGCAATCTCATCTTTTGTAAAAGGCTCTGTTTTTAAGCCGTTTTTTCTATCCTGATATTTTTCCAAAAGAAGTAAATCCTTTTGTTCATCAGAATCAGCAGCTATACCATATTTTTCTCTTAAAGCTTCTTTGCTTTCTTCCAAATCCTTGAGCTTGGAATTTGATTGCTTTATAGATTCTTTATTGGATGAAATCTTATCTCCCATTTTTTTAATGCTGTCTGATTTTTCGTTGTCCTTTTGCCATGCATCATCTATAAGCTTCATGGCCTGCTTTTGTGCTAATTTCCTTTTTGAAGCTACTATGCTTTCATTAGTTTCTCCGGCAAAAAATGTCTTTCTTCCCTTTTGGTCAGATGTATTATTTGATACAGTGTTTACATTTATGGTCTGACTTGTGTTAAAATTGATAGTCATTATAATAAGCACCACCTTAATTTATATAGCATCTTGGGATTTAGATAAGAATAAAATGTTTGAAAAAATGAAATTATGTTAAATAAAAAAGTAATCTTCCGTGATTTATTCTTATGTAAATCCTTTTACATAGTTATAATTAATCATTTTATATATCGACATAATTATTTAATTAAATAACCTTTTAAAATGATTTATATAATTAATATCGTATTATTTACGGATAGTCAATTGTTTTTCTTTAAACGATACATTTTATGTTGCGAAAAGTTTTAAGCTCACTCACTTCTTGCGTCAAATATAATCCTTTGATATAATTATGTATGTATCAATTAAAAACTATGAACTATATATAGTAATCAGGGGAGATACAGCAATATGGATAAAGAAAAAATCAATTTGAATTATAATTATGATGTTGCAGACAAAATTAAAACCAGACGTTTTGTGGAATTAAAAGACAATAATCAAAATATCAATGATAACGAGCCTACATTTGCAAGAATTGCTCTTTCACTTGCCAATGATTATGAGAGCATATATTACATTGACATGAAGGATGACAGCTATATAGAATACTCTGCATCCGGAAATGATAAAAAGCTTGTTATTGCATCCAGAGGTGATGATTTTTTTGCTGATACGATAGTCAATTGTAAAAGGCTTGTTTATAAGGATGATCAGGAAAAGTTTCTTTCAAAAATTAATAAAGATAATTTTACTGATGCTATAAAACATAATCTTCCATTTACATTAGGCTACAGGCTTGTTATAAACGAAGAGCCACTATACTATCAGCTTAAAACTACAAGAGGAACCGGTGCAGATGACAAGTATATTATAGTTGGTGTAAAAAATGTTGATGCACAGGTAAAACGTGAGCAGAAAAATGCAGCTGAAAGTGAAACCTATAACCAGATTGCCCGTGCACTTGCAGGAAGATATGAAGTTATATATTATGTTGATATAGAAACGGATGAATACACAGAATACAGTTCCAGTGAAAAATATGCACAGCTTAAGGTTGGTACAAAGGGATATGACTTTTTTAATGATACGCAAAAAAATATGAAAAGAGATATTTATCCTGAAGATTATCCTATGATGGCTGAGCTTATGAAAAAGGATAATTTTATAAAAGCATTGGGAGACAGCTCAATATATTCTATAACCTACAGGCTCATGCTTGATGGAAATCCTGAATATGTAAACTTACGTGCAGTCAGATCAACAGATAATGAAAATCATATAATAATAGGAGTTGCCAATATTAACGAATCCGAGCAAAGAAAGCTTCAGCTTAAAAATGCCATCAATATAGCATATAAGGATGCTCTTACAGGTGTAAAAAATAAGCATGCATATACAGCTGACGAAGAAACAATGAACAATAAAATCATTAATGATATTATCACTCAGGAATTTGCTATTGTTATCTGCGATGTAAATGATTTAAAGGTTATAAATGATACAAAAGGACATAATGCAGGTGATAACTATATTAAAGATGCCTGCAAGATGATTTGCGATACCTATAAGCATAGTCCGGTATATCGTGTAGGTGGAGATGAATTTGCTCTTATACTTACCGGTGAGGATTATATATACAGAAATGTGCTTCTTGAAACTTTAAAAAATATAAGCAGAGACAATAAAAGAAAAGGGCTTGTAACTCTGGCGTGTGGTATGGGCGTATATTCCTGTGATCTTGACAAAGAAATGAAAACTGTATTTGAACGTGCTGACAATGCTATGTATGAGCATAAGAGGCTGTTCAAGGCTGATGTTGATGAATTTTAAATAATAAAAAATGAAGCAGGAAAGAAATGTTGCATATAAACGTTACATCTCCTTCCTGCTTTATTTACTCTCTCACATTAAATCGTAGGAACGCCTTAACAAACTCACTGTACTTTGCTTTAGATATAGGAATCGCAATATCATTAAGATAGACCGTTGTCTGTTCGTAAGATTTAACATAATTCATATTGATAAGATAGGCTCTGTGAGTTCTGAAAAAATCCTTTCCTGCCATATCCGAAAGATCTGAAAGCTTTCCGTAGTACTCAATATCACCGTCTACCATATGAAGAGTAATTTTTCTGTTAAAAACTTCTGCATATATTATATCATCAATAACTATATTTGTATGCATTCCGTTTGAGTGAATAAGCATGGTTCTTTCTTTTTTAGCAGATGCTTTACTTGTCTTTTCCATATTTTTCACATGTAATACTGCCTTATTTAAAACCTCCAAAAGCTTAACTTTATCAAGAGGTTTCAACAGATAATTAAATGCGCCCACATCAAATGCTTTAAATACATATTCTTCAAGTGCGGTTACAAAAATAATAATGAGCGATTCATTTTCCTTCCTAAGCGTCCTTGCTATATCCATACCATTCATTCCCGGCATCTGAATATCTAAAAACAATATATCAAAGTCATCATCAAATGTAATAATATCCTCGCCTTTTTCAAAGCATATTACCTCTATATCTTTATCAAAAATATTAATCTTCTCTTTAATATATTCTCTTACATTTTTTTCGTCGTCACATATAGCAATTCTCATCTTGTCCTCCCCATGTAACCAAATAATTAATTCAAAAAATCAAATACAAACTCTATATAAAATATCGACATCCATACTAAAATAACCATACTTCTGTTGTAAAACGAATATTTTTTGTTGTAATAAAAAACCGGAAAGGATGAAATCCTTTCCGGTTTACGTTGTATATCTTGGGGCTTTTTTAGAAAAAGCAATGGTTTCCAATTATTGTGTAACTTCCAAGAGATGAAGTATCTATGTTATATAATGGTCTGAAAGACATATAACCACCGATGTTATTGGTTCCCGCACAAGCTTCTCTTGCAGCCTGTAAACAACTTGGTGATATATATGTGTTAAAGCTTGGGCTGTTTACAACCGTAAACTGACTTGGTGCATATACAACACCGCTGATTGTATTTCCCCATCTGCCTGACTGTAATCTGTTAAGAATTACATTTGCAACAGCAAGCTGTCCTTCATAGGATTCGCTTCCACACTCAAGTGTCATAACTGCTGCCATAAGATTAATATCTTCTTCACTTAAAGCTATGCTTCCTCTTGCAGTAACTGTAACCGCAACCTGATTATCAGCTGCTGCCTCAGTAGTCTGCTCTGTAGTCTGTGCCTCAGTGGTTTGTACCTCTGTAGTAGTTTCCTCAGTCTTAGTCTCCTGCTTTGCACTACTATTTGATTCAGTCTTTGAAGTTTCCTTCTTGTCTGATTTATTATCTGCTGCCTTATCATCAGCCTTAGCTTCTGATTCTTTTTCTTTATTATCTGCTACCTTATCATCAGAAGTATTATCACTATATGCAACTGCCACAGGATATCCTTCTGTAACCTCTATATAATCAGCATTTATATAACCTTTGTTTGTACTGTCAATTGCTATACAAACCCAATCATCAGCCGCTTCAGTGGCTTCCTTATCGACATCATATGTAACACCTGTATAAGCAGCTGCTATAACCTCAGAAGAAGTTGTTGCTTCTTTTCTTATATTAACACCATCTTCTTTAACAACACCTGTTATATTATAATAATCCTTAGCATAATCATATGCTTCATTGCCGGTTTTAACAAATTCTGCTTTTACATATCCTGTCACTTCACCGGAAGTAATGTTTAACCAGTCACCATCTGTAGAATTTACAACAGCGACTGCACCATCATTCATCTTTCCAACTATCTTTGAATCGGTATCAGCGGTCTCTCTAACATTAATATTATCACCAACCGCTACACATTTATCAGAAAATTCCTTATATGCTTCTGTGAGCATCTCTGATTCTCTGGCTTCAACATCAACGTCACTTCCTGCATCCATATCCGCCATCAATATACTAATTGAAGATGAATCAAGCTTACTTGTAGCCTTTACCTCGATAGCAACTGTTACTTCTTCAGTATCATTTTCAGCTATATCAATTTCTGTATCTTTTTTCTTATTTTCATTTAGTAAACTTCCTGCTCCATATATCGCAGTAACAAATGTCAATAAAACTGTTACAGCTAAGATATTTCTAACCATATATCTGCCATTGAATATATTCTTTTTTAGATAAACGCTTAGGTTTTGAAGCTTAAGTTTTGTTCTCCTGCTCATAATCTGTCTCCATGTTTCCGTAACAAAGTTACAAATAGGTTTAAATATATTACGTTTTTGTTACGAAATCATTATAAATCATTAAGAGAACGATGTCAACCATTTGTTACAAAAATGTTACAAAGTTTTGCAAAAATGTACCGACCTCCAATCGTTAGATTCTGGGTCTAACCATTGGGGTCGGTACAAAACCTTGTAACATTTTTATAATTTAAATATTTACATATGCAATTGCAGCCATTCCCGGGCCTACATGTGAACCTATTATAGGTCCTATCGAAGAAATGAATATGTTTTCTTCCTTTGCTCCTTTTTCAATAAGCATTGCCTTAAGCTTTTCGGCCTTTTCATGAGCATCTGCATTTCCTATATTAAAACACATGCTGCTAAAATCCGATATTTCCTCTTCTGCTCTTGATATAAGATATTCAAGTGCTTTTCCTGTTCCTCTTGCTTTTGATTTAACTACAAGCTTTCCTTCTTCATCCAGGCTTAAGATAGGTTTGATTTTAAGAGCACTTCCAATCATTGCTTCAACGGTTGTTACCCTTCCGCCTCTTTTCAGATGGAACAAATCTTCAACCATAAACCAATGTCTTGTTTTTAGTCTGTTTTCTTCAATCCATGCTTTAAGCTCATCTATATCAAGGCCTTCTTTTTTCTTTTTGTCAGTCTCATATAATAAGATTCCGCCTCCTACACTTGCAGCAAGTGAATCAACAACTTCTATCCTTGCATCGGGATATTTTTCCAAAACCATGTCTGCTGCTATCCTGGCAGATTGGTAGGAACCGCTAAGTCCTGAAGTAAAACAAAGATAAAGAATATCCTTTCCTTCTTTAACAATTTCTTCAAAAAACTTTTTATAGGTATCAGGATTAATCTGCGAAGTAACCGGCATAGCACCTTTTCTTAATTTTTCATAAAAGTCCTTTATATCTCCGTCTCTTTCATCCATATAATAAGGAATAACCTCATCATTGATGGAATAAGAAAATGTAAGCATCTTAACATCGAGAGTCTTAAGCACTTCCAGATTAAGATCCTCCGTTGAATCTCCTACTAAAACATAATCCCTCATAATGAATTAATTTCCTCCCATATTATTAATTATAAAAATAATCTATACCATCAGCAATTCCGTTTACCATATCCTTACGGTAATTTTCATCAAGAAGATTGGTCTCATCCTGCGAACTGCTAAGATATCCTAAATTAATAACAACCACCGGAATGTTACTCCAGTTTACAGCAGTAAGCTGTTTTGTTTCATATATTCCATGGTTTATAGCCCCTGTCTTTTCAGTTGCTCCCTGAAGTATTCTCGTGGCAAGCTTATAGCTGTCATCATGTAACGAAGCATTATACGGACTATCAGCAGTCATAGTCATTGCCATAATTCCGGACAATTCAGAATTCGTACTATAATTCATTTGAATTCTTATGAAAGAAGTCGCTCCTGAATTATTGGCAAGCTGTGCTCTGGCCTGATTAGTTAAATCCACCTCATTTGCATCTCTTGTAAGTATTACTTCATAACCTCTTTTTTCCAGTTCATCTTTCAAAGCCTCAGCATAGATAAGATTTAATTCATATTCTTTTGTTCCAAGTGTAGCTCCTGTACTTCCTGAAGTAACACCCTGCTTTGTTTCATCGCTTCCCGGTCCTATAGCTTCCTGGGAGACATTTGGATTAGTCTGATTACCTGCATCAATAGCTATTATTTTATCAAGCTTAGGAGCATCTGTATCAGATGCTTTTTCTTCTGTTTCCTCAACAGTTACTTCCGGAGGGGCATCAGTTATCTCAACCAACTCAGAATGAATGTAAAAATTAGTGTTATCCATAATAACTCTTGTCCATTCCTCATTATAACCTGTTCTTTTTAAAACCTCTCCTCCTCCTAAAAGAGAATAGATGCTGGCATCGGTAGAAGGACTTACTCTTACATTAATAGTATCACCAACAGTAATAATATAGTCATCTGTAATATAAAATCCGTCTTCATCCTTTTGTAACTCTTCCGAAGTCGATGCATCCGTATAAGTTGAAGGCTGATACGGTATTATATCAGTAGTGCCTTCAGTTGTATTTTTTTTACTATCCTTATTTCCACAGGCAGCAAGCATTAACACACATACTGTTAAAATGCCAAAAATAAGTTTTTTCTTCATATAATCCTCCGATATCCGGGTATTATTTAATAACACTTTCTGCTTTCATTTTTTCCATAAGTAATATAGTGCATATAATAACTTTTTGTGTCATCTCCAAATGCACTTCTTAAATCAGCATAATTATCTTTATAAACCGAAACATTAAATGTTTCTTTGGCAATTCTTCCTTCTTTCATACCATAGGTAATAAAATGATTAAGAACAGCCTCCCTATCATCGCCAAATGCATTATATACATCTTTATTATGAGCTATATAGTAGTCATAGTCATAAACCGGACTATAATCTATTCCTTCTTTAGTCGTTACTTGGGATGTATTATCAGAATTTTGCGAATTTTCTGATGGTATTTTATCAGATGATTTTCCAACATCTACAGTTGCTTTTCTGCTTTCTTTAATTCCATTAGTCAGATAATGTACATAATACTTCTTTAAATCATCCCCAAAAGCTTTTTGCAAATCAGGATAATTATTTTTATAAATCTTAATATTAAAGTTTTCGGAAGACTGTCTTCCCTCTTTCATTCCATTATTAATAAAATGATTAAATACGGCTTTTTCGTTATCACCAAAGGCATTATATACATCTTTATTATGAGCTATATAATAGTCATAATCATATATGGGTGCATAGCTCAATCCGTTATAAATTAAATCTTCAACCTCTGATTCATCTATATTATTTTCTGAGCCCTTTCTATTTTCTCTTTTACCATTATTGATATAATGCCTTACATATGCATAATTGTCTTCACCAAAGGCTGCCCTCAAATCTGCATATGTACTTTTATAATATCTTACATCAAACTCATTGCTGGCTCTTCTTCCTTCTCTTATACCATTTCTTATCCAATGGTTTAAAAGCATTTTCTCATCATAGCCAAATGATGCCTTGACATCAGGATTGTTATCAGCATAATATCTGGCATCAAAACAAGCTGAATTGGCATATATCTTCCACGGATTATTATCTGCAGGATCAGTCGGATCCCAGCCTTTAAATTCATCAGGCATAGATGATATCTTGTAAGTTGCAGGCTTTCCAAGAGGCATAGTATTGTCTGTAACAAATGTTACGGCTGTCGCTCTTGCGCAGTTATCATATATCCACTTTGCGTCCTCAACACACAACCTTACACATCCAAGTGAAGCACTTGTGCCAAGCTTGTCATACTCCCAGTATTCCAACGAAGAATTATCTCCGAATCTGGTATACGGTACAGAATGGAATAATATCTGTCCGGTAATTCTGGTACAATACTGTCCCGAAACTCCTCCGACAAGATAATGCCAGGTATACTTATCACTTGTTCTGTATGTTCCGCTCCTTGGTGTATATGTACCGGTAGAACATGTCATAGCTTTTACAGGTTGTCCTCCCTGATAAACCGTAACTACATTTTGGGTTACATTGACAACAATAGTGTAGTCACTGCTTTCAGCTCTTGAATCAATACTACCAAAGGATAAAACAAATATTAAAATCATAAAAAATGATATAACTCTATGGAGCATCTTTTTATTCATACGTAATTTCTCCCTATTAATACAAACAACCTAACTAACCGGATAAATGTAATAAAAATACATAATCATATCTATTTTATCATAAGGCTGTATCAAAAACAACATTTTCAATTTCCTTCTTCAAGTTATTTTGTCTGTCTGAAAGCATAAGCTTGGAATTATATTTATCATAATCCTCACATCCAAACATACTTATAAAGCTTGAGCTTGCCTTTCCGGCAGTTAGCTCTGTTATTAAAACCAGCATTTCATTTCCTTCTTCAAACGCCTTTTCGGTAAATACGAATAGATTATGGAGTCTTTCTTTTGCTTTTTCCGAAAGTTTTCTCATATCCGAAACCTCGGAATCATACCTTTCCTTAACTATACCAAAAACATTTTCATCATCAATAATGCCCGACTTCGAAATCTCCTCCAGTGCGCAGCTTAAAAACTCTATTATCCTTCTGCTCTTAGATTTTTCCTTTATGTCAATTGAATTTGCTTTTACACGTTTATCAAATGTATTCTTTTTGTTATTTTTCATAGCCGCAAGAAATTCATATCTTCCATCCTTTTCTTTTAACGCCTTAAGCATAACCAAAAGCTCGGAAAGATAATCAACCGTATCCATGCACATTTTAATATCATTCAATACTATATCCAGCAGCATTCCCAAAAGAGATACTCTTTCATCAATATCCGCTTTTTTCGCTTTTTCAACAGCATCCTCGGATGCCTTTACATCAAGCAGCTCATATACCATATAATCCTTTTTATATTTATTGAACAAATCATAATATGCGGCAAATTCCTTAACCACAGTATCATTTCTTATGTATTGTTCGATAAGCTCTTCGGAGACCTTAATGCCATCCTCCTCATACATATAAATTACCTCAGACAAATCCTCCCAACCTCTGGCGGTAATATACATCCTGCCTTTTACGGTAGTTTCCATATAATAAAAATAATCTCTGTTTATATCAAGGAAACTGATTATGGAACTGTGAATACCCTTTTCCAAAGCATACTTTTTCCAGGTCGGATAATCAGCCTCTACATTTATTACCTTTAATCTGTCGAGGGTAACCACGTCAAATTCCCGAACTGACTTATTATACTCCGGCGGATTGCCTGCCGTAACGATAACCCAGCCTTCCGGAATCTTGTGTCGTCCAAAGGTTTTATACTGTAAAAACTGCAGCATGGATGGAGCCAGAGTTTCCGAAACACAGTTTATCTCATCGAGAAAAAGAATGCCCTCCTTTATCTCACTTTCGTCCATTATCTCATAAATCGAAGCAATAATTTCACTCATTGTATATTCCGATACATCGTATTCCATGCCTTCATAGGTCTTGTGTTTTATAAACGGAAGTCCCAAAGCAGACTGTCTTGTATGATGCGACATAGAATATGAAACCAGAGCTATAGAAAGCTCACTTGCTATCTGCTCCATGATTGCTGTCTTACCTATACCCGGAGCTCCAAGCAAAAATATAGGTCTCTGCCTTACCACAGGTATTCTGTATTCTCCGTAATCATCCTTTTTAAGATAAATCTTAACCGAATCTTTTATATATTCCTTTGCCTGTTCAATATTCATAAAGTTCATCCTCCATTACAACCTGCATAGCCCAGCCCGGAACCTTAGGTCTGCCCATATCCTCATACAAAAATGCAAACATTACCTCATAATCGGGAATCCTTTCCGGAAATGTACCGTACCCGTCCGTAAAATATATCAAGCCCTTAAGATTTACAAATTCCTTTTCGTTATTCAGCTTTTCGATATAATCAAATACCGGTGTAAAATCCGTTGCGCCGTTTCCCTTAAGCTTTAAGTTATTAATAAATGTATCAAACTCTGTTTTGCTTTCAATCTTTGTATCCGTCTCGATTTTATCATCACATTGGATGATATGAAGATTAATTTTATTAAAAAAGCTTTCTTCGTTTTTGAGTATATCATAGGTTTTAGTAAGGAATTTTTTAATTATTTCTCCACTGCACGAAGCAGAGGTATCAAGTGCAATTGCAAACTCCTTAATCCTCTTATCCTCCTTATATTCAAGCGGTTCTATAAGAGGCATATTGCCATAGGTATCAAGGCCGTAGGTGTAATAAATATAATCAAACTCATCATCGTTTACGGTTATCTCCTCATTCATAACCATAAAATGTGAAAGAAGCTCTCTGTAATTATATCTTTTTCTTACAGCATAGTCTATATTATCTGTTATATCCTCCAGAAGATTTTTATTTTTAGAAAAATTGGATATTTCGGTTTTTATTCTTCTTGAAATTTTTTCCCAATCCTCTTTTGAAACAATTATTTCATTATTATCGGTTTGACTTTCTTCATTATCCAAGCGCCAGAAAATATGTCTGTCTATCGCAAATAATCTTTCGTAATTTTCCTTTGCTTCCTCACTTATACCGATTGTCATGAAAAATCTATATATTCTGTCCGCCGTAAAAACCGGTATATTTTTCTTCAGCATATCTATTATCTTTCTTTCCTCTTCATCCCGTGAAAGAGAGGCAGAACTAAAATCCATATCAAGTATTATATTTTCCACAGCAATGTCCGCTGCCAGATTCCAATACGATTTATCCAGCTTATTTATATTAAAATTATGCATAAGAATATTGTGCAAAAGAATATGCATATAAGTTCTGACGGCAATGTGTTCCTCATCCATATATCTTCGCAAAAGATAAACCGGATCATAATAAAAGCTATCTGCTTTTTGATAAAAGCAGCCGGCACCGGTTTCGGACACAGGCTTTAAATGCGAAAGAGCAATATCAAAAAATCTGTATCTTATTAAAATATTGTCCTTTGCAAGTTCCATCAGCTTATATGCATATTCATTAATTTCCATATTTATTTCCTTTTTGTTTTCCTTTTTAATACGTTGGATGCAGTATTTTACAACTGCATCCAACTTATTTTTTTGTAAGCTGTAATTTTTTATTGTTAAATATATTTTTCTAATTACAGCTATTATATATTAAATTGAAATATAAATAAATAATTATATGAAAATTAACTCTTTACTGCAGACGAGAATTCTTTATATAAAGTTCTTTGCCGCTGTAGTCGAGTATTATAGTGTCGCCCTGGTGAAGCACGTTACTTAGTATTGCACGAGCTACTAAGGTTTCTACATTTTTCTGCAGGTATCTCTTTAAAGGTCTTGCTCCGTATACAGGATCGTAACCGGAATCTATGATAAATTCTCTTGCTGCATCTGTAAGTGTAAGTTTTAGTTCCTTATCTGCTATACGCTTATTTAAATCTGCCACAAGGAGGTCAACAATTCCGCTTATTGAATTCTTATCAAGCGGCTTAAACATGATTATCTCATCAAGTCGGTTTAAGAATTCAGGTCTGAAATGTGCTCTTAACATATTCATAACCTGTTCATTTGCTTCAGATTTTATCTCTCCGTTTCCGTCTATACCGTCAAGCAAAAATTCCGAACCTATATTGGATGTCATGATGAGTATTGTATTTTTGAAATCAACCGTCTTACCCTTGGAGTCTGTTATACGTCCGTCATCAAGTACCTGAAGCAACACGTTAAATACATCCGGATGAGCTTTTTCAACCTCATCAAAGAGTACAACCGAGTATGGCTTTCTTCTTACCGCCTCGGTAAGTTGTCCACCCTCATCATATCCTACATATCCCGGAGGCGCACCGATAAGTCTTGCCACACTGTGCTTTTCCATATACTCGCTCATATCGATACGAACCATATTGTTTTCATTATCAAAGAGCGACTCGGCAAGTGTTTTTGCAAGCTCGGTCTTACCAACACCTGTAGGTCCGAGAAATAAGAATGAACCAATCGGTTTGGTAGGATCCTTTATACCCGCCTTTGATCTTATAATAGAATCACTCACAAGTGATACTGCATTGTCCTGACCTACAACTCTCTTATGAAGCTCATCTGCAAGATGAAGTGTTTTATTTCTCTCGCTTTCAGTAAGCTTTGATACAGGTATTCCTGTCCACTTGGAGATAATCTTTGCTATCTCTTCATCCGTTACACACTCATGAACAAGTCTGTTATCTTTTTCACTTACGTTTGCCTCAAGAGTTTCTATCTCCTTTTGAATTTCCGGAAGTCTTCCATACTGAAGTTCAGCCGCCTTATCCAGATTGTAATTTCTCTGTGCAATCTCTATCTGATCTTTTACATCCTCAAGCTCTTCACGAAGTCCTCTTATATGTTCAACGCCTGACTTTTCATTTTCCCAAACTGCCTTCATCTGTTTTGACTGTTCACGCAGAGTCTCAAGCTCTTCTCTTAAGGATGCAAGTCTTTCCTGACTTAAATTATCCTCTTCATTTTTAAGAGCAGCCTCTTCTATCTCAAGCTGCATGATTCTTCTGTCTATCTCATCAAGCTCAGCCGGCATGGAATCAAGCTCTGTCTTAATCATGGCACAGGCTTCATCTATAAGGTCGATTGCCTTATCAGGAAGAAATCTGTCCGTGATGTAACGATCTGAAAGAGTAGCCGCACTTACTATGGCACTATCATTTATCTTTACTCCATGGAACACCTCATATCTGTTTTTGATACCACGAAGTATGGATATGGTATCCTCAACCGTCGGTTCATTTACCATAACAGGCTGGAAACGTCTCTCAAGTGCAGGATCCTTGTCGATATATTTTCTGTACTCATCAAGAGTCGTTGCGCCTATACAGTGAAGCTCGCCTCTTGCAAGCATAGGCTTAAGCATATTGCCTGCATCCATAGCACCTTCCGTCTTTCCGGCACCGACTATGGTATGAAGCTCATCGATAAAAAGTATTATCTGTCCGTCAGAATCCTTAACCTCATCGAGAACCGCCTTAAGTCTTTCCTCAAATTCACCCCTGTACTTGGCACCTGCCAAAAGAGCTCCCATATCAAGGGCAAATATATCCTTATCCTTAAGCGAATCAGGAACATCTCCTCTTACTATACGCTGGGCAAGTCCCTCTATCGCAGCCGTCTTACCGACACCGGGCTCACCGATAAGCACAGGATTATTTTTCGTCTTTCTCGAAAGTATTCTAATTATATTTCTTATCTCTGCATCTCTTCCGATAACAGGATCAAGCTTTTGTTCTCTCGCTCTTTCAACAAGATTATATCCGTATTTATTGAGCGTATCATAAGTTGCCTCAGGATTGTCGCTTTCCACTCTCTTATTGCCTCTTACTCCCGCAAGCACCTCGAGGAATTTATTTCTGGTAATTCCGTATCCGAGTACAAGTCCCTTAACAGCCTTATTCATTTTTTCAAGTATACCTAAAAAGATGTGCTCAACAGATACATACTCATCACCCATCTGCTTAGCTTCCTTTTCAGCCTGAATAAGTGCTTTAGAAAAATCCGGGCTTGTAAAAAGCTTTCCTCCCGAAACCTTAGGGCGATATGCAACAAGCTTCTCACTTTCCTTTGAAAAGCTCTCAACATTAATGCCCATATTGGCGAGTAGCTTAGCTATAAGACTGTCATCGACAGTAAGCAAACTATATAGCAAATGCTCCTGGTCTATCTCCTGATTGTTGTACTCATAAGCAAGCTTCTCACAATTTTCAACTACCTCTAATGATTTCCTTGTGAACTTTTCTGCATCCATATCAATCCCTCACTTTCTGACTGCAATATTATACCCATCTCACCTATCGGTTCGATGAAGTTATTCGCAAAATGCCGGTTCACGCAAGCGTGACCGTCGCTTTGCTCATTATATCACATTTTTTATAACATTGCAGTATATTTATATTATATCTGTTCTACTACAACTATAACACAAGATAGATTTTTGTCAAGCTTAAATTCCGGTTTATCGCATACAGGTGGGTGCCGGGTACTGCTCATATAACTTCACACCATTTTAGTTTTTACAAACGGAAAGTATATGAATAAGGCTGATACACAGCGTGCCATCGATTTGTTAAATCAATAAGCTCAAATCCTTTTTATTCGCACGAAAACGATGAACTCACTTCGTTCAGACACATCGTTTTCTGAGCAAATATACGCGTTCCTCTGAGCCAAGCATTCTTGCTCGCAAGAATATTT
>JAFUGL010000132.1 GCA_017469405.1 Lachnospiraceae bacterium | reverse complement strand
TTAAGAGCACCGGACGACGGCGATGACGATAAAACGGATGTTTTAAGGGCTTCAGACGATGGCGATGATGAGGCAACCGATATCTTGAAAACTTCCGATGATGAAGCAACAACTGTATTAGCAGGTGATAAGGACGATGAGTCAACAACAGTTCTTTCAACCGATAATATAAATGATACAAAAAATGATAAGAGATATATCTATGATGTTGTAATTGTTCATACAGAGGAAAGCTTGTAGGGAAAGGAGAAAAATTAAAATGAAAGAAATTTGGAAAAAGACAAGTTTGCTTTACAAAATGATTGCTGTGATACTTACTGTTGTCATGGTCGGCACTACTTTGTATTTCCATTTTGACAAGAAGTATGAAGCAAAGGCGGCAGGAGAAATAGAGGTATTAAGAGCATATCTGCCAGATGATACAGTACCAGATGAACAAAAAAATATGATTGGCGGAGAAAACGGATGGCAAATAATTAATAGTGGTTCTGTTCAGAATGATACCAATAGAAAATTTGCCTATTTGTATAAAGTTCCAGACGGAATAACATTTATATCAAATCCATATCGCTATTTTTCAGCTGATCCAAGTATAACAACAGATTTTGGAGGCTTTAGTAATTTTACATATGGTGGTTATACTTATTATATTGATTCAGTTGCATTTAATGATGATACTGCAACAAATTCAAGAGTGATTTGTTATCAGGTAACGGATCAAGAGTTTGTGACAGATAATTATAGTTTTACTGCATTTTCATGGATGTCTGATGTTGATGCTAATATTTCCATGACTGCAAAGATTGGTGAAACTAATTTTGATGGAGGAAGTTTTAATACTTTAGGAACATCTGATAGTGTTGTTATCAATATTACCACAGGAAATGAGATAACATCATTTAAAGTGTTTGGTGTCGATAAGACAAGTGATTTAATATCTGGAAATTCTGATAACTATGATAGTCAGACACGTTTATATACATATAACTATACCTACCAGTTTGGAACATTGGGTGAAATAGCTAAAGAATTTTCAACTGATGAATTAAGTGTTACTGCAAATGCAGGACCATCAGGAGAAGCAACATATACTGCCTCATCAATTAAATATGATGCTACAAAGCCTGTTATAAATATAACAAAGGTCGGTGCTGATGATTATAATTCTGATATTTGGTACAAAAATGGAGCAACTACGGCTACATTAACGGTCTCTTCAGGAAGTGATTCATCAGGAGAATCGGATATTACAAGTATAACAGTAAATGGTGAGAACAAAACATTTACACCTTCATCCTCAGTTGTGTTGGATTTGAGTGTAAATGAAGGAACAAATAATTATACCATCTCAGCAACAGATGCTGCGGGTAATACCAGTGCTACAGCAAGTTTTATTATAAAAATGGATAATACAGCACCTAAGGTAAATTCGCTTGAAGTCGGTGGTGTTAATACAGATGATAAGTTTATTGGTCTTAATTCCGAAAATGATGTTATTATTTCAGGTGATGTATCAGATAATTCTGAGGGATCAGAAATACAAAAAATTAATATAAGTATTAAAACTACGGATGATTCTGAGATAGTAAATAAAGATTTTGAAGTTCAGTCTGATAACACATATTCAGCTAAGTTGAGTGATGTATTTGGTATAAGTAACACAGAACTTATAAATGGTTCAAAGGATGGAAAATATAAAATTGTAGTAACTGCAAAAGATATTGCGGGAAATGAATCTGGTATCTCCGATTCCAAGGAACTTAAATTTACTCTTGATTCTACAAAGCCTGTTATAACTTATGCTCTTGAAAGACATGCGGCAGGAGATGCGGAAGATGTATGGGAAGAAGTTCCTTCAGAAGATATCTATACAGAGTCAAATACTTATTATGTAAATAATGTTACATATGATAAATTAAGATACAAGATTGTGATTACGGAAACAAATCTTGAGGAACCTGTAGTATGTAAAAATGCTGATTCAGATGTAGAAATTGGCAATTTTGAGAAAGATTCAACTAATCCAAATACATACTATTATGTCATTGACAGTGATGATAGCAAATTAACAATGACAGAAGCTTTATCATTAAAGGCCATAGTTAAAGATAAGGCTGAAAATGTCAATGAAGATGACAATCAGATTCTTTTACCGAAGCTTCAGCTTGTAGACACCGATATCAAGGTTGAACTTGTTGAAGTATGGTGTGATGGAGAAAAGCTTGCAGATATTTCAAATTTATCTGATTTAGCTTCCGATTTTAACAAGATTTATACTATTAAAGTAAAAGCAAAATCCGGTTTCAAAATGACGGATATGGAGCTTAGAATTGGTGAAGAAACTTACAGTGCAGTTGCAACAGATGAAATAGGAGATAATTCGGATACTACCGGAATCCATACAACGGATGTTGTAGAGTTTACATTGCCAACTGTCGAAGAAAATAAGAAATTTGATGCTTTAAATGTATATGTAAAAAATGAAAATGAAAATGATGCATCAGTTTCATTGGGAGATTTATTGTATGATAATACTGTGCCTGTAGTTAAAAATAATGATACCGAAGTAGATTATTCAAAATGGTATCAGGACTACACATTTGATTATGAAATCAAATCAGGTGAGAGTGCAGTTGAGTCTGATCTTAAAAATGCTAAGTATTCAGTTGATGAGCAAGCAACAGAATTAACTCCTTCAGGTACTACTGAAAATGGAAGTATTGATGTTCCGGAGTCAAAATCAATTGCAGGTACAAAGATTGCATTTGAGGCTGAGGATAAAGCTACCAATACAATGCCTAATGGTGATGGAATATTTAATATAAGGGTAGATAAGACAGCACCTGCTGTTGCAGCTATTAAAGTAAATGGTAAAAAAGTAACTGAAAAGAATGTTTTCTCAGGTGCACCTCAGATTACTTCAACAATTACAGATAACCTTACAATTCAGGGATATATGGTAACAGTTAAGTATAATGATGAAACTTATGCAGGTTATCCGGTTTTAGTAAATAAGGATGAGAAGCAAGAGGCTGTAAGTTATACACTTAAGCAAGTTATAGGAAGTAAGGATCTTACTGATGGTAAATATACTGTAAATATATCTGCAACTGATAAGTCGGGTAGAAATTCAAATGTTTCATCAACCACATTTGTAGTTGATAACACCGCTCCTGTAGTTAGTGCAAGTATCATAAGCGGAACATCAGGAAAGAGTAACGGATATTATAACACAGACGTAGTCGTAAGAATTACATGTAAAGATAATAATTTTGATGCTTCTGCAATGTCAGTAACTGACAATGGCTCTGCAGTAAGTGCAAACTGGCAGAGAGGAAACGATATTTACTATGCAGATATAGTTCTTTCAGCAGAGGGTCTGCATGATATAAGAGTATCAGGAAAAGATAAGGCAGGAACTGATGCTGAAGCAAAGCAGGTATCATTTGTTATAGATAAGACAGCACCTGTTGTAGCTCTTCTTGTAAATGGTGGACAGCTTTACAACGGAGGTACATTAAATCTCACAGGACCACTTACACTCACAGCTTCAGTTACAGATACAAATGATGATGCTGCTGATTTGAGAGTTCAGATTATCAAAACTGTACCTGATACTGCAACTACAACATCAGAATTCATTCCAACAGGTGAGAGAACATTTACATTTGCTGATGAGGCAGATTATGTTGTAAATTTATTCTCTGTTGATAAAGCAAACAATATGGGTGTTACAAGAACTATCAGTTTCAGAGTTGATACAACAGCACCTCAGATTACCATAACAGGTGCCGGTGGAACTGCATCAAGTGCAACCTCAGTAAGTTTCAATATTACAGAGGCATTTTGGTCAGATGCAAGTGGAAAGGTTGATATTTATCGTAAGGCCGGCGATGGTATAGATGAGACACTTTACAAGACACTCACTATCTCACCAACACAGAAGGTATACTCTATATCAGAGCTTTTAAGAGAGTCAGGTATATACAGATTTGAATTTAATGCTGATGATAAGGTTGGACATACGGCTACAGCAAGTCAGAGCATTACGGTTGATGTAAATAAGCCGGAAATCAATCTGTCAGGTGTAAATAATTATGATTCAACTGATGGATCAGTTAGTATATCTGCAATTATAAAAGATGAGTTTTATGCCAATAAGAAGGTATCTATACAGGGAACAAGGACAGATGCAACAGGTAAGAAGAACCCTATAAGCTTTTCACCATATGCGGCAACTGCCAATCCGACAACTATAAACGATACATTTACAGAAGAAGGTATTTATGATATTACCATAACTGCAACTGATATCGCCGGTAATGTATCTTCTAACAGTGTTCATTTCACTATAGATACTTCCGAGCCGGTTATAGGCGATTTGTCAGCATATGATAAGAAGACATTCAATGCTAAATCATTTGAAGAATTAGGACTTGATTTAGACCTTGATGAGCTTGTATCAGACATTACTGTATGTGATGTACGTATGTATTTGAATGGTAGTGAATATGATGGAATATCTGAGATTGAGGATGGTTCATATACACTTCTTATTACAGCTGAGGATGAGCTTGGACATTCAAGCGAAAAGAGTGCAACATTTGTACTTGATACAAAAGAGCCTATCTTTATCGTAACCGGTGTTGAAGACGGTGAGGTAAGAAATGACAGTTATAGCATAGAGGTTTCCTTACAGCTTGATGAGGATACACTCGATGAAGTTAAGTTAAATGATACTGTTATTACTGTTAAAAATAATGTAGCTTCAATTAGTGTAACAGATAAAGGTGAATATGAGCTTTATATGAAGGCGACAGATGAAGCCGGAAATGAAGCAGAACAGACTATTTCATTTACTTTTGGAAATGAGGAAACAAGTGTTGCAACAACTGTATCAAATGCAGTTGAAAAAGCTTCAAGCCACTGGTGGATATGGGCAATAGTTGTAGCTGCAATACTTGCAGTCGGAGGATTTATATTCTTTATTCTTAAGAGAAGAAAAGAAGACTAATTGACAAAATGTAAATTATGGTATAAGTTAATCGGAGAATTAGGGAAACTTAATTCTCCGATTTTAGTGTTATATATTAAAATAAAAACTTGGTAAAAGTCAGATGGTTGATGAACGTATCATCAAAGAATTCAGGAGAAGATTTAATGTTTGAAGCAGTAGTATTTGACATGGACGGAGTTATCTTTGATACGGAAAAGTTGTATCGAAGATTCTACATGGAGGAGGGTGCCAGGCGTGGTGTACCTTCGGACATAATGATAAAAGCCTGTGAAGCGGTTGCGGGTGGAACAAAGTTCGACAATAAGCCAAGATTTGAGGCGATAGTTGGACGTAACATAGAATATCTGGAATTTCGTGACAGAGTTATGGAGAATTTTGAATCTTATGTTGTGGCAAATGGTGTAGAGTTCAAAGACGGTGCAGTAGAAACCTTAGAATATCTGAAAGAAAAAAATATAAAAACCGCACTTGCTACATCAACACAGAGTTCACGTGCGAAAAAATATCTAAATTCAAAAGATATGAATAAATATTTTGATATTTTTATATACGGCGATATGGTTGAACACAGCAAACCCGATCCCGACATTTATCTAAAGGCATGTGCGGCACTGGGTGTTGAACCGTCTGATGCAATTGCGGTTGAAGACTCTATAAACGGCATAGTATCTGCAGGACGAGCCGGCATGTATCCGGTTATGGTAATCGATTTGATACAACCTAATGACACTACAAAAAAATACGCTAAACAAGTTTATGACAATATAAAAAATATATGTGATTTAATTTAAATTATATAGTATTTAAAATAATTGAATTTAAAAAGGTTGCATACCGAATACTGTCCTAAAAGTTTATGGATATTCGAATATCCTGGAATGATTAAATACAGTATTCGGTATGCAACCGAAAAAAGAAAGGAACTATTATGAATCTTTTATTTGTTATTTTAAAAAAAGCTAATCTTGTCAATGAGCTTTGTAAAGAACTAGCTGAAAATGGTGTACATGGCGGAACCATACTTGATGGAGTCGGTATGGCAAGTATTATAGAAAAAATGGATGATCTTCCGATGTTTAGTATGCTTAAGTCCATTCTTGCAGATGATGATGATCACGAGACAGTCAAGACTATGCTTTTTGTTATGGATGATGCAGAGATGGAAAAAGCAAAAGAAGTAATAAGAGAGGTTGTTGGACTCGACGAACCTAACACAGGTATCATGTTTGCTGTACCTGTATTATTTGTAGAGGGACTTGGTGCGTAAAAATGGGACTGAATACTCTTACAAACATTGCGATAATGCTTTTTGCGGCGCTTATCGCAGGAAAAATAGTTAAAAAGTTAAAATTACCAAATGTAACAGGTTATCTGGTAATCGGTCTTCTTATCGGACCAAATTGTATTAAGCTTCTATCTCAGGATTTTTTGGATAGCGTGTCTATAATATCTGAGGTGGCACTTGGATTTATTGCTTTTTCAATAGGCGCGGAATTTAAGATTAAATTTTTAAAGAAGATTGGCAAGGCTCCGATTGTTATCGGAATAACAGAGGGACTTGGTGCGGTAGTGGTTGTTGATACAATCATGCTAATATGTGGATTTGATGTAACCTTTGCACTTGCTATGGGAGCAATTGCTTCAGCTACAGCAGCTGCATCCACGCTCATGATAGTCAAGCAATACAAGGCCAAGGGCCCGGTTTCTCAGACGCTTTTGCCGGTTGTCGCTCTGGATGATGCGGTTGCACTTATGGCATTTGGTATATCCATGGCGGTCGCAAATGTTATAAGAGCCCATGGTAACGTGTCATTTGCAAGGCTTATGCTTGAACCGTGTATAGAACTTTTGGGTGGTATAGCATTTGGAATAATACTTGGTATTATCATGACATTTCTTGTTAAACTATATACCGGAAGAGGAAACAGACTTGCAGTAACCATTATGATGATATTTGTATGTCTGGGAGTTTCAGATGAGGTAGGATTTTCATCGCTTCTTGCATGCATGATGCTTTCCGCTACATTTGTAAATTTGTCAAAGTTCAGTGACAAAATATATGAACCGGTTGAGAGAATTACACCACCGATATATATGATGTTTTTTATTATTTCAGGTGCTTCTCTGGATGTGACCGTAATTGCAACGGTTGGAGCAGTTGGTTCGATTTATGTTATAGGAAGAGTTATAGGAAAATACCTGGGTGCATCTTTTGGCGCAAGGATCACCAAAGCTCCAAAACCGGTTATAAAATGGCTTGGACTTACACTTATCCCACAAGAGGGTGTTGCAATCGGTCTTGCTTCATCGGCAGCTGCTACACTTCCTGATTATGGTGGTAAGATAAAGACCATAGTTTTGTGTGGCGTTGTAATCTATGAGCTGCTTGGTCCGGTTATAACCAAGACTGTATTAAAGAAAGCAGGAGAGATTACGGCATAAAATAAATTACCCCGCATATATTTATTTTAGCAGATAAATATATGGAGGTGTCTTTGGTGTCAGTAGCAGGCAGACTTGTAAATGTTTTAAGGGCTCTTATAATATCGTATCTTGTAACCGGTATACTTTTGCTTGGCATAGCTTTTTTAATGTATAAGCTGGGATTGGATGAAAATAAGGTAAATGTTGCGATAACACTTACCTATATAATTTCCAGCGCCATAGGTGGTATAGTCATAGGTAAGAGCATGAAAGAAAAAAAGTATATCTGGGGACTTTTGCTTGGAGCACTTTATGTTGGAGTTATACTTATCGCATCTATTCTTATGTCACACGGCGAAAATGTTATAGCGGCAAAGGGATTAAGTACTATAATTTTATGCCTTTGCGGTGGGACTTTGGGAGGAATGATTAGCTAAAAAAATAGCTTTTCTTTATATTTGTTTTGTGATATAATACA
This sequence comes from Lachnospiraceae bacterium, assembly GCA_017469405.1. Taxonomy (GTDB): domain Bacteria; phylum Bacillota; class Clostridia; order Lachnospirales; family Lachnospiraceae; genus Coprococcus_C. The sequence continues at coordinate 4,451 of JAFUGL010000132.1, read as the reverse complement.
CGTTAGCTATAGCATCCGATAGGAAAAGCTATATATAAAGAGAATATAATCGACAGATAAAATCAGGAGGATATAAGGATGAAGAGAATTAAGACTTTGACAGATAAGACTTTAAACAGTACTGTAGTTAAGGGCGGTTGTGGCGAGTGCCAGACTTCATGTCAATCAGCTTGCAAGACTTCTTGCACAGTTGGTAACCAGAGCTGTGAGAATAAATAATAAAAAAGATAATACATAATGATTAAAGGGGATTATCTTGGATAGTCCTCTTTAGTTGCGTTATTAAAAGAGCAAATAATTTGTTAGGAGTACCACAGATGGTTTATCAGTATATCAACAACGGATACTATATCGTTCTTGATGTATGCAGCGGCAGCGTTCATGTGGTGGACGAGCTTGTGTATGATATGATTGCTATGTATGAGGAGAAAGATAGAAAATCTATCGCTAAGGCAATCATAGATAAGTACGGTGATAAATATTCGGAATATGACATCTATGAGGCCTACTCTGATATAGAAGAGTTAAAGGACAGCGGACAGCTTTTTACCGAGGATGTATATAAGGATGTCATAATTGATTTTAAAAAGCGAAAAACAGTGGTCAAGGCCTTGTGTCTTCATATAGCGCATGATTGTAACCTTGCCTGTAAATACTGCTTTGCGGATGAAGGCGAATATCATGGACAAAAGCGTGAGCTTATGAGTCTTGAGGTAGGCAAAAAGGCTATAGACTTTCTTATAGAAAATTCCGGAAACAGAGTCAATCTTGAAGTCGATTTCTTTGGCGGTGAACCGCTTATGAACTTCGACGTTGTTAAAAAGATTGTCGAATACGGTCGAAGTAAGGAAAAGGAATTCAATAAGAACTTCCGGTTTACTCTTACCACCAACGGAGTTTTGATAGATGATGATGTAATTGAATTTTGCAATAAGGAAATATCCAATGTTGTTCTTAGTTTGGATGGTCGTAAATGTATAAACGACCTTATGCGTCCTACAAGAAACGGAAAGGGAAGCTACGACATAATAGTTCCGAAGTTTAAGAAATTTGTCGAAAAACGCGGAGATAAGAGCTACTATGTAAGAGGTACATTTACAAGAAATAACATCGACTTCTTTAAGGATTTTGAAGAAATGGCTGACTTAGGCTTCGATGAGATTTCCATAGAGCCGGTGGTAGCGGCACCGACAGAGGATTATTCCATAAGAGAAGAGGATCTTCCGCAGATATTTGAAGAATATGATAAGCTGGCTTTGGATATCATAGATAGATATAAGAAGAAAAAGCCTGTTACATTTTTCCATTATATGCTGGATTTAAACGGCGGACCTTGTGTTTACAAGAGACTTTCAGGCTGTGGCTCGGGAACGGAGTACCTGGCGGTTACGCCTCAGGGTGAGCTTTATCCGTGTCATCAGTTTGTTGGTATAGATGGTTTTAAGCTTGGAACCGTATTTGACGGAATAAATAATCAGGATGTAGTAAATGAATTCAAGCTTTGTAATGTATATGCCAAGGATAATTGTAAGGATTGTTTTGCAAGATTTTACTGCAGTGGCGGATGTGCTGCGAATTCTTACCTTTATAGCGGCGGTATACTTGATACATATGACATCGGCTGTAAGATGCAGCGAAAACGTGTCGAATGTGCAATAATGATAAAGGCTGCGTTAGCCGATTTAGAAGAGGAGTGTAAAGATGAAGAAAGCTAAAAGAGATGCTATAATTAAGCTGCTTGTATTTTTGCTTTTACTTGCAGGAGCGATTTATATGGCAGTTGCTGGAGTAGGAAAGGAAAGAACAGGTAAGGCAGAGGATATTCCTTTGGGTCTTGACCTTCAGGGTGGACTTAGTGTTACCTATCAGATAGTAGATAGTAAGCCTTCCGATGAAGAAATCGATGCTACAATCGACAAGCTTCAGCGAAGAGTCGATGAGTACAGCAGCGAAGGTGAGGTTTACAAGGAAGGTGACGACAGAATCACAGTTGAGATTCCTGTAGATACATCCAAGTATGATGCTCATGATATCTTAGATGAGCTTGGTCAGCCGGGACAACTTTTATTCTTAGATGAAACAAATTATGCTTACTGGTCACAAGGACTTGATTATGAGGCAGCTCTCACAGGTTCTGATGTTAAGGAAGCTAATCCTGCAACTGATACAAGTGATGCAACAGGTATCAGAGAATATTTGGTTCAGCTTCAATTCACAGATGAAGGTGCTGAGAAATTTGCTGATATTACATCTGCAAATGTTGGAAATATAATCTATATCATTTATGATGGTGCAGTAGTAAGCGCACCAAGAGTTAAGACAGCTATCACAGGTGGTAATGCAGTAATAGACGGTATGGCTGATTATGATGAGGCAGAGAGACTTGCTTCAACCATCAAAATCGGTGCACTTCCTCTTGAACTATCACAGCTTCAGTATAACATCGTAGGTGCTAAGCTTGGTAGAGAAGCTATTTCTACAAGTCTTATGGCAGGTGCAATCGGTTTCGGTCTTGTATGTCTTCTTATGATTATACTTTACCTTTTACCGGGCTTACTTGCTTCAGTTGCACTTGTATCATACATCGTTCTTATGCTTCTCGTGCTTAGTGTAAGAACTGTTACACTTACCCTTCCGGGTATCGCAGGTATTATCCTTTCAATTGGTATGGCGGTTGATGCAAATGTCATCATCTTTACCCGTATCAGAGAAGAGATAGCAGCCGATAAGGGTGTAAGAAATGCAGTTGATGCCGGATTTAACAAGGCACTTTCAGCAATCCTTGATGGTAACATAACAACACTTATAGCAGCCTTCGTATTGATGCTTCTTGGTACAGGTAGTATCAAGGGATTTGCTACAACTCTTATGATAGGTATTATCCTTTCAATGTTTACAGCTATCGTTATTACCAAGCTTCTTCTTAAGATAGTTGTTGACCTTGGACTTACAAACAAGAAGTTGTATGGTTCGGCTAAACCGCCTAAGAAGGTAAACTATATAAAGATTTCAAGAGTTTGTATAGTTATTTCACTTATAGTTATAATCGGAGGAATTATATTCCTTCCTATCAATAAATCAAGAAAGGGTTCTGCCCTTAACTACTCACTCGAATTTACCGGTGGTACTTCAACTACCGTTACCTTTGAGGGTGATGAGGTATATGATCTTGAAAAGGCAGAAACAGAAGTTGTTCCTGTAATTACAGATGCAACCGGTATATCAGCAGGAAGTATCCAGATTCAGACTGTTGAGGATACCAATCAGGTAATCTTTAAGACTTCTGAACTTACTGAAGAACAGGCCGCTGATATGGAAAAGGCTATAAAGGATAACTTTAGTGTTTCGGAAATCAGTGAGCAGAGCATAAGCTCAACCATAAGCGGTGAGATGAAGAAGGATGCCGTAATAGCAATTATTATTGCTTCAGTACTTATGCTCATCTACATTGCTATAAGATTCTCAGACTTAAGATTTGGTGCATCTGCAGTGCTTGCACTTATTCATGACGTTATGGTTGTATTTGCAATCTATGCAGTTGCAAGACTTTCAGTTGGTAATACATTTATAGCATGTATGCTTACAATCGTTGGTTACTCAATCAACGCAACCATCATCATATTTGACCGTATCCGTGAGAATATGAAGATTATGGATAGAAATGTAGAGCTTAACGAAGTAGTAAATACAAGTATTGCACAGACTCTTACAAGAAGTATCTATACTTCACTTACAACCTTCATCATGGTACTTGTACTCTTCATAATGGGTGTACCTGCACTTAAAGAATTTACATTTACCCTTATGGCAGGTATCGTCTGCGGTGCATACTCATCAATCTGCATCACAGGTCCTATGTGGTACTTCTTCAAGAAACACATCGGAAAGAAAAAGGAAGAGACTGCGTAACATCAGGTCGGCAGGATATAAAGGGTGTAACTGCCGGAGAAAGTTTCCTTAAGGGTGCTTATCATATATCAGGTCTTCGAAGGACACGCTCTCGCTCCGTTATCGACGCAGGCTCACTAACCTCAATATAATTTCAGAAAAAAGGGATTTGATGCTTTTTTGCATGAATGCAAAAGATTCAAATCCCTTTTTCTTCATTACATTTCGCTAAGTGAACGCGTCTCTAAATGGTCCTTCTAAAGACCTATATATGATTTCGCACCCATTTTCTTTTTCTACCGGCAGTTACACCCATATCCTGCCGACACGCTGCGCGTGGTTAAGTGCGAACTTTATTGATGTTTTCTTTTAAATTTTATCGATATTATCTTGCAAATATTTGTTTACTTGTCTGTTTAAAATTATTATAATGTAGGTATGTTTGTTTTAGATTTATTGATTAGGAGGCGTAATATGAAATTAAGAAAAAAGATTAGTGTTTTACTTGTATCAGTTATGTTGGTGTTTGCATTTTGTTATAGTATACCGGCATATGCGGCGAC
>JAFUGL010000131.1 GCA_017469405.1 Lachnospiraceae bacterium | reverse complement strand
CAAAGGGTACCGCTTTACCACTTAGCAGAAGCAGTATGGCTGATTTTAAGATAAAGCTTCTGGAATATGTAAGAAACAGCGCGAGATAGTAAAGAATTGCTTTAGATAGTAAGAAACAGTGAGAGATAGGATTAAAAAAATGTTGCAGATAATTTATGATTTGGTTTATTGCCTTATCGAAGGAACAGCATATACACTTTCAGCCTGGTTACTTATAACAGGCTTCTTTGGTTATCCGTTAAAAAAAGTATCAAACAGAAAAAATATGCTAATTACGGTTATTAGTATATATGTGATACTAAGTACGGCGCTTTTAACTGTGACAGATAAGATGCCTTTTGAAACAACGATAAACGGAGTACTGGTTTTATTTTTATTGATTTATTTTATCACGCAGCTTTTATGTAAAAAGATAAAGGCTTTTTTTATTACGGTTACTGCTTTTGAAGTTATAACTATTCTTTTAGGTATTTTATATACATTGGATACTATGATTGAGGAAAGCATAAAAACACCCGTATATATGGTAAATATTACATCGATATTATTGATATTGCTTTTACTTATTGTAGTATGGATTTTATCATTTCTTTCGAGCAGGAGAAGAAAAGGTCCGATGGCTTTATCACTGGTTGCGGCAGTTTTCCTGGTATTTCTTTTGATAGATAATGTCATCTTTTCCGTTCTTAGGATAGACAGATATTTAAATACTGAACCTTTGATTTCGCTTCGGTTTGTATATAGCGGGGATATGGGCGGCAGGACATACAGTATAATAATGCTTGCCATAACTGTAATCATTTTACTTATCTCCATACTGCTTATCATAAAGGAATCGGAATCAATGTATTTTCGTGAAAAAAATACTGTAAATGAGTACTATATCGAAGCCCAGAAGGAACACTATGAGGGACTTATAGCTTCCAATCGAGAGATAAGAAAAATCAGACATGATTTGAAAAATCATACCTACTGTCTGCAGGAGTTATATAAGAGCAAAAAATATGATGAGCTTGGAAACTATATCAAGGATATGGCCAAGTTGGTTGAGCAGGCAGACACAAGCGTACACGCAGGTGATGAGATAGTAGATGCAATCTGCTCGGAAAAGAAGAATAAAGCAGCTAAGAAGGGAATAACACTTACGGTTGACGGAAAGCTTTCAGGCGTTAAGCTCTCGGCACTTGATACCTGTACCATCCTCGCTAATATACTTGATAATGCAATCGAAGCAGTAGAAAATCTTAATGAAGATAAAAAACATATTGAACTGACATTTAAAAGAAATGAAAACTATATGATAATTACAGAGGCAAATCCTACAGCCCATGAACCGGACATTAGAGACAATAATATTATCACAACCAAAAAAGATAAGTCCAATCATGGTTTCGGATTAATCAACATTAAAGATACTGTTGAGAAGTATGAAGGTGAATGCTTCCTATCCTCGACACAAGATGACAAATCCGAATATTATATATTTAAAATAGAAATCATTCTTCCGGTTAATCAATAAATGTATTTCATGGGTAAGGCTTCGGTGACATTAAGACAAAAGTTACAAACTCTTTGATTTATCCGTACAGGCTTTCATAGCTTCGATGACGGAGCTGCGGAAGCCTTTTTCTTCGAGCACACGAACAGCCTCTATGGTTGTACCGGCAGGAGAGCAGACCATATCCTTAAGCTCACCCGGATGCTTGCCCGTCTCAATTACCATCTTTGCACTGCCAAGTACGGCCTGAGCCGCGAACTTGTATGCCTTGTCTCTTGGCATACCGTCAAGTACGGCTGCATCTGCCATAGCTTCAATGAACATAAATACATAAGCAGGAGAACTGCCGCTTACGGATACAACTACATCCATAAGATTTTCCGATATTTCTTCGGCAAGTCCGAAGCTTTTTAAAAGTGACATTATGTAAGAAAATTCTTCTTCATTTACAAGAGAGTTTTTACATACTGCAGTTATGCCTTCACCTACCAATGCAGGAGTGTTAGGCATGGTTCTTACTATCTTGACATTGTTTCCGATTCGCTTGGCGAGCCAAGCTAAAGTTTTTCCGGGAGCTATTGTTACTACAATCTGATTATCAGAGATTGTGTCTTTTATTTCAGCAATAACTGTCTCATAAAACTGAGGCTTAACAGATAAGAATAAAACCTCTGAGGAAGATGCAACTTCTTTATTGTCAAGAGTTGTATTTATATTAAGTTTGTCTGATGCTTTCTTAATTGCAGTTTCCGAAGCGTCTGCTGCTATAATTTCAGAAGCCTTGATGTTAGCATTATTTATAAGTCCTCCGATTATCGCCGATGCCATATTGCCACAGCCTATAAACCCTACCTTGTATTTCATAATTACTTATCCTGTTGCAGTAAAATTACTGTTTCCTTTCTATTAGAATCATTATTTTATATTGATATATCTTTAATTTTTATCTATACCTTATATTTCTTCCTTGGCATATTGCTTTCTCATTTTCATCATCTTTTGCTTTAATTTTCTATTAAGTATATATTGTCTTACTTTGATTGCAACATTTGGCTTATCGCTGATTATTCCGTCGACATTATTGTATATACATTTTCCCATCAGTCTGGCACGATTGACAGTCCATACATATACAGGCTTGTTATAAAGCTTCATACGCTTTATAAATCCCGGTGTTGCAAGCTTATAATGAGGTGATACGAAATCCGCATTACATGCGGCTATCCTTGTCATTGGGAAATATTCGTGTAATCTTGTCTTTAATGATGCTCCCTTTACTCCAAGCAATAAACCTGTCTTAATATATGGGTCATAGTCATGTATTGCTTTGACGGTTTTATCTATAAAGGATTTCATCATAAATTCATCATAGCGATACAGCTTTGTTACCATATCTATGACGCGTTTTTCATAGCCTGATTCTTTAAGCTCTATATCAAGCTTGATTTTTCCTTTGCATAGCTCAAGTACCTCAGATAAAAGAGGAACACGATAGT
>JAFUGL010000130.1 GCA_017469405.1 Lachnospiraceae bacterium | reverse complement strand
CCCGTCAAACCCTTTAGCAAAAAGGAACTCCTTAAGCCTGTAATCGGCAAGAACACCACCTATATCGAACACAACATTTTTAATTCTTTTTTCTTCATTATATATAGGCATTTCATTTTCAAGAGGTTCACGAACATTTTTCTTCATATCTTCAGTACAAGCACCAAATAATTTAAAATTTTCCCTTGCCTGTTTAAGCGATACGCGATTTGCTCCACCTGCCAAATCTTCATCAAGAACCGGCTCATCCTCCCAAAAGCAAACAGGACATATACCATAGTTTCCTTTTGGTTCTTCTTCAAAGGTATAGTATCCGCAACATGGACATTTAAATTTCATACTGTTCTCCTCAATTCTTCATATATTATAATAATTATATTTTAAAATCTATCTCACCGAGATGAGAAAAATCCTTTACCGATGCAATAACTCCCTTATGATTTATCAAATCGTTACGTCTGCTGTCACCGGTTATGGCAATAATATGTCTTATGCCTGCTGCCTCAGCCGCTGTTACTCCTGACTCACTATCCTCAAATACAACTATTTTTTCAGCCGGCATATCAAGCTTTTTCATAGCGGCAAGATAAAGGTCGGGATGTGGCTTTAAAGGAATGTTGCCCATACCTATAACAACATCTTCCCACTTAAACCATCTTTCAAGATTATATCTTTCAAAATAATAATTCATATTTTCAAGATTTGCTGTTGTAGCTATGGTATGCTTTACCTTTGCAAGGCTTAAATAATTAAGGAATTCTTCCAATCCATCGGCAAGCTGCAAATCAGCCTTTGCCAAAAGGATACGATATATCCTCTCCTTTTCTTCGGAAAACTGATTGACCATATTGTCATTTAATTCATATCCGAGAAAATGTTCAAGTATTTCTTTTGCGGTTCTTCCTATTATATAATTCTTTATCTCTTCCCCGGAAACGCTTTTACCTGCAAGTTCTTCTATGTAAGTCTTCCATGCCTCGTCATGAAGCCTTCCGTCAAATATACATGTTCCGTTGAAATCAAATATAACAGCAATATCTTTATTCATATAACCCTCTTTAACTACCCTTTTTGCGTACAATAAAAATATATATGATTGTTTAAATCACTCCAAGTGCCTCAATAAGTGATGAAACACATTTTATCTTAATGTTTAGTTTCTCCATATTTTTATCATAATTGGACTTAGGAATTATACAGGTATCAAAGCCGAGCTTATCTGCTTCTTTCACTCTCTGCATAATATTGGACACGCCTCTTATCTCACCGGTAAGACCTATCTCACCGATTATCATGGTCTTGTCACCCACAGGCTTATTGTTAAGACTCGAATAAATTGCCGAAGCTATACCAAGATCGATTGCAGGATCATTTACTCTCATGCCTCCGGCTATACTTACATATGCATCATATCCCCAGAGGTCAAGCCCTGCTCTTTTTTCAAGCACAGCCATAATAAGATTAACCCTGTTAAAGTCAACTCCCACAGAGGTACGTCTTGGCATATTGAAATTAGTCTTACATACCAGAGCCTGAAGCTCGATAAGTATGGTTCTTGTTCCTTCTATAGAAGAAACAACAACCGAACCCGGTACACCTATAGGTCTTCCGTTTAGCATAACAGAAGAAGGATTATCCACCTCGATAAGACCTGCATCCGTCATATTAAACACGCCTATTTCATTGGTAGATCCAAATCTGTTTTTCACACCACGTAAAATTCTAAAGCCATTATTTGAATCACCTTCAAAATAAAGCACCGAATCCACCATATGTTCCAAGGTTCTCGGACCAGCTACGGTACCTTCCTTTGTTACATGTCCAACTATAAATACCGCAACATTGTTTTGCTTGGCAAGCTGCATAAGGCGGGAGGTCACCTCTCTTACCTGCGTAACGGTACCCGGTGCGGATCCTACCTCATCAACGAGCATGGTCTGAATTGAATCTATGATTACGACTTCAGGATTACTCTTTTGAATAGCTGATGAAATGTTATCCATATCATTATCACATAAAAGCATCATATCCTTATCAAACTTGGCGATTCTTCCGGCACGCATCTTTATCTGTGACAATGATTCCTCACCCGAGACATACAGTACCTCTACATCCTTGTCCACCAGTTTCTTACACATCTGAAGTAATATGGTGGATTTACCTATACCCGGATCACCACCAACCAAAACCAATGAACCTTTAACTATTCCTCCGCCAAGTACTCTGTCCAATTCACCTATATCAGTTTTTATTCGACTCTCATCTGCCGTAGTTACCTTTAAAATGCTTGTAGGTGCTACAAGCGTCTTCTTAACAGAAGATGATTTAGCACCTACAGTAATTTTTTCTTCAACAAATGTATTCCATTGCCGGCATCCCGGACACTGGCCTAACCATTTAGCAGATTCATAGCCGCATTCCTTACAGTAAAAAACCTGTTTTTCCTTTGCCACTATATCTACTCCTTTTACAAAATTAATAAGGACTTTTCAGATTACATTTTCTTGATTACATTTTTTCTATCTTTACATTTACCTGCTTACCCGGTTCAAGCTCAACCGAAAGATTAAGCTTTCCGCCAAGATTTGTCTTCATCTTTCCTACATATATATTATCTATATGTATCTTGTAATCCTTTTCAGCCTCAAGCTCAAGAGTTACCTGAGAATCCTCAGTTCCTTCCACATCTAATATAACCTCTTTGTCTGTTGCCCTGAAATTGTGAACAACGGTTCCCGGAACCGACTCATATACAAATGTACCATTTTTTTCAAGCTTTGTTATCTCTCTGAAGGTCTTAATCTTATAGATATCTCCATTGTAATTAAAGCCATCTTTCTTAGTCTTAGCTGCAAGAGCATAATTACCAAAGCTTAATGCACCTGTCTCTTCTTCACGGATTAACTCATCAATTACTGCCATCTTTTTTCCTCCATATGTGTATTATATTATTATCCTGAAACGTATACTTATCTTCTCAATAATGCACATCTTAATTATACAATATAAAAGATTTTTTTACCACAAAATTATTATTAAATTTATTTGAAGTTTTTAACTGTAAAAGTAACTTTATCCTCTTTTACTCCGATGCTGACTTTATCACCCTGCTTGACATCGCCCTTAAGTATTTCTTCGGCAAGCTTATCTTCAATTTCATTTTGAATGGTTCGCTTGATAGGTCTTGCACCAAACTTCTTATCATATCCCTTATCAAAGATAAAGTTCTTGATGCTGTCACCATAGGTGAGAGTGATATCCATCTGTTTCTTAACCCTGGTTTTTAACTCCTTAAGCATAAGTGCACTTATAGCCTTGATATTGTCCTTGGTAAGAGTTCTAAATACAATTATGTCATCGATACGGTTAAGGAATTCCGGTCTGAATATCTGCTTAATCTCATCCATAACACTCTTTTTCATATCATTATGATCCCTTTCGGCATCATTTCCACCACCAAAGCCAAGTGTTTTAGGATCAATGATTCTTTGGGCACCGGCATTACTTGTCATGATTATTATTGTATTTTTAAAGTCTACCTTTCTTCCCTGAGAATCGGTTATGTGACCGTCATCAAGCACCTGGAGAAGTATATTAAATACATCCGGATGTGCCTTTTCTATCTCATCAAACAGTATTACCGAATAAGGGTTTTTGCGTACATTTTCACTAAGCTGTCCACCCTCATCAAAGCCGACATATCCCGGAGGAGAGCCTATAATCTTTGATACACTGTGTTTTTCCATATATTCGGACATATCAACTCTTATAAGAGATTTTTCATCTCCAAATACAGCTTCTGCAAGTGCCTTTGAGAGCTCAGTTTTACCAACGCCTGTAGGTCCAAGGAATAAAAACGAACCGATAGGTCTCTTCGGATCCTTAAGACCAACCCTTCCTCTTCTGATAGCTTTGGCAACTGCATCAACAGCCTCTTCTTGTGCTACAACTCTCTTATGAAGAGTATCTTCAAGTTTAAGAAGCCTTGAAGATTCTGTTTCGGTAATTTTGCTTACAGGAACTTTAGTCCATACAGAAACTACATCTGCAATATCGTCACCTGTTATCTCAAGACGTTCTTCTTCTCTATTGTGATTATCTATCTTTGTCTTTTCTATCTTCTTTTTGGTTTTCTCAATATCCTTCTTTACTGAAGATGCTTTTTCAAAATCGCCCTCTGTGATAACCTCTTCAATTTCTTCCTCAAGCTCCTTTAAACGCTCCTCAAGATTTACTGTTGACTTACTCTTTGCATAAAGTCCAAGTTTCTTTCTTGATGCAGCCTCATCTATAAGGTCAATCGCCTTATCAGGAAGGAATCTGTCATTGATATATCTTACAGAATATTCGGTTGCCGCAGCTATAGCATCATCAGATATTATAACCCCATGGTGCTCTTCGTATTTGTGCTTTAACCCTGTAAGAATTTCTGTAGTTTCTTCAGATGTAGGTTCTTCCACATATACAGGTTGAAATCTTCTTTCAAGCGCTGCATCTTTTTCGACATATTTTCTATATTCGGTTCTTGTGGTTGCACCTATAAGCTGAACCTCACCACGTGAAAGTGCAGGCTTTAATATATTGGATGCATCAAGTGCACCCTCAGCACCACCGGCACCGATTATGGTATGAAGCTCATCCACAAAAAGAATAACATCTCCTGCAGCCTTGACCTCATTAATTACCTTTTTTATTCTCTCTTCGAACTCTCCACGATACTTAGAACCCGCTACCATACTTGATAAATCAAGATTCAATATCTTCTTTTCTGCAAGTATCTCAGGAACATTTTCCTCAGCTATAAGCTGAGCCAGTCCTTCAACGATTGCTGTTTTACCTACTCCGGGTTCACCTACGAGACATGGATTATTTTTCATTCTCCTGCAAAGAATCTGCATAACTCTTTCGATTTCAGCATTTCTTCCTATAACAGGATCCACATTTCTTTCTCTTGCCTCCTTGGTCAGGTCCTTGCTGTATTGATCAAGTGTAGGTGTGGATGAAGAATTCTTTTTCTTACCCGATGGATTTTTGATATTCGAATATTCTTTTTTTGCAGCCTGTGGGTCTTTTCCCATAGAAACCATAATATCTGTAAAAATTTTTTGTATATTTACAGACATTGAATCAAGCAGCTTATATGCTATAGAATCACTTGTTTTGATTATAGCAATTATAAGTTGTTCCGTTCCCACCTCATTGCTTTTTTGCTTAATTGCCTCAGCCTGGGCAGTTTCCAAAACCTGCTTTAACTTTCCTGAATACTCAGTATCCTTTGCTCTTCCTTTACCAAAATCCTTTATTCTGTTTAAATACTCTTTTACAACCTTAACGTCTGCCCCATTTTCGGAAAGTACCTTATATGCTGTTCCCGATGGATAGGTTATCAGAGCAAATAAAAGATGCTCAGTACCTATAAATTTATGTTTCATATTACCTGCTGTCTCAGCAGCTACATCCAATACCTCCTGAGCCTGCAATGTATATCCTAGTTTCATTGTTTACCTCCGTCGTTGCCAAATCTTTCAAACTCCTTAAACATATCAGAAATAATCTGATGCATTTCTTCTGCACTTATCTGTTTACAAACCGCTTCCGCAACCATCATACGCATATTGCAGTTTATAACCTCAAGGTGTTTTGGTTTGGAATCAAGTGATATACACACAACTGCGCCCTTTCGTCTGTCAAGCTTTAAATAACCATCCTCCCTTAAAAGTGCATATGCCTTATTTACGGTATGCATATTCACTCCAAGCTCGTCTGCCAACTGCCTGACTGACGGAAGAGACTCACCGTCCTTTATTTCCTCCTGGGCAATTCCCATTATTATTTGATTTCTAAGCTGCATATAAATTGCTTCATCGCTGTTAAAATCAATTTTAATTATCATGCTATATCTCCGTTTCACTGCTCATCTATAGCTTTACCTATGTCATTTCTCATATACTTATTTTCAAAGTCTATCCATTTTGTAGCTTCATATGCATTGGCTCTTGCCTTAAATAAATCCTCACCCTTTGCAGTCACGCCAAGTACACGGCCACCATTAGTTACAATACCTTTGTCAGTAAGCTTTGTACCTGCGTGGAATACATAATAACCGTCCTTATCATCAAATGTATCGAGTCCGCTTATAACAAAGCCCTTATCATAATGTTCAGGATAACCGTCGGATGCAAGTATTACACAAACTGCCGCATTATCCTCAAACTGTAAATCAATCTCATCAAGCTTACCGTCTATGCAAGCCTCCATAACCTCTATTATGTCATTTATCATTCGAGGTAAAACAACCTGCGCTTCAGGGTCACCGAATCTTGCATTATATTCAAGCACCTTTGGTCCATCTTCTGTAAGCATAAGTCCGCAGAAAAGAATACCTGTGAAATCTCTTCCCTCAGCTTTCATGGCATCCATAGTCGGCTGATAAATTTTTTCCTTACAGAACTTATCAATATCCTCTGTATAGAAAGGACTTGGTGAAAATGTACCCATACCTCCGGTATTAAGTCCCTTATCTCCATCCTTGGCTCTCTTATGATCCTGCGCTGAGGTCATCGGCTTAATATGTGTACCGTCACAGAAGCAAAGCACAGAAACCTCTCTACCTGTCATAAACTCTTCTATTACAATCTTATCTCCGGCAGCACCGAACTGCTTATCAAGCATGAGAGTTTTAACACCGGCCTTTGCCTCGTCAAGATTGTTACATATAAGTACGCCCTTACCTAAAGCAAGTCCGTCTGCCTTAAGAACTATAGGCATCTTGGCTGTTTCAAGATATGAAAGTGCCGCGTTGGCATTATCAAAAACCTCATAAGCAGCTGATGGTATATTATACTTTTTCATTAAATCCTTGGAGAATGCCTTTGAGCCTTCTATAATAGCTGCGTTCTTTGCAGGTCCGAATACTCTTAATCCTGCAGCTGTAAATGCATCCGCAACACCTGCAACAAGCGGATCATCCGGTCCGATTATCGTTAAATCAATATCCTTTTCCTTTGCAAATGCAACCAACTTATCAGCATCCATAACCGATATGTCAACACATTCCGCAAGCTTTGCAATACCTGCATTTCCCGGTGCTGCATAAAGCTTATCCACAAGCTTACTCTCACTACATTTTACTGCTATGGCATGCTCTCTTCCGCCGCCTCCTACGATAAGTACCTTCATAATCTTACTCCTTCATATCATTTCTATTATTTTAATCATAGTGTTTTTTTATTATCAGTCTTGTATCAGTCTTGAAAATTTAGTTTTCTTTACAAATTAAGTAAATCTAAAACACTAACTTCTGTTAGCAATCATATTAATAGCAGCAGGCAAAAGCTTCCACTCTGCCTCCTCCATAATTCTTTGCTGCAAGGTCTTAGGCGTATCACCTTCCTTTACCTCAACTGCCTTTTGAAGAATGATAGGGCCTGTATCGGTTCCCTTATCCACATAGTGAACCGTTGCACCCGATACCTTTACACCACGACTAAGAGCCGCCTCATGTACCTTAAGACCATAATATCCTGTTCCACAAAATGACGGTATAAGAGACGGATGTATATTTATTATTTTATTTTCATATGCATCTATCATCTTCTCAGGGATAACTACAAGAAATCCTGCAAGGACGATAAGATCCGGATTATATGCATTTACCTTTTCCAAAAGCGCATCATTAAATGCCTCTCTTGAAGGATAGTCCTTTGGTGAAACCACCTGATTATCTATCCCGGCATTTTTTGCTCTTTCCAGTGCATAAACCCCGTAATTATTGCTTATTACACCAACCAGTTTTGTATTGGTGATAGTACCGTTATTAACACTGTCAATGATTGCCTGAAGATTGGTTCCTCCGCCTGATACAAGCACAACAACTCTTAACATAATTCAACTCCCTTTTCTCCTGCCTTAACCTCACCTATAAGGTATGCCTTATCACCGGCAGCCTCGATAGCTTTAATAGTTCCTTCTACATCAGCTTCATTAACAGCTACGACCATACCAATACCCATGTTATAAGTGTTATACATCATTTTTTCTTCTATATTTCCTTTGGAAGCAAGAAGCTTAAATATAGCAGGTACCTCATAGGAATTCTTATCTATAACTGCCTTGACTCCGTCAGGGAGCATCCTTGGAATATTTTCATAAAAGCCACCGCCTGTGATATGACTGCATCCCTTAACTCTTATTCCGTTATCCTTAATGCTTTTCAGTGCTTTAACATAAATTCTTGTAGGCTCGATAAGTGCCTCACCAAGAGTCTTTCCAAGCTCATCATAGTAAGTATCAAGTGACTCCTTAGTCATCTCAAATACTTTTCTTACAAGCGAAAAACCATTGCTGTGAACACCGCTTGAAGCTATACCGATAAGCTTATCGCCATCCTTTATATCTGCACCTGTTATTAAATCCTTTTTATCAACAACACCTACGGCAAAGCCTGCAAGGTCATACTCATCCTCCGGCATAAGTCCCGGATGCTCGGCAGTTTCGCCACCTACAAGTGCCGCACCGCTTTGGCAGCAGCCCTCTGCAACTCCGCTTACTATGGCAGCTATCTTTTCAGGATAATTTTTACCACATGCGATATAGTCCAGGAAAAATAAAGGCTCTCCTCCGGAGCAAGCTATATCATTTACACACATTGCAACAGCATCTATACCTATGGTGTCATGCTTATCCATAAGAAATGCCAGCTTAACCTTGGTTCCGCATCCATCAGTTCCGGAAAGCAGCACCGGCTCCTCCATATTTTTAATCTTGCTCAAATCAAAAGCACCGGCAAAACCGCCTATCTCACCTAAGACTTCTTCTCTCATAGTCTTTTTGATGTGCTTTTTCATAAGCTCTACCGACTTATATCCTGCCTCAATATCAACTCCGGCTTTTTTGTAATCCATATGTAAATCCTCCTGAATATTAT
>JAFUGL010000018.1 GCA_017469405.1 Lachnospiraceae bacterium | reverse complement strand
ATATAGAGGGTGTAACTGCCGGAGTAGGTTTCCTTAAGGGTGCTTATCATATATTAGGTCTTCGAAGGACACGCTCTTGCTCCGTTATCGACTCAGGCTCACTAACCTCAATATAATTCCAGAAAAAGGGATTAAAATCATTTTTGCATAAATGCAAATGGTTTTAATCCCTTTTTCTTCATTATATTTCGCTAAGTGAACGCGTCTCTAAATGGTCCTTCTAAAGACCTATATATGATTTCGCACCCATTTAGTTTATGAACCGGCAGTTACACCCATTTCCTGCCGACACGCTGCGCGTGATGTATAACATGGACATGCACCATGTCGCTTTCAAATGATTGTTTTACCTATAAAGCAAGCAGTATATAATGATCTTATAGGTAATTTATGAACTATATCAGATTAGTGATTGTAACATTTACCTATAAGTTGAACGCTATAAGGTAGATTTATAGGTAAATTAAGTATTATTTCAGATAGATTATTTAATATTTTACCTATAAGATTGAATAAATCTATCATACTTATAGGTAAATTACGAATTATATCAGAATAATCATCAGTTATTTTACCTATAAAATAATCAATGTGTTGCAGTCTTATAGGTAAACCAAGGATTTTAACCAATCTGTTGAATAGATTGCCCTATATATACCATGCTCTATAATCGAACCTTGATCCGAAAGTATGACAAGGCTTAAGCCTGTGTTACATAATTAAGAATTAATTAAGAAATAGAAAAGAGACAGGTTAAGACTTCCTTTTTGGTTTGTTGTATATTAGACTCAACAAAGAGGATAGAAGCCTGTTGTCGGGGAGAGAAGAAGGCGAATGGCTTCCAACATTAAAAAAGGAAAAGGTGAATTAAATGAGCAAAGAAATTATTTTAACGGCAAAGGATTTATCAAAGACATTTTCAAATGAATCGGTTCAGCAGCATGTACTGAAAAATCTGAACCTTAATGTTTATAAGGGAGATTTTACGGTTGTTATGGGAAACTCCGGTTCGGGTAAGAGTACGTTATTATATGCCCTTTCCGGAATGGACAGACCGACGCTTGGAAGCATTACATACTTTGTGGATGACATAAATTCCAAAAAGACTTCGAAAGAAAAAGGATCAGATGGAAAGGGAATCGAGATTTCAAAGTTTAGCAATGATAAGCTGGCACTTTTCAGAAGATATCACGCAGGCTTCGTATTTCAGCAGAATTACTTAAATGATTCCATGAGCGCACTTGACAATGTAATGGTAAGTGGACTTCTTCGAACTAAGGACAGAAAGGCACTTGCAGCAAAGTCAAAGGAGCTGCTTAAGAGAGTTGAGATAGAGGAAACCGACTGGCGTAAGTTTCCGACACAGCTTTCAGGTGGACAGCAGCAGAGAGTTGCGGTTGTAAGAGGAGTTATAAATGAGCCGGAGGTGCTTTTCGCAGATGAGCCGACCGGTGCGCTTAACTCACAAAATACAATAAATGTACTTAACATTTTAAGCGACTTAAACCAAAGCGGACAGAGCATCGTAATGGTAACTCATACGATTAAGGCAGCGGAAAGAGGTAACAGAATCATATATCTTTCGGACGGAGTTATCGCCAATGAGATAGACCTTGGCGAATATGTCGGTGACTATAAGGATGAGAAAAATCCTAATCAGGAAAAGGCAATTGAAAGACATAAGAAACTCAAGGATTTCTTACAAGAGCAGGGATGGTAGGAGATAAAGCAGCTGTTGGATTGCAGAAATGCACAGATGAAATTGTCAGCGAAGCTGATGCGCATTTCGCAGCAGGAACGCCGGGAGCGTTCTTGAATGAACTTTATGCGAGGAGAATATTATGTATAAATTATTTGTAATAGCCAAAAACAATATGAAGAAACAAAAGGGTGACATGATTACCTTTCTTATCCTTACCTTTATAGCTGCATTTTTAATCTTTGACAGCTTATCTGCGGTTTTTGGACTTGGAAAGGTGCTTGATGACAGGTTTGATAAGATAAACGGTGCACACATTCTGCTCTTAATAAATGATACCGAAATCGCAAATAAGGCAGCAGTGGAGGTTTTTGAAGAAAACGAGCATATTGTCGAATATGAAAGTACCCCTATGGTTTCAATGTCCGTATCATATAAGAATAAAAAAGATGATGAGTTTGGAGAGTTTTCATTTTTTGTGGAAAGCTTTACCGAAGAAAAATCACTTATGAAAATTGAAATGCCGGATAA
Source organism: Lachnospiraceae bacterium (assembly GCA_017469405.1). Lineage (GTDB taxonomy): Bacteria > Bacillota > Clostridia > Lachnospirales > Lachnospiraceae > Coprococcus_C. Next base: position 4,291 of record JAFUGL010000018.1, on the reverse strand, counting down.
GGAATTAAAAGAAAACGATATTTTAATACCGCTTCACTTAAAGGCTAACTTTGATATCGGCGACACTTTTGTTTATAAGATTGAAGATGATATTTATGAATTAAATGTAGCAGGTTATGTGGAGGACCCGTATTTTTGTTCAACCATAAATATAACCATAGATTATGTTTATATGTCACAAAAAATGATTGACAAATTGCTTGATGAGCATCCTTTGATTGTTGAAAAATTCAAGGTATATAAGGGAAGAGTCGATGAGAAAGAGCTTGAAGACGGATTTGAGACTGCCGACCTCGAAAAAGAAATTGGCGATGCATATAAGGAAAAGCTTATGAAGCTTGTTCCGACAGAGGATGAAAATAATTACACAAATTACATTTTATTAAACTGGCAGATGATGAGAATGGGCTCAGAGTATGTACCGCTTATAGTAGTAGCAGTTATTCTCATGTTCTCATTTTTAATAATGATAATAGCAATTGTAATCATATCCTTTAGCATCAAGAATTTCATTAACAAAAATATGAAGAGTACCGGAATTCTTGAAGCAAGCGGATACACCGTTAAGGAGCTTCGCGGAGCACTTACCATAGAGATATGTCTTGTTGCACTTGTCGGCTCGGTAATCGGAATAGTTGTTGCGATGCTTACGTTTAAAGCCTTCGGCGATATAATAAGCTCGGTTGCAGGTCTTAGCTGGAATCAGCCGGTAAACATCGGGGCAGCGTTAGGTACCGTTATTGGATTATTGCTTCTTATAGCACTTGTATCAAGAGTGGCCGGCAGACTTTACAAAAAAGTCACTGTACTTGATGCCTTAAGGGGTGGAATAAACACCCATAATTTCAAGAAAAATCATTTTTCATTTGAAAAGACACCGCTTCCTGTGGCTATCGTGCTTTCATTAAAGGACACATTTGGCGGTATCGGAAGAAATATTATTATGGTATTCATAACCGCTGTTCTTACAATTTCTTCACTTGCGGGATTTGGCATGATGGAGAATTTTGGTGAAAAACCTGAAGGACTTTTGGAGATAATGGGCTTTGAAATAGCAACTGCAACAATGAACGAGGCTTCAGGAAAATATGAAGAGGTAAAGGATGCTTTACTCACTCTTGATAAGGTGGACAGCGTATTGGTATATACAGGTTTTGAGCCTACGGTTTACTTTAACGGTAAAAACAATGCAGTTTACTCATATGCTTATGATGATTTCAATAATGCAAAGCATACAATACTTTTGGAGGGAAGACTTCCTAAGGAGGATAATGAAGTACTTATTACGTCCGGTGTCTCCGAGGATATGGGAATAAAGACAGGTGATGTTATAGAGATTGAGTATGGCGGAGTAAAAGAAGAATTTATAGTTGTCGGTATTAATCAGCGTATGGAACGTATGGGACGTACATTGATTATGACAACAGAAGCTTCAAAGAAGCTTCTTCCGGGTACACCGGTTTATCAATACAATATATCCGCAAAAGACGGTGTAAGCTATGATGATCTTGAAAAAGACATTAATAAGCTTGCCAAAGAAAGAGGATATGATATCGTTTTAGCAAGTGATGAAAAGACTATGGACAGTATAATCAGCACTCTTGCGATGTCAATGAAGCTGCTTTGCATAATAATCGTCTTAATCACGGTATTTATCGTAATCTTCGTAGAGTCGCTTGTTATTAGAGCCAAGATAAGCCGCGAGTGGAGAGGAATGGGTATAAGCAAGGCATTAGGACAGACTTCGGGAGGACTCATATTACAGATTATGCTTTCCAACATACCTGCAATACTCGTGGGCAGCTTAATCGGAGCAATGCTTGCCGGTGCAGCGGGACGCGGTATAGTAAGCGCAGCATTCTCATTATTCGTAATAAAGAGTGTAACCTTTGACATATCCTTTAGATGGATTGTAGTAACTGTAATAGGAATCATTGCAGTGGCAATAGCAACCTCCGCACTTGCAGGCCTTAGGGTAAGAAAGCTTAAGCCGGTTGAGATGATTACGGAGGAATAAGAAAAATCGAAAGAATTTTTTTGAATAAGTAAAAATAATGAAAAGGGAAGCTATTGGGGGTAATGGCTTCCTTTTTTATCAGATGAAAAGGATAAAGCCGGAGCGGTGAGAGTTTTTTTTATTTCTTACGTATGCGAGACTTGTACTTCATTTTAACATTACGATAACATTACAAAAACCGAAATGTTAGAATGATAATGCAGATATAACAAGTATATTTTGAATTTAATAAGGGAATTATAATATTAGTATTTATGCGGGTTTGCAATGTAATCGAAATGTTGTTGCAATGTAATCGAAATGTTGTTGCAATGTTCAATAATGTTTGATATATTTGATTCAGAAGACTATAGGGGGTGTTAAAATGCATATAAAAGAAATATATCCGGATGTAATAACAGAAGATTTGGACTATGAATTTAAGGCTGTTCTTAATCCTGATAATCCGGTTAAGTGGGCAAAAACAATTGTTGGTTATGCAAATGGAAATGGCGGAGTAATGTTTGTTGGGGTTTCAAATGATGGAGAAGCATTTGGTATAGAGCTTGATGAATTAGATAAGACGAAAAATCTTATAGCAAAAATAAATGACAGACATATTTTTCCTCATGCTAGATTTCAGTATATGATGAGAAGTGTAGATGCAAATGCAGAACGCTTTGTTTTAGCTGTAAAGGTTATTCAGGCTGATTCTATATTAAGATATCGTGAGGGGGATTTTAATGAGACGGTATATATAAAAGGAGATGGTAATACACCTCCTGCTACACCGGAAGAAATAATAGCTTTATATAAAAGAAAATATGGTGTGGATAATGAAACTACTGAAATAGTATATGATGAAAAAAACTGGATGGAATATATCAGTTTATGCAAAGAATATAGGGACGACTCTTCGATTCCAACATTAAAAGATTTACAAAATGAAGAAATAGTTTCTAAAGATGGATTTGCAAAATCCGGCTTTGTTATGTTTAGTGATGATTATAATAGAGAGGATTCATTGATTTGTTGTAGGCTTTGGAAAGGAAAGCAAAAGACTGTAACAGTTCTTGACAGTGAAAGATTCAGAGGATCTTTGTCAAAAGTATTTCAAGAAACATTTAACTTTATAGAGAGAAATACAAAAACAGGATGGAAAAAAACTGAAAATGGTGGACGAGAGGAAGTGAGAGCCTATCCAAAAGAAGCTGTACGTGAAGCATTAGTAAATGCAATTGCACATAGAGATTATTCTATAGCGGGCACTCAAATAGATGTGGATATATATAGTGACAGAATAGAAATTGTATCTCCGGGTTCATGGCTATTGCCTAAAAATTACGAAGAATATCCTATTGGTTCGATACCTTCTATCCGAAGAAATACTATTATTGCTGCATGTTTGGATATGGCAAATCTTATGGAACGTGGCGGAACAGGATTTCAGACTATGATTGAAAGCTATAAAGATTGTGAAGAACATCTGCAACCGGTTGTATCTATTTATCCCGGATTTTTAAATTTACGTTTATATGACAGACTATATACAGAAAATGTACTTGATGGTGATAAAACGGATACTGATTTAATAATAGAAATACTTAAAATTGAAGGTGCAAAATCGGTAAGAGAACTTCAGGCATTAACAAAATATAATAGTAGAAGTCAGTTCTTGTCAGAGGTAATTAATCCTTTGATTGCGTCCGGGGTTATATATAGGGATGGAAATATAAAGTCACCGAAAGCACGTATAAAGTTAAAAAATAAGTAACTGAGTTTTTTAGGGTTAAAGCAAAAGATTTATAAGTTATAGGAAAGGCAGGGCTTATGCATTATAATTGTTTAATTGTGGATGATGAAATTGAGCTTGCAAAGATGACGGCGGAATACTTTGAGATGTTTGATATAAAGACAAAATTTGTGGGTTCGGCAGCAGATTGTTATGATTTTTTGGATGACAACAAGGTTGACATAATATTGCTTGATATTAATCTCGGAGACGGTTCGGGCTTTGATGTGTGTAAAAGAGTAAGGGAGGATTATCAGCTTCCGATTTTATTTATCAGTGCAAGGCAAAGTGACGATGATGTTCTGGTCGCCCTAAGCATAGGCGGTGACGATTATATCAAGAAGCCTTACAGCCTATCGGTGCTTCTTGCAAAGGTTAAGGTTAATCTTAAAAGAGTAGAGCAGATGAAAAAGCTCTCGGATAAAGGACAACCGGATAATATGAGCACTATGTCTGTTGATACAGACAGTGGCTTGGATAGTGAGTATAATAAAAAAACAGAT
>JAFUGL010000129.1 GCA_017469405.1 Lachnospiraceae bacterium | reverse complement strand
AGTGTTTGTGTAATAGTTGTTATTAGGTTGGGGAACTTAACAATACAACAAAAATACGTTAAACGCTACTTTTATTTTTGGGAAAGAGTAAATTAATCGAAAATTCGAGGTAGCCACCGCGTAAGCGGTTTGGTACAATAGGATATAACCATTTAAGTCCTGAAAGTGATGAACGTTATATAGTTGAGGGCGAAAAATTTTTAGGTTGGAAACTTGAAAATGATGACATGATTTATGTAGAGGATATAAATTTATATAATGATAAGCATAATAGTTTAATTAATGATTATATCCCGGAAGGTGACGTTACTTTTTATGCTGTTTGGGGTGATAAACTTCCCGGAACATATAAAATAGATACAGATGATTATCTTACAGCATTTAGAGTTATTCCTGATTCAGATGATCCGGATATAAGTAATTTATATGTAGTTGAATTTGCGTATCCGGGTGATTCGATTCAAATTAGCTATAATGATTTCTTTAATGATATAATTCCTGATGGCAAGTATATTAAAGATATTTCTTGTTCCGGTATTGATGATACATCAGAAGGCTTTACCTATGAAAAATATGGTTCAAACGTATATGATGGTTTAGGTATTAAATGCATAATGCCTGAAAATGATATGAGCTTTTCGACTGTTTTAAGCGATATAAAACTTTCTACACCTGTAAATTTAAGATGGGAAGGTACAAAATGTGTATGGGATAGCGTAGAAGGAGCAGGCTTTTACTGGCTAAAAATAGTAAAAGATGGTCAGAATTTAAGTGAGAGAGATGATTTTTCCACTGTGACTAATTCTTACGATTTATCTCAAAGAGTATTGGATCGATATGGTTCAGGTACATATACAGTATCAGTTTGCGCATTTAATGCTTCTCCGATATCAGGAGATTATAATATTGCATCACAATCTGACTTCTCGAAGAATTCACCTGAATATGTTTATGATGTAAAAGAATATAATATTAATTTAGATAATTATTTGATAGCCGGTTATGGATCTTCAATAGATGGATATTATAAATATAATATAGTTGATTCAGCTGCTCCCGGTAAAAAAATAGATGTTTATTTCGATGGAAATGTTAATAATTCACTTCCAAAAGGTAAGTATATTAAAGAGATAAAATTTACCGGTATTGATACCAATGCTGAAGGCTTTGAGTATATTGAAGAGTATGATGGTGCTAATGCGGCTGTTCATTTTATTATGCCTGAAAATGATGTTACATTATCGTCAGTTTTAGCTGATGCCAAAAAATATGAAATAGATTTAAGCAAGGGTAAAACTTCAATACCTGAAAATGTTTTCTTATCTTTTTATTTTGGAGCCAAATTTGATTTTATTTTTTCAGAAGATAATCAAAATGATCCTTATGAATATATAGATCTTGATAATGATAAAATTGCAGATATAAAAACATTATTTTCTCCTATAGAAAATGATGAAGAACCATATGTTCAAATTGAAAAGTTAGATGGTTGCAAGTTAAAAGGTAATGTTGAAATAGAAGTAAAAGACACAGAAAGACCTAAATACTATTTCACGATTAATTTTGGTGATGCAGGTAATGTAAATAATAATTCTGATAAAAATAAATCTGTAGCCACAGTTAATATGTACCGCCTTTACAATCCAAACAGTGGAGAACATTTCTATACAGCTAATGAAAAAGAAAGAAATAATCTTGTCAGTGTTGGCTGGAGATATGAAGGTATAGGCTGGAAGGCTCCTGCTAAGTCAAATACTCCTGTATACAGACTTTATAATAAGAATGCCGGAGATCATCACTATACAATGAGTGAAAAAGAAAAAGACTTCCTTGTAAGTGTTGGTTGGAAATATGAAGGAATAGGCTGGTATTCTGATGATGCTAAGTCAGTTCCGTTATACAGACAGTACAATCCAAATGCGAAGGCAGGAAGCCATAACTATACCACAAGCAAAGCAGAAAATGATAAGCTTGTAGGCCTTGGATGGAAAGGCGAAGGTGTTGGCTGGTATGGTGTTAAATAATAAAGCATCATAATTGTTATAAAAAGATATTAAGTGTATATCTTATATGCTTAATATCTTTTTATACATTTCATTATTTGAATAAGTTTTTAAACTAAATCATATTTTTGTCAGGAGGAATAAATTCAAATGAAAATAAAAAGATTTTTTGTGTCATTATTAAGTCTGATTCTTGTTATAACTCTATTTGGTTTTAATGACATGGATACAATGGCTCAGGATGTGGAACTTGAAATAATTGAATCTGATCCTGATGATGACGATATATCGGTAACTGAAATAGAAAATGAGAGTATTATCGAAACTGAAATTAAAGAAGAAAATACTACTGATGCAGCGTTAACAGATAATTATGATTTAGACGCAGCTTTGGAAGAAAATTATGATGATGAATTATTAGGTGCTTCAGATAGTGATTATACAACTATTACTTTTACAAAAGAAGTAAGTGTAACATCAAAGGAAGCAATATTAAACAGAATTAATGAGATAAGACTTGAGGCGTACAATGAGGGTCTTATTGCTTCTTATACTCCTATAAAGTGGTCTTCAGATATGGAAGAAATAGCTTTTCAAAGAGCTGCCGAGGCATCTGTATTTTGGGGACATACCAGACCGGATGGCACAAGCTACTTTACATGTAAAGCTTCTAGTGGTTCTGGTAGTTCGGGGGAGATTATAGCCAGTCCGTCTAATGAAATAAGTGCTATAAATCTATGGTATACTGAAAAAGATGCCTATGTTAATAACACCGGAGGAGTAACCGGACATTATGAACAGCTCATAAAATCTAATTACATCGGAATAGCATCTTGCGGTGTTACTGCCGGAGAAACTTCAGGCTCTCAAAAAGGAACTGAGGAACAAAAATGCACTTCCGGGGAAAAGACAGTTTCTATCAGAGTTAGTAAAGCTAATTTAAGTAATTTTACTGTTGGATTTGACGGAGCAGATAGTGATGGTTCTGTATCTGTTAATATCGGTAGTACAAAAAAGATCACACCTAAACTAACTTCGAGTAAAGGATGGTCTAGAAGTAATGGCGTAATAGGCTTAACAGGAAGCTTTAATTACACATCTGCAGATGATAGTATTGCAAAAGTTGATAATAACGGAAATATAAAAGGAGTATCTTTAGGTTCCACGACAATTACATTTAGTAATGGTGATTTTACAGAAAGTGTTGTTGTTAATGTAAAACAACCGGTTACATCTATTACTCTTAATCAAACTTCGATTAATTTAAACAGATATGATACATATACATTGATTGCAACAGTAAATCCTGACAATGCAACTAATAAAGAGATTTCATGGAGCAGTTCAAGCAGTAGCATAGCTTCTGTTGATTCAAGTGGTAAAATAACAGCTAGATCTGTAGGCACTGTTACAATTACAGCTACAGCAAAAGATGGAAGCGGAAAAAGCGCATCGTGTACTGTGACAGTAAAACAACCGGTTACAGCAATTACACTAAGTAAAACCAGACTTACTTTAAATGTAAAAGATACTCAGACTATAACTCCAACAATATATCCTTCCGGTGCAAGTGATAAAACTGTTACGTGGACCAGCTCGGATTCAAATGTTGCAACAGTTGATGCAGATGGTAAGATAACAGCAAAATCAGCCGGAACAGCAACAATAACAGCAACAGCCAATGATGGAAGTGGAAAGAGTGCAGAGTGCATAGTTACAGTAAAACAGCCCGTTGAATCAATTACACTTGATAAAAATACAATAACATTAAATGTATATAATTCCCAGATTTTGACTGCAACTGTAAAACCTGATAATGCTAGCAATAAGTCTGTTACATGGACAAGCTCTGATACAAATGTTGCATATGTTAGTTCAAGCGGAAAGGTGACAGGATATCAGGCCGGAACAGCAACAATAACAGCAACTGCCAAGGATGGAAGCGGAAAGAGTGCAACGTGTACAGTTACAGTAAAACAACCAGTTACATCAATTAAACTCAATAATACCACTCTTAAACTAAATGTTAATGATACTCAGACATTGACCGCAACTATTAATCCTGATAATGCGAGCAATAAAGCAGTCACATGGTCAAGTTCAAATACAAGTGTTGCCACAGTTGATTCTAATGGAAAGATAACAGCTAAATCTGCCGGAACTGCAGTTATTACAATAAAGGCTAATGATGGAAGCGGAGTTAGTGCAACATGTACTGTTGCTGTAATACAGCCGGTAACATCTGTTTCACTTGATAAATCATCATTATCATTAAATATATATGATTCTCAGGTTTTAACAGCAACTGTAAAACCTGATGATGCAAGCAATAAGTCTGTTACATGGACAAGCTCTGATATTAATGTTGCATATGTTAGTTCAAGCGGAAAAGTTATTGCATATCAGGTTGGAACAGCAACAATAACTGCAACCGCAAAGGATGGAAGCGGAAAGAGTGCGACTTGTAGTGTAATAGTAAAACAACCTGTTACAGTTGTTGAGTTAAATAAAACACAACTTTCTTTGAATGTAAATGATACACAGACAATATATTCATTTACATTTCCATTAGATGCGAGTGATAAAACTGTCTCATGGTCAAGTTCAAACACAAGTGTTGCCACAGTTGATTCTAATGGAAAGATAACAGCAAAATCAGCCGGAACAGCTGTGATAACAGTTAAGGCCAATGACGGAAGCGGAGAGAGCGCAACATGTACAGTAACAGTAAAGCAGCCTGTAACAGGAATAACACTTGATAAGAGCAGCATTACCATAAATGTAAATACTACTCAGACATTAAGTGCAACAATAACTCCTTCAAATGCAAGTGATAAGTCTCTTGCCTGGACAAGTTCAAATGCAAATGTTGCTACAGTAGATTCGACAGGAAAAGTAACAGCAAAATCAGCCGGAACAGCAACAATAACTGCAAAAGCCAATGATGGAAGTGGAAAGAACGCAACATGTACAGTAACTGTAAATGCAAATACGCAACCTGAAGATTCTAATATTGACAATAATCCATCTAAAGATGATGAAAATAATGATGATTCTAATAGTAATATAAATGATGATCCAAGTTCGAACACTGATCCAAGTTCGAACACTGATCCAAGTTCGAACACTGATCCAAGTTCGAACGATAATCCAATTTCGAACACAAAAAATGTTGGTAATGATACTAATGCTTATGTATCAATGTACCGCCTTTACAACCCGAACAGTGGAGAACATTTTTATACAGCTAATGAAAAAGAAAGAAATAATCTTGTCAGTGTAGGCTGGAGATATGAAGGAATAGGCTGGAAAGCACCTGCTAAGTCCAATACTCCTGTATACAGACTTTATAATAAGAATGCCGGAGATCATCACTATACAATGAGTGAAAAAGAAAAAGACTTCCTTGTAAGTGTTGGTTGGAAATATGAAGGAATAGGCTGGTATTCAGATGATGCAAAATCAGTTCCTTTATACAGACAGTATAATCCAAATGCGAAGGCAGGAAGCCACAACTATACTACAAGCAAGGCTGAAAATGATAACCTTGTTAAGCTTGGATGGAGAGGCGAAGGCACAGGCTGGTATGGTGTAAAGTAAAATGGTGATTTAGTTATTATTACATCAAAGGGAGGAACAGTTTTTGAAATCAAAGAGAATAATTTTAAAATTATGTAGTTTATTTGTATTGGCTTTTATGGTTGTTGCTTTATCTTTTTTGTCACCAAAGGCAGATGCAGATACAACTGCACCTATAGTTAATTCAATATCATTTTCATCAGCAACTTATAATAAGGGAGATAGCTTTGATGTTACACTTAATTTAACTGATGAAGAAACAGGAGTTAAGTTTATTTATTTTGACTTTTCAAGTTTTGATAATGGTCAAGGTGGCTTTGGCGTTTATAAAGAGTTTGATGAAGGGTTTTATTCGGGTAATGTTGTAATTAATATTACTATACCTTCAGATGCTGTAGCAGGAAAATATTATGCTAGTAGTATTGATATTACAGATCAGGCAGGAAACAGACGTGTATATTCATTAGGGCTTGATGATTATGGTTATAGGCAAGATGACATTGGTTATTATATGAGCGATAATAATAATCAACAAGTTAAGTGTTATATAGATAATGGTAATACAATAACTGTTTTATCATCAGGAGATGATGAAGCACCATTTATTGATGAAATTACCTTTAATAATACTTCTTGTAAAAAAGGAGATAAGGTATCTTTTACTATAGACTATGTAGATGATTCTGAAATTAGTTATGTATATCTTGAATTATGTTGTTATAGAAATGGTCAACTTGTATATTTATATCCGCAAGATAGCAGCTTTATATGTAATAATAATAGAATAACCTATAGTTTTTATACAAATGATAATACTCCATCAGGTAATTTCTATCTTAGATGTATCAATTTAAAAGATATTCACGGAAATACGCGTGGATATCTTTTAAACGGAGATGTGAAAGATGGATATCTGAAAGATGAAAAAGGAACATATATATGTGATTTTCCTGATACGAGTATAAGGGCATATATAAAAGATGCACAAACTCTTAAGGTTGAGTCAACAGGTGATGAAGAAGCTCCGGTGGTAAGTGAAGTATCAATTAATGACGATGTAGTAAAAAAACCGGGAGTTGTAAATTTAAATGTTACAGCAAAAGATAATGAGCGTATTAAAAGTATTGAAGTGGTTATGTATCCCAAAACAGGACAACAAGAATACGGAAATCATGATATAGTTGGAGATGTTGATAATATCAATCTTAAAAGCGGAAGCGTTACAATTTCGATTCCTGTTTCAATGAAGACATTATGTGCACAATATTATGTAGGATTAGTAAGAATAACTGATTATTCAGGCAACGAAAGACTTTATTGGAATTACTATGATCAAAATGGATATAGCATTGATTCAAACGGAGCATACATATGTGATGTAGATGATTCAGATAATAGACTTTATATTAAAGATAAAAAAAACGTTTTAGTAGAAGAGGAATTTAATGTTAAATTTGAAATGGCTCTTTCCAATCCAAATTTAAACAGTGCTGTCAATAATCTAAGCGCCGGTGAGACAGGTAAGATATTAATTGACAAAAGTACAGCATCAAAGGATTTATTTAACAGTATCAAAGGAAAGAATGTTAATTTATTCTTTTATAAAGATAATTATCAATGGATATTTAATGGTAAGGATATAACCAATCCTAAAGACATTAATTTAGATGTAAGCTTTGAGTTTGTTGAAAAAGGTGCATATAATCTTAATAATGACAGTTTGAAGATTATTTTTGCCGATAATGGTTTGCTTCCGGGTAAAGCAATGATGAGAATAAAATCAGATTATACTTATCAGATGTATCAAATGAACAAAAGTTTGAGCTTATATTATATTAATCAGGATCATACATTAAAAATTGAGGATGATTCTGATATAAGGTATGTTTTAGATGGGACTGATCATTGGTGTTGGTTTGAGATAACACATAATTCAAGCTATATAGCAACTGGCGGTTCAGTCAATCAATCTAATACAACAGTTGATATGTACCGCCTTTACAACCCGAACAGTGGAGAACATTTTTATACAGCTAATGTAAAAGAAAAGGATAATCTTGTCAGTGTAGGCTGGAGATATGAAGGTATAGGTTGGAAGGCACCTGCTAAATCAAATACTCCTGTATACAGACTTTATAATAAGAATGCCGGAGATCATCACTATACAATGAGTGAAAAAGAAAAAGACTTCCTTGTAAGTGTTGGTTGGAAATATGAAGGAATAGGCTGGTATTCAGATGATGCTAAGTCAGTTCCGTTATACAGACAATATAATCCAAATGCGAAAGCAGGAAGCCACAACTATACCACAAGCAAAGAAGAAAATGATAAGCTTGTAGGCCTTGGATGGAAAGGCGAAGGTGTTGGTTGGTATGGTGTAAAGTAATATAATTAAATAATATGAATAAATAATATGATAAAAGATTGAGTATGTCGAAGGGGATGCTCAATCTTTTTCGTTTTTTTATGTTGTTTTACAATATAAAATCTTATTTTCATTATGATGAAAAGATATATTTGGTATGTATCACTGTAAACGCTCTATAGCGAGTACCCTTTGAATGATATGCCGCCGTTTCCGGCGGCTGTTTTTATTTTTTCTTCTTGCATTCTTCCGGTAATGAATCCGACCATGGTATCAGATTTTCGCAAAAATCAGTATTGTGGT
>JAFUGL010000128.1 GCA_017469405.1 Lachnospiraceae bacterium | reverse complement strand
TCCCGGTGCGGGAGTTGGCAATAACAGAGCAAGACTTGATAAGAAAACACTTGGTGTAAAGGTTATAGCTATAGGTGTTCCGACCGTAATATCCGTTCCGGCTATCGTTTATCAGTCGGTCGAGGGGATGATCGATGTCTTAAAAGGCGAAAAAAATCAGAATAAGAGCAATGACATAGAAAAGAATAAAAAATACAAAATGGGACAATTAAAGCATAACGCAGATGATAGCATCAAAACAGAAAATGAAGAAACTTATGAATATAACGAGAGACTTAACCATTTTACCGATGCGGAAAAATATGAGATAGCCTGTAATCTGCTTGAGCCTGACCTTGCAGCTATGTTTGTCACGCCTAAAAATATAGACGAAGCTGTTAAAAAGGTATCTTATACAATCTCTGAGGCAATTAACGGTTTTTTGAATTATAAGAGAAATTAAAGCATATATTTTACTATGGAAAAATTAAAAAGCTTTATAGGATATATTTATTGTTTCATAGTAATTATAATAAGTATCTTTATCATGGTCAGGACTGAATTCTTATCGAGGTATATTTTAAAAGGAATCAGGGATGAACTTATTCCTGCTATCAGTATGGATAATTCTAAGGAAAATAATCTGCTTTATGAGCTTATTCCTATGTTGGCGATTGGAAATGAAGAATATTCGGACGAACCTGATTTATCCTACGATGATTTTTTGGATTATGATTATTCGGCTATTTCGTCTTTTGACGTGTATGGTGTATTTTCACCGGATAACAATGAGGCTGTTTCATCCGAAGAAGATGAAGATGCAGGTACTGATTCATCACAGGCAGAGCAGCCAACAGAGTTCGTTCCCGATGGAAGTACGGAGGAGCCACAGGATAATCTTTACGTTATGGCATCGTCCGGTATGAATCCAAATGGTATATATTACTCGATGGAACAGTTAAATGATTATGAATTTATGCTTAAAAACTGCTATGCGGTTGATAGTTCGACCAGCGTTTTACCGGAGGAGATTGATGCTGATACTTTGCTTGGCATGGATATGAGTATTGATCTTTCCGGTGACGGGTATAAGGTACTTATATATCACACGCATGGAAGCGAAGCATTTGCAGACAGTCGGGAGGGAGTGACCGAAGATACCGTAATAGGTGTCGGAGACGAGCTTACACGCATACTTGAAGAAGAATACGGCATAAAAACCTATCATGACAGAAATGTTTATGATGTGGTAAACGGTGTCCTTGACAGAAGCTATGCATATACATTATCCGGAGCGGCGGTTGACAGAATCCTTGCTGAAAATCCATCTATAGAGGTGATTATTGATCTTCACAGAGACGGAGTAAGAGAAGATTTAAAACTTATGAGAGTTATAGACGGAAGACCAACAGCACAGATAATGTTTTTAAATGGAGTGAGCAGGCTTAATCTAAACGGTGATATCGACTATCTGTACAATCCACATAAGGTAGAAAATCTTGCCTTTAGCCTACAGATGCATCTTGCCGGTAAAGCTATGTACGGAGATCTGCTTCGAAGAATATACATAAGGGGCTACAGCTTTAATCTTGAAAAGCTTCCGAGAGCTTCACTTGTGGAGGTGGGAGCCCAGACCAATACGGTTGAAGAAGCAAAAAATGCAATGATTCCTCTTGCGGCAATTATAAACAGTGTACTGCGCAAAAATTAGATTGCCACAAATTATACTAATATGTTATACTTTCCAATGATTAAATTATTATTTTTATGACTTTGATTACGAAGGACTGTGTATGACAGATATTATCTGTCATACACAGTCCGTATAAAGAAAAAGAGGAAAGAAACATGGCACATCTTGATCAAAAATATATAAGAAATTTTTGTATAATTGCGCATATAGATCATGGTAAATCAACACTTGCGGACCGTATCATCGAAAAGACAGGAACCTTAACCAGTCGTGAGATGCAGGAGCAGGTGCTTGACAACATGGATCTTGAGCGAGAGAGAGGTATAACGATTAAGGCGCAGTCGGTGCGTATAATATATAAGGCAAATGATGGTCACGAATATATATTTAACCTTATAGATACTCCGGGACATGTGGATTTTAACTATGAGGTTTCAAGAAGTCTGGCAGCCTGTGAGGGTGCCGTTCTTGTTGTGGATGCGGCTCAGGGTATTGAAGCTCAAACTCTTGCCAATGTTTATTTGGCTGTAGATCATAACCTTGATGTTATGCCTGTTATAAATAAGATTGATTTACCGTCGGCAGACCCTGAAAGGGTTATAAATGAGATAGAAGATGTAATCGGAATCGAAGCAAGTGAGGCACCTCTTATCTCTGCTAAAAACGGAATAAATATAGAGCAGGTTCTGGAGCAGATAGTTGAAAAAATACCGGCACCGACGGGTGATGTGGATGCACCGTTTAAGGCACTTATATTTGACAGTCTCTATGATTCATATAAGGGCGTAATAATATTCTGCCGTGTATTTGACGGAGTCTGTACTAAGGGAACTAAGATAAAAATGATGGCAACCGGTGCAGAGGCTGAAGTTGTTCAAGTCGGAATATTTGGCGCGGGACAGTTCATACCTTGTGATGAGCTTAGCGCAGGTATGGTCGGATATATAACCGCAAGTCTTAAAAATGTTAAAGATACAACGGTAGGTGATACAGTAACGGATGCGGACAACCCTTGTGCCGAGGCACTTCCCGGATATAAGAAGGTTAATCCTATGGTTTACTGCGGTCTTTATCCTGCAGACGGAGCAAAATATCCTGATTTAAGAGATGCACTTGAAAAGCTTCAGTTAAATGATGCATCACTTAGCTTTGAACCTGAAACATCGATTGCACTCGGTTTTGGTTTTAGATGTGGATTCTTAGGACTTTTACATCTTGAAATTATACAGGAAAGACTTGAAAGAGAGTATAATCTTGACCTTGTAACGACAGCTCCGGGGGTTGTATATAAGGTACATAAAACCGACGGTGAGGTTATCGAACTTACCAATCCGTCCAATTTACCGGATCCTTCGGTTATAGATTATATGGAGGAGCCGTTTGTTTCGGCTGAAATAATGGTTACTACCGATTATGTGGGCGCGATAATGCAGCTTTGTCAGGAAAGACGAGGCATATACAAGAGCATGGAATACATGGAAACAACTCGTGCCTTACTCAAGTATGATTTACCATTAAATGAGATAATATATGATTTCTTTGATGCTTTAAAATCCCGTTCAAGAGGTTATGCTTCCCTTGATTATGAGTTCAAGGGCTATGAGCGTTCGGATCTTGTTAAACTGGATATGCTTATTAACAAGGAGGAGGTTGACGCACTTTCCTTTATCCTTCATAAGGATACCGCTTATGAAAGAGGCAGAAAGATGTGTGAAAAGCTCAAGGAAGAGATACCGAGACATTTGTTTGAAATTCCTATTCAGGCTGCAATCGGAAGCAAGGTTATTGCCAGAGAGACCGTTAAGGCGGTTCGTAAGGACGTGCTTGCGAAGTGTTACGGTGGTGATATAACCCGTAAGCGTAAGCTTCTTGAAAAGCAGAAGGAAGGAAAAAAGAGAATGCGCCAGATTGGAAATGTAGAGATTCCGCAGAAGGCGTTTATGAGTGTACTTAAATTAGATGAGGAGTAGAGTTTACAGATGAGTAGATATGTAAGTCTTTATGTTCATATACCTTTTTGTGCAGTAAAATGCAAATACTGTGATTTTCTTTCATTTGACGGTGAAAGCTATCAGACCATGCTTAGATATGTGGATGCACTGTGTCAGGAGATAAAGCTTTATGCACCGATTGTTGATGAATATACGGTAAGAAGTATCTTTATAGGTGGTGGAACACCATCAATCTTAGATGAATCACTTATAACCAATATCATGGCATTTATCAAGCAGACATTTAAATTAGAAAAAAATGCCGAAGTAACCATAGAGGCAAATCCGGGTACCTTAAGACATCAGAAGCTTACAGGCTATAAGCTTGCGGGAATTAACCGTATAAGTATCGGGCTTCAGTCCGCTGATGATGAGATGCTAAAAAGGCTTGGCAGACTTCATAATTATGATCAGTTTGTGGCAAGCTTTAAGGCTGCAAGACGTGCCGGCTTTGATAATATCAACATTGATGTTATGTCAGGTCTTCCGGGTCAGACAATCCATTCTTATGTGGATACATTATCAAAGGTGCTTGATTATGGGCCGGAACACATTTCCGCATATTCACTATCCATCGAGGAGGGTACACCGTTTGCAAGCGATGAATCGGTTTTAAATGATTTACCGCCTGAGATGATTGACAGGAGAATGTATGAAATTACCAAAAAACTTTTATCGGCAAAGGGCTATGACAGATATGAGTTTTCCAATTATGCAAAGCCGGGCTATGAATGTATTCACAATATGGTCTACTGGACCGGTGGCGAGTATATCGGTTTAGGTCTTGGCGCATCATCATATTTTCAGGGCAAGAGGTTCAATAATACGAGAAATATAAGATATTACATAGATACTCTTGAGGAGATTTCAGACAAGTTTACCGACAATGATAACCGTGAGATTCTTTACAATGACACAACCAAGATGCTTCGTGAAAATGTAACACCTATCTACATTGATTCACGTATGGAGGAGTTTATGTTCCTTGGGCTTCGTATGACCTGTGGTGTCAGCAGAAGTGATTTTGAAGAGCGTTTCAAGAAAGATATTTTCGAAGTTTACGGTCCTGTTCTTAACAAATATATTGGCGAAGGATTTATGGAAATGACAGATGACCGCATATATCTTACAGATCGTGGTATAGATGTAAGTAATGTGATTTTAAGTGATTTCCTGCTTAACTAAGGTTAAAATTTGCTTTATTGCCAATCAGCAATTCCGGGAGAAGTAAATTAAAATATTATAATGTGTTATTGGATTGATTTTTATGAGGAAAAAAGATGGAAGATAATAAGAGGGTAAATGCATTTGACGGATTGCGGTTTACAGCTATTGCATTGGTGGTTGCCAGTCATTCGGGATTCCTTGCTCAGGGAGGACTGGCAAATAATATATTTTTTGCAACAAGTGGTTTTTTCGCAATTTCGCCATTTAAAAAAAATGGAGAAAAAAGATTTTTTTCAATAAAGGGAATAGTTACCTATTATATAGAAAGGTTTTTCAGGATAATTCCGGTTTTCTGGTTATATCTGCTTTTCGCAACTGTTTTTTTCCCGGGAATGTTCTTTTTATTTGAGGACAAAACATCCGATTGGAGTTTCTTTCAGAATATGTTTTTTCTGAAATCAAAAGGACATCTATGGTTTTTACAACAGGAAGTTGCATTTTATGTTGTAGCTCCGTTATTATTTATTGTGCTTTGCATTATAAAAATATTATTCAGAAAGCTTAAATGCAAAGAGTCAATAATGGATATTATATGTTCGGCAGTTCTTTTTGCAGGTGCATATCTTGCCATAAAATATATTCCCGGCACATCCTTTCGGTTATACGGTAACGGCGCACCTACTTTTTTCAGATTAGGATTTTTTATGCTCGGAATGGGAACGGGTTATCTGTATCGTGCTTATTCTGATGCTGAGTTCAAACTTAATGATCGTTTGTGGTACAGGCTTCTTGCAGATACTGCAATACTGCTGTGGGGGTTATTCTGCATTTTTTCATCAGAACAGATATTGGTTAAATTTGACGATAAATACAAAGATTTCTATATTGGTTGGGAAAAACCTGAATTATGTCTTGTTGTGACATGTGTTGCTTTATTTTTTATAGCGACCGGAAAGAATTGTCTTGCGGACAAATTATTAGGAAATAAGTTATTTACATATATCGGAAGCATAAGCTTCGACATATACTTGTTCCATTGGGTGTTTTTATTTAATCTAAAGAATGAGCATCCGATAAGAAGCTTTATATTAATTTTCTTCATAGCGATATGTATATCCGGTGTGGTCAATCGTTATATAGAAAAACCAATGATTAGTTTTTCAAAAAAAATAACCGGTAAAATAAACAGATTTGGCAATAAAAACAAACGTATGATAAACAAATATAAATATATATTCTTTGATTTGGACGGTACAATTACACAGTCGGAATTTGGAATTATTAAGTCGGCAAGAGTAGCACTTGAGAAAATGGGCGTTGATTCAAGCTCTGAAAGTGACGATGATATGAAGAAATTCATAGGTCCACCTTTATTTAATTCATTTCATGATTTTTATGGAATGTCGGAGGAGGATGCGGAAAAAGCAGTCACATATTACCGCGAATATTATGAGGTAAGCGGTCTTTTTGATGCACCGCTTTATGATGGTATAAAGGAATTAGTTGATAAGCTTTTTGCTGACGGAAAGAAGCTTTTTGTAGTTACCTCCAAGCCGGCGGAAATAGCAAAAAGAATTATAGAGCATTTTGGATTGGATAGTAAATTCGTCTCCGTTATTGGACCGGACAGGTCGGAAAGAAGTCCGAGCAAGAAGGAGCTTATAGAAAGAGCAATCAGCGAAAATTCCATTGATGATAAAAGTAAGGTCGTTATGATAGGCGACAGAAAGTATGATATAGAGGGAGCAAATGAGGTAGGTGTTGATTCCGTAGGTGCACTTTACGGATACGGAAGCTATGAAGAGCTTAAAACCGCAGGCGCAACCTATATAGTTGAAGTTCCGGAGGAGATATATGAAATTACTTGTGATTGATGTTCAAAAGGGAATGTTTAATTAGAAAGGCGGATAAAGATGATTAAAGTATATTGTTATTCAAAATGTTCCACATGTAAAAAGGCGCTTAAGTGGCTGGATGAAAAAAAGGTAAAATATGAGCTTATCGATTTAAAGGAAAATAATCCTGATGAGAAAACATTAAGGAAATATCATAAGCAAAGCGGACTTCCTTTAAAAAGATTTTTTAATACCAGCGGTATGATTTACAGGGAGATGGAATTATCAAAGAAGCTTCCAGATATGAGCGAGGATGAGCAGTTTAAGCTTCTTGCTTCGGACGGAATGCTTGTAAAAAGACCTATGCTTGTAGCAGATAAGACAGTGCTTACAGGTTTTAAGGAAAGCGAATGGGAGAAAGTATTATAAATTATACTGTCAATTATTAAATAAAGATGTTATAATGCCTATGGTTAGGTATATTTAACCAATAATAAAATAATGGGAGGATATAATAATGGAACCTGTAAAAAGTATAGATGCAGAGGATGATCAGTTTGCGTATCGTTATGATACCCAGCTGCTTATCGACCGTCGTGATGAGGATTTGGATGAGGATGATATCGCAGATTACATAACAACTCATATCGAGGGAAATTCACTTATAGCAGCAGGTGATGAGGATCTGGTAAAGATACATTTCCATACCAATGAGCCTTGGAAGCTGTTGGAGTATTGTGCTTCAATAGGTGAGATATATGATATTGTAGTTGAAGATATGATAAGACAGTCAAACGGACTTCATGGCTAAGAGTAATACAGGAAGCATACATTTATATGGATGTTTCCTGTATTTGTTTAAAGAAATTTTTAACGGGGAGGAAACAAAATGATTTGGGACTTGATGTCGGGACCTTATGATTTATTTGAAAATATTTATAACGGTAAGGTCTATAAAGGACTTGGAGAAAGAGTAGCGAGGGAGATAGATAAAAAGGATATCGTCCTTGAGTGTGCCTGCGGAACGGGAGCTATCACAAAAAGAATTGCGACAAATTGTAAAAAGCTTTTGGCTACTGATCTGTCAACAGGGATGCTTAAAAGAGTTAAGAAGAAATGCAGGAGTTTGAATAATGTAACCATAAAGAGAGCCGATATTATGAACCTTGGCTTTAAAGATGGCTGCTTTGATAAGGTTGTTGCGGGTAATGTTATTCATCTTTTGGACGACCCACAGGCTGCCATTAAGGAGCTTGTCAGAGTTTGCAAGAAGGGTGGAAAGGTTATTATTCCGACTTACATTAATATACAAAACGGTAAAGAGCGTACGATGGTAAAATTTATTGAACTTCTTGGTGTGAACTTTAAAAAGGAATTTTACTTTGATTCTTATAAGCAGTTTTTTAAGGATGCAGGCTATGAAAATGTCGCCTTTGATGTTATTGAAGGAAAGATGCCTTGCGCAGTTGCTATTATAACTAAAGAATAAAAATATTATAGTAAGATAATGTGAGAATAAGTTCTCATGAAAGTATTTTTACGAGAACTTGTATAAAAAAGAGGGTTATGTATGATTACAAAAGATATAGAAAAAAGGCTTTTTGAGCTTCAGGATAAGAAGTTTAATGAGTTTAATAAAAAGCTGATTCCGGGTATGGAGGATTCTTATTTTATAGGAGTGAGAACACCGGCATTAAGAGCATTTGCAAAGGAAATATCAAAGGAAGAGGATACTCAAAGCTTTTTAAAGGAACTTCCGCACAAGTATTTCGATGAAAACCAGCTACACGGATTTATTATATCAGGGGAAAAGGATTTTAAAGTTTGTATAGAAGAGGTTGAAGAGTTTCTTCCCTATATAAATAACTGGGCAACCTGTGACCAGACCTCACCAAAGGTATTTAAAAAGCATAAAAAAGAACTGTTACCGTATATAGAAAAGTGGATAAAATCAGAGCATACCTATACCGTAAGATTTGCAATCGGTATGCTTATGCAGCATTATCTTGATGATGATTATGATGAAAAATATCCAAAGCTCGTAGCAGTGGTTCGTTCCGAGGAGTACTATATCAATATGATGATTGCCTGGTATTTTGCCACGGCGCTTGCAAAACAGTATGAAAGCATACTGCCTTATATCGAAGAAAAAAAACTGGATAACTGGACACACAACAAGGCAATCCAAAAGGCGTGTGAGAGCTACCGCATAACACCGGAGCAAAAGGAGTATTTGAAGACGTTTAAGATTAAAAAGAAATAAGTGGGGAAATGAAATGATAAAGAATGACAAAATTGATAGTGGTAATCCGTTTGACTGGGGAAAGACATCGGAGGATTATGCCAAGTACAGAGATATATATCCGGAAGTTTTTTATAAAAACCTTGTTGACAGAGGTTTATGTATAAATGGACAGCAGGTTCTTGATATCGGAACCGGCACCGGAGTCCTACCGAGAAATATGTATAAATACGGTGCTAAATGGACGGGTACTGATATATCCGAAAACCAAATTGCAGAGGCAAAGGCTATGGCAAAAGCAGCCGGTATGGATATAGATTTTTTTACCTGTCCGGCAGAGGAGATAGATTTTCCTGACAATAGCTTTGACGTTGTAACAGCTTGTCAATGTATCTGGTATCCTGATCATAAAAAACTTGCACCAAAGCTAAAAAACATAATAAAACCTGACGGAAAGTTTGTGATTTTATATATGGGATGGCTTCCGTTTGAAGATAAAATTGCAGGAAAGAGTGAAGAAATAATCTTAAAATACAGTCCGAATTGGTCAGGTGCGGGTGACACGGTTCACCCTGTATGGATACCGGATGAGTATATAGATGACTTTGAAATAGTTGATCAAGAAGAAACTATGGTAAAAGTTCCGTTTGCAAGAGAAAGCTGGAATGGACGTATGCGCGCATGCAGAGGTGTGGGAGCGTCACTTTCTGAAGATAAACTTAAAGAATGGAACAGGGAGCATATGGCTATGCTTGAGAAAGAAGCACCGGAGGAGTTTGAAGTGCTTCATTATATATCGATAGCTGTTTTAAAAAATAAGAAATAAAATAAATTTTTTCCCACAAATGCTTGACAAAACTCATGCATAGTGATAGATTATGTTTTAGAGTTAGCACTCAAAAGATTTGAGTGCTAATAAAATCAGAAAGGATGATTGAATGGAGCTTGATGAACGTAAGAAGACAATTCTTAAATTAATTATAGCGACATACCTTGAAACAGGCGAGCCGGTTGGTTCAAGAACCATTTCAAAGTTCAATGATTTGAACTTAAGCTCGGCAACCATCAGAAATGAGATGGCGGATTTGGAGGAGCTTGGATATATAGTTCAGCCGCATACGTCAGCAGGAAGAATTCCTACCGATAAGGGTTACAGATTTTATGTAGATAACCTTATGGAAGAAAAGGAAGAGGCAGAGGTTGAAAAAAGCACACTGCTTGAGAGAGTTGACCGGATGGAGCTTCTATTAAAGCAGGTTGCGAAGGTGCTGGCATATAACACCAACTATGCAACACTTGTTACGGCTCCAAACTACAGAAAGACGGTAAAATTTATACAGCTTTCCAAGGTCGATGAAGCAACGCTTCTGGCGGTTATAGTAATCGAGGGTAATCTGATAAAAAATCAGATAATTCCGATAGATACAATCCTTGATAATGAGGATGTGCTGAAGTTCAACATTTTGCTTAATACATTTTTACAGGGAGCTTCTTTGGAAGATATTAATCTGGAAATGATAAATGCAATGAAGAAGCAGTCCGGTGAATACAGCATAATTCTCGACCAGATATTCCAGGGTATAATCGAAGCGGTTCATGAGGCAAATGAGCTTGAGATATATACAAGCGGCGCAACCAACATTCTTAAGTATCCTGAAATAGGGGATATAAGCAAGACCAGTGAGCTTCTTGAAAAGTTTGAGGATAAGGAAGAACTTTCACATCTGCTTGAGGAGACCACGGGTAACAAGGATGATTCCCATGACATACAGGTATATATAGGTGAAGAAAATACCGTTTCCAATATGGAGGATTGTTCGATAGTAACAGCAACCTACAAGATGCCTGAGGGTGCGACAGGTACAATCGGTATATTGGGACCGAAGCGAATGGATTATAAAAAGGTTGTAAGCACATTAAAGAATTTAACCATTGAGTTGGATGATATATTTAATAAGCGCAAAGGGGTGAATGATGATGGCTAAGAAAAATGTGTCAGCAGAAAATAAAGAAGCTGTTGAGAATAAAACTGCTAAGAAAAAAGCAACTGTTGCAACTGCAACAGATGGAGATGTAACAGAAGTTAAGGCGGATTCCGAAGAGGAAACTGTTGAGGGCACGGATGTTAAGATTGATGAAGTCGAAAATGTGTCCGAAGAAAAAGCAGAATCAGCGAGACCAAAGCCTGTCCCGAAGGGAAGCAGAAGAGGCAGCAAGGCGATGCAGGTTGAGCTTGATAAGTATAAGGAACTTGCACAGGGCAATGAGGAGAAGTATAAACGACTTCTGGCAGAGTTTGAAAATGCAAGGCAGAGAACAGAAAAGGAAGGCAACAAGATGTTTGATCTTGGAGCAAAGGATGTTCTCGAAAAGCTTTTGCCGGTGGTTGATAACTTTGAAAGAGCAATGGCAAGTATTCCTGAAGAAGATAAGGAAAGGGCCTTTGAACAGGGTGTCGATAAGATTTATCGGCAGTTGATGGTAACACTTGAAGGAATAGGTGTTGCACCGATGGATGCCGAAGGCAAAGAATTTAATCCTGAATTGCACAACGCGGTAATTCATATTGAAGATGAAAATCTTGGTGAAAATGTAGTCGCCGAGGAAATGCAAAAGGGTTATATGTATAAAGACCAGGTGCTTAGACACAGCATGGTCAAAGTAGCTAATTAATATTTTTATTTATAAAATTAGGGAGGAATTAAAAATGGGTAAGATTATAGGTATTGACTTAGGAACAACAAATTCATGCGTAGCTGTTATGGAAGGTGGTAAGCCGGTGGTTATCACTAACGCCGAGGGTTCAAGAACAACTCCATCAGTTGTCGCATTTACAAAATCAGGTGAAAGAGTAGTCGGTGATGCTGCAAAGCGTCAGGCAGTTACAAATGCTGATAAGACTATTTCATCAATTAAGAGACATATGGGTTCTGATTACAAGGTTGAAATCGATGGTAAGAAGTATTCTCCACAGGAGATTTCAGCTATGACTCTTCAGAAGTTAAAGGCTGATGCAGAGGGTTACCTTGGTGAGAAGGTTACAGAGGCTGTTATCACAGTTCCTGCTTACTTCACCGACTCACAGAGACAGGCAACTAAGGATGCAGGTAAGATTGCAGGTCTTGATGTTAAGCGTATCATCAACGAGCCTACAGCAGCTGCACTTTCATATGGTCTTGATAACGAAGAAGAGCAGAAGATTATGGTATACGATTTAGGTGGTGGTACATTTGATGTATCTATCATCGAGATTGGTGAAGGTGTCATCGAGGTTCTTGCTACTGCCGGTGATAATAAGCTCGGTGGTGATGACTTTGATAATGCTATCACAGATTATATGTTAGAGGAATTCAAGAAGGCAGAGGGTGTTGACTTATCAACTGATAAGATGGCTATGCAGAGACTTAAGGAAGCTGCAGAGAAGGCTAAGAAGGAGCTTTCATCATCAACAACTACAAACATCAACCTTCCTTTCATCACTGCAACTCAGGACGGACCTAAGCACTTTGATATGGATCTTACAAGAGCTAAGTTTGATGAGCTTACTGCACATCTTGTTGACAAGACAAGAGTTCCTGTACAGACAGCTCTTAAGGATGCAGGCTTAACTGCTGCAGACCTTGACAAGGTACTTCTTGTAGGTGGTTCAACACGTATTATCGCTGTTCAGGAAATGGTTAAGAATATCACAGGTAAGGACCCATTCAAGGGTATCAATCCTGATGAGTGTGTTGCAATCGGTGCATCTATCCAGGGTGGTAAGCTTGCCGGTGATGCAGGTGCAGGTGAAATCCTTCTTCTTGATGTAACACCACTTACACTTTCAATCGAGACTATGGGTGGTATAGCTACTCACCTTATCGAGAGAAATACAACTATTCCTACAAACAAGAGTCAGATATTCTCAACTGCTCAGGATAATCAGGATGCAGTTGATATCAATATAGTACAGGGTGAAAGAGAGTTCGCAAGAGATAACAAGAGCTTAGGACGTTTCAGACTTGACGGTATCGCTCCTGCAAGAAGAGGTGTTCCACAGATTGAGGTTACATTTGATATAGATGCTAACGGTATCGTTAATGTATCTGCAAAGGATCTTGGAACAGGAAGAGAGCAGCATATCACAATCACTTCAGGAACTTCACTTTCAGATGAGGATATCGAGAGAGCAGTTAAGGAAGCTGCTGAATACGAGGCAGCTGATAAGAAGCGTAAGGAAGCAATCGAAGCAAGAAATGATGCTGATGCACTTGTATTCCAGACTGAGAGAGCATTAAATGATGTAGGTGATAAGCTTCCTGGTGCTGATAAGGCTAAGGTTGAGGAAGACTTAAAGGCTCTTAAGGAGATTATCGAAGGAACTGACCCTGATGCAATGACAGATTACGATGTAGAGAAGATTAAGGCCGGTAAGGAAACTCTTATGAACAGTGCACAGAGCTTATTCTCAAAGTTATATGAGCAGAATGGTCCTGGAGCAAATGCAGGAACCGGAACAGGAACTCCTGACTTCTCAGATGATTCAGATGTAGTAGACGCTGATTACAAAGAAATCTAATAAGGGTGAGTGCGATGGCTGAAAAAAGAGATTATTATGAGGTGCTTGGCGTCGACAAAAATGTATCAGAGGCAGATCTAAAAAAGGCTTACAGAAAAGTAGCTAAGAAATACCATCCTGATACCAATCCGGGCGATGCAGAAGCAGAAGAAAAATTTAAAGAAGCAGCCGAAGCTTATGCAGTATTATCAGATCCTGAAAAGAAGGCAAAGTATGACCAGTTCGGTCATGCAGCCTTTGAACAGGGAGGCGGTCCTGGTGGATTTGGAGGATTCGATTTTGCTGATATGGGCGATATCTTCGGTGATATATTTGGTGACTTTTTCGGTGGAGGCTCAAGACGTAGCCAGTCAAACGGACCTGTAAAGGGTGCAAATATCAAGACTACCGTAAGAGTTTCATTTGAAGAAGCAGTATTCGGAACTCAGGAGGAGCTCGAGCTTCCTCTTAAGGACGAATGTGATGTATGTAAGGGTACAGGTTCACAGCCGGGTCATCAGCCTGAGACATGTTCAAAGTGTGGAGGTAAAGGTCAGGTTACATTTACCCAGCAGTCACTCTTTGGTATGGCAAGAACCGTACAGACCTGTCCGGATTGTAGCGGAACAGGAAAGATTATTAAATATAAGTGTAGTAATTGTGCCGGAACTGGATATGTTAAGAGCAAGAAGAAGATTCAGGTTGCAGTACCTGCCGGTATAGATAACGGACAGAGTATACGTATCCGTGAAAAAGGTGAGCCGGGTATCAACGGTGGTGGACGTGGTGACCTTCTTGTTACAGTACTTGTAGACAGACATCCGACATTCCAGCGTCAGGAATACGACCTTTACTCATCAGAGCCTATAAGCTTCACCCAGGCAGCTCTTGGTGGTAAGATTACAGTCAATACAATTGATGGTCCTTATGATATAGATATTAAGCCTGGTACTCAGACAGATACCAAGATTAAGCTTAAGGGCAAGGGTGTTCCTACTCTTAGAAATAAGAATGTAAGAGGTGACCATTACGTAACACTTATCGTTCAGGTACCTGATAAGCTTACTGAGGAACAGAAATCATTACTTAACCAGTATGCAAATACAACTACTGTTAATGCAAGATCTTCGACGGATTCAGCAGGCGGTTTCAGCTTTGGTGATCACAAGAAGAAGAAAGGCTTTAAAAAAGGATTTTAAAATATTATGATGTGGACAAAATTAACAATCGAAACAACTGTTGATGCAGTTGATATCTTAAGCGTTTTCCTTGATGAAAAGGGCGTTGAAGGTATTATGATTGAAGATAATGTTCCACTTACGGAAGAAGATAAAAAGGCTATGTTTGTTGACATTCCTCTTGTTGAGGGAGAGGATGACGGAACTGCAAAGGTTTCGTGTTTTATCGACACAAGCTTTGATATCGACACATTAAAGGCGGATATAGTTGCAGAACTTACCCGCCTTAGTGCGTTTATGCCTGTAGGTACCATGAACATTACTTTATCAAATACCGAAGACAAGGATTGGATAAATAACTGGAAGCAGTTTTTTAAGCCGTTTAGGATTTATGACAATATAGTTATCAAGCCTACCTGGGAGGAACTTGAAGCCGTAAATGAGGATGATATCGTCGTTGAAATCGATCCGGGCATAGCCTTTGGTACCGGCTCCCACGAGACAACCAAGTTATGTATCGGGCAGCTTAAAAAGTATCTTAAGGACGGTGATTCCGTATTTGATGTGGGTTCCGGAAGCGGAATCCTATCCATAATAAGTGTATTTCTTGGTGCAGGCTTTGTACATGGCATGGACATAGACGAGATTGCTGTAAAGGCAAGCATTGAAAACCAAGAGGTTAATAAAATAAGCGAGGATAAGCTTAAGTTTACCTGTGGAAATCTGCTTGATAGTACAACAGGTAGTGAAGATATCAAAAAGGCTATAGAGATTAACGGTGGCAATAAGTATGACATAGTGGTTGCCAACATTTTAGCCGATGTAATAATTCCTTTATCCGGCGTGGTAAGACCGCTTATCAAGGAGGGCGGCTTATTTATCACTTCGGGAATCATTGATATGAAGGAAGAACAGGTTAAAACTGCACTTATTGAAAACGGATTTACCATAGTGGACATTGTTCATATGAACGACTGGGTGTCAATCATAGCCAAATAAGCGAGTATGGGGGCGGTCAGATAGCCATATCACCATCTGACATACATATTTTTTATTTGACAAAAGCATATTTGTTGCATATAATGTACTTAACAAGAGAGCCGAACGCTGGGGCACGTCCAGCCGCCGGCAAAATTGTGTAGCTAAAAAATAGCACCCAGTGTTTGCTAGGCAGAGGGTGCTATTTTTTATGCTTGATTATAAGTATAACAAGAGTTATAACTGCGCATAGCATAATCACAAATTCGAATAAATCGTTGTAAGTGACCATTGGCACCAGCCCCTTTCTTTAAAAAGTCCGGCGGCTGAAACAGCTCCCTTTCGGCTCCCTGGTTAAGTACACTGTATTTAATTAAATAAATTCGATTTTGACTTTTTTACCCATAGCATGAGCTAACTGCTTTATAGTCTCGATAGTAGGAACACAGCTTCCATTTTCTATACGACTTATATTTGATTGGCGTATACCTGATTTTTCGGAAAGCTGTTTTTGTGTCAAGTTACATTCTAATCTTGAATATATAAGAAGTTTTTTGATTTGTTCTTCTAATTCAAAATTATTATCTTGATTTTCTATTAATTCTCCATTTGATAAAAGTAAATCTGATTTTTGCATTTTATCCTCCTTTTTATTTGACAAAAGCATATTTATTGCATATAATGTACTTAACAAGAGAGCCGAACACTGGGGCACATCCAGCCGCCGGCAATTTGGTTGTTAAAAAATAGCACCGACCGTTGCTAGCAGAGGGTGCTATTTT
>JAFUGL010000127.1 GCA_017469405.1 Lachnospiraceae bacterium | reverse complement strand
TATACGAACAACCACAAACAGCACCGGCAGATACGCCTATTACACCGTCAACTTCTATACCTTCGAGCATAAATGCATCAAGCACACCTGCAGTGTACATGCCACGCATTCCACCACCCTCAAGTACCAGTCCTATTTTATTTCTTTCTGAAATACTATCCATTTATTCTTCCCTTTTACATTTACAGTCTATAAGATTGCGCTGATAATCAATCTCATTTCTATTAACTGCTTTTTAATGTCCTTCCCACTTGATAGTAAGCTTTTCTTCCACTATTATCTCTTCTGTAGGATTAAGAATCTCATTATATGTATCAAGAAATGCCTGTTCAACCTGCTTCATTGTGCCTTTATAAAAATCAGGAGTCATAGCCACAAATGGCTCGGTATCGCTTAACTTTACTGCCGAAAACTCATAAAATTCCCAATAAAGCAATGCATCATCTATAGTTTTCACCATCTGCTTTTCATACTCATTTAAAGGCTCACCGACAAATTTTTCGTAAATCATGTTTTGCAGTCTTTCTTCTATCTCCATATACTTTTCAAGGTTTTTCTTAACAGGTCTGGTAACATCCGAAAGATACGCTTCTGATGCATCATGTAAAAGACATGCCATCCTAATCCTCGGTGTTTCCCTTCTCGCAACAGCCTCATCATAACAGTTAAGGCAATGTGCTCCTACAGAATAAAACTCAGTATAATGGCCATTAGCCCTGCACATAAGAGATAATGCATGAGCTATATCCTCTATCTTTATATCCTCTATCTTAGGCTCAAGTGGTGTAAAATTAATCTTTGAATAAGTTGTTATAAAATCCGCCATATCTTTATTATCCTTAACTTATCATAAAAATATTATGATATTATTTGATATTTCTTTGTCTGCTTTTACTTTACTCCATACTGCTCATAATATGCATCTATAGCAGTCTTTATCTCATCATTTATAATAACCTTACCATTTACCTCTTTATTGTAAAGGCACTCCACAACATCTGCCATGGATACAATTGCATTTGCTGAAAATCCGTATTTATCCTTTATCTCATCAAGTGCAGACTTATTACCGTCAAGTCCTTTTTCCATACGATTAAGTGAAACCATAAGTCCTTTAATTGTTACATCCCCCTGCGCCTTGATGATAGGGAATGTCTCTTCTATAGATTTGCCTGATGTGGTTACATCCTCGATAATTACAACTCTGTCCCCATCCTTTATAGGACTTCCGAGAAGTATACCTGCATCACCATGATCCTTGGCTTCCTTACGGTTAGAGCAATATCTGATTTCCTTTCCGTAAAGCTCACTGTAGGCTATAGCCGTTGCAACACTAAGAGGAATACCCTTATATGCCGGACCAAATAACACATCAAAATCATCACCGTAATTATCATGTATAGCCTTTGCATAATACTCTCCAAGTTTCTTAAGCTGACTACCTGTCACATAAAGACCTGCGTTCATAAAAAAAGGTGACTTTCTACCACTCTTTAAAGTAAACTCACCAAATCTAAGCACATCGCTATCTACCATAAATTGTATAAATTCCTGCTTGTAATTTTCCATTTTTTGTTCTCCTTATATATTGTTTAATTATTATTGTATAAGCCGTACCGAAAAATCTTTTTTCATACCCACTTATTAATATTAAATCTTTTCTTAGTCTATCATAAGGATAGGTTTTACGCAAGAAAAAGAGCTGTTTCTTTACGAAACAGCTCTTAAATATTCTGATTCAAGTAAAAGCATATGCTCTAACTAATTATTCAAGTATTCCCTTTGACTTATAGTACTCTTCGAAAAGCTTGTCAGCTGCATCCTTAGTCTGACCTGTTATCTCAGGCATTTCCTTGCCCCAAGTCTTGGTTGCCTCTTTAAAGCCCTTTTCCATAGCCTTCTGCATAGCCTGCATAGTCTTAGGATCATCTCCTGCAAGTGCACTTGCAAAATCAAACAATCTCTGTGAAGTCTGCTTTACGCCCCAGTAACCGTCCTCGGAAATATCCTCCTGAGCCTGCTTCTTAGCTGCCTCAGTAACAGTAACCTTGCCATCAGCAAACATACGCCAGAATGCGTCATCATTCATAGCCAGGCTATAGCTCTTAGCCTGCTGTCCAAGAGTCTTGCTTACAAGATCAGTTAAGCTCTGCTGTCTTTGTACCTGATCATTTTTAAGCTGCTCAACAAGTGCGGATCTGTCTGCCTGACTCATCTTATTGATAGAGTAAGTAGCATTTGATGAAGCTTCGCTCTTTTCATATACTACACTCTTTACTGCATCACTTGCTTTTGATTCTACGGACTCTGCAGCCTTTGTAGCTATACTATCTGCATAATTAGTATAAACATTATTAGTAGTCACATTAGAAATTGAATTAATCGCCATATCTATTCCCCTCCTTTACCTAGACTTCTGTTTCAAAACGACTTGTTAAGGTCGATGGTAATGTACTTCCACTATTAGTATAAGAACCAGCTGTGTTGGCCTTGGATATAGCAGCTGACTTAGCGGCTATTCTGTCCGCATAAGAGCCTGTTCCGGAAAATAAGGTCTTTAAGGCTGATATATCTGCCTCCTTAAGCTTATCCTCATCCAAAGTAAGCTTGTTCTCACTGCCGATTGTGATACCGATTTGTGAAAGTAATTTGCTGTTCGCTTTTGAGATAGAAGTCATGCTAAGGGCACTTCTTAAAACTCCGTTATGGCTGGTATCAGATGCATCCTTTATGGCACTGTTATAATCATCAACAAATGATTTAACTGCCTTAGTGATAGCCTCCCAATCATAATCTTCCTTTTCAGAAGTTTCTCCTGTTGTCTCATCCTTGGATTTAATAGTCTTCTTAGTAAACAAAGAATCCTTCATCAAATCCTTGATGGATGAAGAAAGGGAATCAGCGCTTGTCTGTGCAAGTCCCAGCTTTTTCGTTTCTGTCTTTGCTTCTGTCTCAGTCTTGGCACTATCACTTGCATAATACTTCTTAGCAAGCTTCTTATAAGTTCCGTTCTTAATCGAAGCATAGTCAGATAAAATAGTGGAACCTGACGATGATGTCATTCCTCCCCAGATGTCATTCTGATAGGAATTACTCTTTGTGTTTCCAAACAAACCTCCGAAACCACTGATAGTTGACATCTTCTTTACCTCCTTCCTTGATGGTAGAACCACGTCCTTGTGAAATTAAATCAACGAGTTACATAACCACGGCACATACTTATAGCTATGGTTATTTTATTTATAACATAAACATATGATAAAGTCAACGTGAATTGGCGATATTTCACACCATTTTTACAGCATTTTACAACATAAAAAAGCTGTCAGTCTGCATCTTATGGATACAGTTCTAACAGCTTTATTTATTAATCCAATAATCTACTCATACTCCTTAAGCTAAATGCAACCGTTGAGGAATTATGTAAAAATGCACCGGTAGTCGGTGTTATAATTCCCGTCACTCCAAGAAGTATGAAGCTTGAGTTGAAGAACACTATCTGTCTGTAGTTTTTACGGATACGTTCCATAAGCAAATCACTTAACTGCTTTAGTGTTGTAAGTCCATAAAGCTCATCTGCACCTATGGTTATATCAGCTATCTCTCTTGCTATATCAGCACCTTCACTTATGGCTATACCGACATCCGCTTCTGAAAGTGCCGGCGAATCGTTGATACCGTCACCTATCATTATAACCTTGTGTCCCTCTTCCTTTGCCTTTCTTATATATCCTGCCTTATCCTCCGGAAGAACCTCAGCATAATATTCATCCACTCCGACTTCCTTTGCTATAGCTTTGGCTGTCCTCTCACTGTCTCCTGTCATCATAACAAGCTTCTCAAAGCCCATAGCATGCAGCTTATCAATAACCTCTTTAGCCTCAGCTCTTAAAGGATCTTCAATACATATAACGCCTATAAGCTTCTTATCCATAGCAAGATAAAGCTGTGAGTATTCAGGTGGAATACTGTCAAACAATTCTTTCTTGTCATCCGGAATTATGCAGGCTTCGTCCTCAAATACAAAATGCCAGCTTCCTATGATTGTCTTTTTATCATCTATGGTGGTTGCAATTCCGTGAGCCACTATGTACTCGACCTTGGAATGCATCTCATCATGCTCTATGCCCTTTTTCTTTGCATCCTCAACAACAGCATTTGCCATGGAATGTGGAAAATGTTCCTCCAGACATGCTGCTATCTTTAAAATCTCATTTTCATCCCGCTCATCATCAAAGCTTATTACTCTTGCGACGGTAGGCTTGGCTTTAGTAAGCGTTCCTGTCTTGTCAAATATTATGGTATCAGCTTCAGCTATTGCCTCTAAAAATTTACCGCCCTTTACGGTAATCTTCCTTTGACCTGCCTCCCTTATGGCGGATAATACCGAAATCGGCATAGCAAGCTTTAATGCACAGGAATAATCAACCATTAGCACAGACATGGCTTTTGTAACATTTCTCGTAAGAAGGTAGGTTATAATTGTTCCCGCAAACGAATACGGAACCAACTTGTCAGCCAGGTGTTCAGCCTTGCTTTCAAGACCTGATTTAAGTTTTTCAGACTCCTCAATCATCTTGACAATCTTGTCATATCTGCCCGAGCCTGATACCGCCTTAACTCTTACGGTAATCTCGCCCTCTTCGATAACGGTTCCGGCATATACATAGCCGCCCTCTGACTTGGCAACCGGTACGGATTCACCTGTAAGGGAGGCCTGATTGACCATAGCTTCGCCCTCTACAACCTCACCATCAAATGGTATAATCTTGCCCATGCGCACAACAATCCTGTCATTTTCCTTAACCTGTGCGGTTGAAACAGACATTTCGCCTTCATCCGTTTTAAGCCATACTGTTCCTATGTTAAGAGACATGGTCTTGGCAAGATCATTTACAGATTTCTTGTGCGTCCATTCCTCAAGAAGCTCTCCGACTCCCAACAGGAACATTACACTTCCGGCGGTCTTATAATCCTTTCTTAAAACAGATGCACCGATGGCAGCACCATCAAGCACAGGAACCTCCAGCTTTTTATTCCATAGGCATACAAGCCCTTCTTTGACATATTTTAAGGAATGAGCGATTGTAATTGCAGTCCTAAGCGGCATGGGAATTATACAATTTTTGATATATCGGAATGCTATTTTATCAAACAGCTTATCCTGATACTGTCTGTTAAGCTCCCTGCCCGAGGTCTGATATACGCTTTCCGGCACCTCAATCTTCTGCGGGTCAAGCGAAGCAAGCAGGGCGATAATCTCCTCCCTGCTTTTTTTATACTCAATTACAACATCTGCTGTTCTCTCATACACCTTAACCAGACCTACCATATCATTTGAGGCAAGTATGTATTCTAATCTGTCAGCTTCCCTGATACTAAGATGGTCTTTCAAAAGATGTACTCTTATACGATTTTTTATATCATGCTTTATAACACATTTCATAAAACTATCCTCTGTCTGAATGCTGT
>JAFUGL010000126.1 GCA_017469405.1 Lachnospiraceae bacterium | reverse complement strand
TGTAAAGAATGATTTAAACAAGATATGGGATTATGATTTTACAAGCACAGAGGTTAATATCTATGATAAATTCCTCTCTCTTCCACCTATGGAGGCAGTAGCATTTTGTAATGGCAATATAGCAAAGATGTTTGATATAAAAACAGGTGCCGTTCTTTATGATCACAATGTCAATGATTCTATTGTTGATATGAGTGACAGAGATGGTGATGGTTGGCCTATATACATAACAAAAAACGGCGGACTTGTAACACCTTCTCCTTCAAGCGGAACAGATTCCGTAATCCTTACCCAATTATTTACTGATGATATAAGCGATGTGGCTATAAGCAGCGGCGTATATGCACATCAACGCTTAGGCAAGGAAATAATATATTATGGTCTTTATGTATCAGATCCTGAGTGGGTGGAAATAAATGAAGAGCTTATACTGGGACGTCTTTTGGATAGCTTTTACATGATTGAGGATACTCTGGCTATAATAACTTCAGAAAACGATGAACCTACACTGACAGTTATTAATCTTGAAAATAATGATTACTCACAGATGGTTATCGGTGAATCGGGAACCTCTGTTTCACAATATAAAATATTGGGTATCAATTCAAAAAAGCTTTATATCCTTTCAACAAACTATTTAAGCTTTAACATAATTACGATTGATTTGGAAAGCAAAAAAATGGCGGTTTCAGAAGACTTTGATTCCTACTCATATTCATCTTCCTTAATGTTATGCAGCTTCAATGATGTAAAATTTGTATACGTTGTCGAAAAAGGTGGAAAGCAGGCAGTTGTAACCTATGATGTTGAAACTGGTGATTCAACTTCAGTCGAAATACCTTATGAAATTAATAATTTTTCCGCAGCTCCTGTTTATATAAATAATGCTGATAAGGTTTATTTTGCCGGTGAAAATGATTGCATTATTGATTTAAAATCAGAAACCGTAAGTGAGGTTAAACTTCCTGATGACTGGGTTACTACAGACATTATCTCTCCTAATGAATCAGGAAATGAAATAGCGGTTTCAGACGGTTCAAACATATTATTGGTAAATCAAAGCGGTGATATAATATTTACAATTCAATGTCCGGGAACTGAACCGATTGGAATAGCATTCTTAAAGGATAAAAAGGATGAAGAAAAAGAACTCCTCGTTGCCTATAATAACGGTTCGCTTTACAGATACAGCACAAAGGACGGACATTTCATAAGTAAATCCGATCTCTCAACCTACCAAAATATGGAATACAAAGCAAGCTTTAGCTTTGACTATGATAACAATATATTATATGTTCAGGTAGGTATGCTGACTGATGTAATTGATTTGGAAAGCATGTATGAAACAGCATGTATCGAAAACAGCCTTGGACATCATATGGCAACTGACAGATTTTACACCACTTCTTACACAAAAAGCGGCGAAAATCACATCGGATACTTCAAACACTACACTACTGATGAGTTAATCCAAAAAGCACATGATATCATAAGAAACACAGAGCTTTCCGAAGAACTAAAATCAGAGTACGGAATAAAATAAAATTGTCAGGTAGCGGACAAGCTCCTTGACACATAATATAACAGGTGGTTGTGACAGCAGTTAGCCCGATTTGTTTAAAATCAAAAGCGAAAATTCGCATATATGTGCTCAGACATCGAACTGATTGAACGTAGTGAGTTTTCGATTTCGTGCACATATAAAGAATTTGAGTGCTTTGATTTAACAAATCGATGTCTAGCTGTCACAACCACCTGTTGTATTGTGTGGCAAGGTTCCGTCCCACTGTCACACTTCTTTGTATAATTGATCGAATAATCTTTCTTTTATGATATATATATCGTGTTCGTCATCCTCGCGAACAGCTATATAATCTCCCGGTCTTCCGGAATAGTATTTTTCATCATCCCAGGCTGTAAAAAGCTTAACATATCTTTCAAGCGGTTTAGCATATATGTAAGAGGTTCCTGTGCTTATTACCCCTTTTGCATATGGCATAACCGTCTTTTTTTCTCCGGTAAACATATCCTTTATGCTTGGCTCATATTCAAAGCTTCTCTGGTAAGCCATGCCGGTTTCCTTATAGCTTCTTTCAAGCTTTTCCTTTGTAATAGGATAAACCTCTCCTTCTATTCCAACCATGAGATATTTATCATCCTCAACCCTTACATTAACATCTCCCTCAAGGGTACGGATTTCAACTATGGTATTTATAGGAAATACATCGGATAGCTTTAGATATCCAAGCTCCTGTTTTCTCTTTTCATATTTTTTAAGACCTGTTTTTTCAAGAACGGTATCCTTTGCATATATTATTTGATATTTTTCATAATATGCATCCATTCTCTCTTTAAAAAACTGCTTTATATCTTTGTTTGCACCATTATCGGAAGCATTAAGTTTTTCCGGTCTTATGCTTCCACCGGCTTTGTATATATGACCGCCGCCACCGCCGATTCCTACTGATAAAAATTCGGCCAGTTCATTGGCATGTACCTCTTTTACACAGCTTCTTACCGAGTACTTAATCTCAGCAGGACTGACATAAAATGCCAGACATACATCAACACCTGTTGTTTCCATGGAAAAATCACTTATGACACCCAATATATTAGGATCGCACTGTTCAGCCTGGATAATAAGATATTTATTGTCATCATAATAATCATATTCCAAAATAGCCTTTCCGGTAATCTTAAGCTCATCAAGAGAAATATTGGAATTACTCATATTGGTAACAATGCTTTTATTTATCACAAGTGAATCAAGCATATCTCTGTCAAGAGGATGCGATACCTCCGAAAGTCTGTTAGTATCTGTATAAAGGCCATAATATAAGGCTGTGGACAAGAGTCTTTCATCATGAAAATTAAGTCCCTCATCACGAATCATATCCCAAAGGATAGTCGAACAGCTTCCGATATTACTTCTTACTTCTGAAAGATCCGGCACATCAACCGTAAGCTGATGATGATCGATAACCGCAACATTTTTTGCTTTTGTCAAGGTAACATTTTTCTGTCCGTACTGACAGTCAACCGTAACAAGAAGCTCCGGCTCTTTATCATAATCCGGCTCATAATTTACAGGTACCTCAAGTGCACTTATCATAATCATAAGATTACTCTTTTGTATCTTATTTATGCCCCTGTACATAAAATACGGCTTTTTACCCATTTTCTTTAAATACCAATACAGCGCATAGCCTGATGCCAAAGCATCAGCATCCGGATTGTCATGACACTGAATCACTATATCATTAAATTTTAACAGTTCATTTAACTTCATACACTTCTCCAAAAAACAAATAAATCATACTTATGTCGCAAGACTCACGCTCTATGACACATTAATCCTTAAG
Source organism: Lachnospiraceae bacterium (assembly GCA_017469405.1). GTDB lineage: Bacteria > Bacillota > Clostridia > Lachnospirales > Lachnospiraceae > Coprococcus_C. The sequence continues at coordinate 5,540 of JAFUGL010000126.1, read as the reverse complement.
TACATCCTTATTTTTAGCAAGATAATCTATAAGGGAAATAATTGTAAGCGCAAGAGCTGCATATATAAATACCTGCTCGATAACCCATACAGTATCTCCACCGAAATCGCATATAAGTATAATTATCATAACCATCTGGACAACGGTTTTTATCTTTCCCCACCAGCCTGCAGCTATGACAATTCCTTTATCTGCAGCTATAAGTCTGAAACCGCTTATTATAAATTCTCTTGCAATTATAATTATTACAACCCATGCGGGAATCCTGTCAAGCTCTATAAGTGCTATCATAGCTGAACATACAAGAAGTTTATCCGCAAGCGGATCCATGAACTTTCCAAAGTTTGTAATAAGGTTATATTTTCTTGCAATCTGACCATCCAAGGTATCTGTTATTGCAGCTACACAAAAGATTGCAAGGGCAATCCACTTTCCGTATGGTATACAGGACACCATGAGTGCGACAAGAAAAAACGGTATAAGTATAACTCTTAAAATTGTAAGTTTATTGGGTAAATTCATATTAGTTTTCCTTTCTTTATGACGGTTGTATATAGAATTATGTATATACAACCTGTTTTATTTTATAATTAACTAATTAATAATTTTACCAATCAAATCGTATGGACCTGATTCATTAATTATTACATCTACTATCGAACCTGATATGAGCTCGTAATCACATTCTACAAATACAAGTCCGTCTACACCGGGTGCATCCTTATATGTTCTTCCAACATATACGTCTTCCTCAGGTGAATATCCCTCGATAATAACCTTAACGGTTTTTCCAATCATCGTTTCATTTTTATCAAGTGAAATCTCCTGGCATAGCTCCATGATTTCATCACGCCATCTTTCTGCGGTTTCTTCATCGATTTGATTATCAAATCCGGCAGCAGGTGTTCCTTCCTCTCTGGAATACGTAAATACTCCGACTCTGTCAAGTTCTACCTCATCCAGAAATTCACAAAGTCCTGTATGATCTTCCTCGGTTTCTCCCGGAAAACCGGCTATAAGTGATGTTCTTATAGCAATATCAGGAACTGCGCTTCTTAATTTTTCTATTACTTCTATAATGGATTTTCTATCTGTTTTTCTGCCCATTCTTCGAAGTATATTGTCCTCAGAATGCTGTATCGGCATATCTATGTAATGAAGCAGCTTTGGTTCTTTTACAAAGGTATCAATGAGTTCATCATATATTTCCTCAGGATAACAATACATTACTCTTATCCACTCAATCCCATCTATAAGAGCAAGCTTATGTATAAGCTCATGGAGACATTTTTTGCCGTAGATGTCCTTACCGTAACAGGTAGTTTCCTGTGCTACCAGAACCAGCTCCTTTATACCGTTTTCAGCCATATACGAAGCCTCATCAATAAGCTTTTCCATCGGCACGCTTCTGTATCTTCCACGCATAAGTGGAATTGCACAGTAGGTACAACGCTTGTCACAGCCTTCAGCAATCTTGAGATAACCCATAAATGTGCCTGAAGTTATAGCCTTGTGATAATCAGAAGTTGTAAGTCTGTCGATGCTGTCATAAGCAACCACCTTATTTCTTTTAATAAGCTTTACAGATGAATCTTCTTTATCCGTTAATAATTTAACTTCCTTTTCGGCATCTAAACTATCTTTTACATCAGCTTCAACGTTAACTTCTTCAAGCTTATTTATAACCTCAACTATCCTGTCAAAACTTGTTGTTCCAACACAGGCATCAATTTCCGGAATCTCATCAAATATTTCATTTTTATATCTTTCTGCCAGGCAGCCTGCCACGATGATATATTTAAGTCTTCCTTCCTTAAGCTTTGCCATTTCAAGAATAGTATTTATACTTTCCTCCATGGCATCCTTTATAAAGGAACAGGTATTTATTATAACCACATCCGCCTCATTTTCATCATTTGTAAGGTTATAATTATATGCACTTAAAATGCCCATCATGGTTTCACTGTCACACAGATTCTTATCACATCCAAGTGATACCATAAGTATATTCATATTATTTATTCATTCCTGCTTCTACACAATTATTCATAAGCATAGCTATAGTCATAGGTCCTACTCCACCCGGCACAGGTGTAATTGCGCTGCAAAGTGGCTCAACTGATTCAAAATCAACATCACCACAAAGCTTGCCGTTTTCATTTCTATGTATGCCTACATCTATAACTACTGCACCCTCTTTTACATAAGATGCATCTATCATCTTAGGCTTGCCGACAGCTGCAACAAGTATGTCTGCACGCTTGCAAACCTCTTTAAGATTTTTGGTTCTTGAATGACACACGGTAACCGTACCATTTTCTCTAAGAAGGAGCATCGCCATAGGCTTTCCGACTATATTGCTTCTGCCTACAACCACACATTCCTTACCCTCTATATCAATATTTGAACGCTTAAGAAGCTCTATTATACCGGCAGGAGTACATGACAAAAATCCCTTTTGTCCGATGCTAAGTGCACCGACACTTGCAGGAGAAAAACCATCAACATCCTTAAGCGGTGATATGGCATTTATAATTCTCTCATCATTAATTTGCTTTGGAACCGGAAGCTGCACAAGGATACCGTTTACACTGTCATCCTTATTAAGCTTATCAATTATCTGCAAAAGCTCTTCCTCTGTTGTCTCTTCTGGCAGCTCATAAGCAAGTGATTTTATACCAATGTACTCGCAGGCCTTTTTCTTGTTACCTACATAAACCGTTGATGCAGGATCATTACCGACCTGAATAACTGCAAGACAAATCTCGGTTCCCGCCGCTTTAAGCTCGGCAACCTTTTCCTTTAACTCATCCTTAATCTGCTTGGAAATCATTTTTCCGTCTATTATCTGTGCCATGTTTTCCTCCTTTTTTACCTTTTGCTGATTCGACATGTTAAATCAATCCGTTATTATGACTGATAATATAACCAACTTTAAAACAGCCCATTAATTACTCCGGCGTCGTCAACATATATGCGTTCTGCTGCAGGAACCTTTGGAAGTCCCGGCATGGTCATAATGGTGCCTGTTATCGCTACTACGAAGCCTGCACCGGCGCTAACATATACTTCTCTGATATTTATATCAAAGTCTGTAGGACGACCAAGCTTCGTTGCATCATCAGAGAGTGAATATTGATTCTTTGCCATACAAACAGGCATCTTTGAAAAGCCCATCGCCTCAATCTTTGCAATAGCTTTATCTGCCTCACTGCTGTATGTAACAGCCCTTGCGCCGTATATCTTTTTAGCTACCGTTTCTATCTTTTCTTTTATCGATAAATCATCTTCATAAAGGAGCTTAAAATTGCTCTTTTTGGTGTCAATTGTATCTACAACAGCCTGAGCAAGCGAAAGGCCGCCTTCTCCACCCTTTTCCCATACATTTGCAAGGGCAAAGTCACAGTCTCTTTCCTTACAGAAGCTTTCAACAAAGGAAAGCTCGGCATCTGTATCGGATACAAATCTGTTAAGTGTTACCACCACAGGTACTCCGTAATTTTGAAGATTTTCTATATGCTTTTCAAGATTAACAATACCCTTTTTAAGGGCATCAAGATTTTCTTTATTTAATTCATCCTTTGGTACGCCGCCGTTATATTTTAAAGCTCTTACTGTTGCTACAAGTACGACAGCATCCGGCTTAAGTCCTGTCATACGACACTTTATATCAAAGAATTTTTCAGCACCAAGATCTGCACCAAAGCCTGCTTCGGTAATTACATAATCTGCCATCTTTAAAGCGGTTCTTGTTGCTCTTACAGAATTACATCCATGTGCAATATTGGCAAATGGACCGCCATGCACTAGTGCAGGTGTATGTTCAAGTGTCTGTATAAGATTTGGCTTTATAGCATCTTTAAGAAGTGCTGTCATAGCGCCTACAGCCTTTAAATCATCAGCGGTTACAGGCTCATTGTCATAGTTATATGCAACTATGATTCTTGCAAGCCTGTCATGTAAATCATTTATATCAGATGCAAGACAAAGAATAGCCATAACCTCCGAAGCAACAGTTATGATAAATCCATCCTGTCTTACAACTCCATCCATTTTAGCGCCCATACCGATTACGATATTTCTAAGAGCTCTGTCATTCATATCCAGACATCTTTTTATAACAACTCTTTTTGGATCGATACGAAGAGCATTTCCCTGCTGCATATGGTTATCAAGCATAGCACAAAGAAGATTATTGGCAGAAGTTATAGCATGAAAGTCTCCTGTAAAATGAAGATTAAGCTCCTCCATAGGTACAACCTGAGAATATCCTCCTCCGGCAGCTCCTCCCTTTATACCAAAACAAGGTCCCAGAGACGGCTCTCTTAAAGCTATAATTGATTTCTTGCCAAGCTTTGCCATAGCCTGCCCAAGACCTACGGTTACGGTTGTTTTACCCTCTCCTGCAGGTGTAGGATTAATGGCTGTTACCAATATAAGCTTTCCATCCTTATTATCCTTTATTTTTTCTAAATATTCATCACTAAGCTTTGCCTTATACTTTCCATACATCTCAAGGTCATCCTCGGATATATCAAGCTTTGCGGCAACATCCTTGATATTTTCAAGCTTTGCAGCCTGAGCGATTTCAATATCAGTCATATTTCTCTCCTATTTTCCCTTTTTATATTATTTATAAAATTAATCATCTTCATCCTTAAATCCAAGATGACTGTTAAATAATTATAGTCTTATGATCTATTAAAGATTATTCTCAACATAATTTTCAAACTCTTCCATAACCATAAGAACTTTTCTTGGCTTAGTTCCCTCTTCAGGTCCTACGACTCCTGCCTCCTCAAGCTGATCCATAATTCTTGCAGCTCTGTTAAAGCCGATTTTATATACTCTTTGAAGCATACCAATAGAAGCTTTTTCTTTACCTATGATAAACTTTCCTGCATCAACAAAGTATTCATCAACATCATTTCCACCCGGCACACCTTGCTGACTATTTCCGGTCTTGGAGCTATCAATCTCAGCTGAAACTTTTTCATCATACTTTACTTCACCGCTTTGTTCTTTTAAAAAGTTTGTTACATTTGCAATTTCTTCATCAGATAAGTATGCTCCCTGAACCCTTACAGGCTTTGGATATCCTGTTGGATAATAAAGCATATCGCCCTTTCCCAAAAGTTTTTCGGCACCATTCATATCAATAATGGTTCTTGAATCCGTACCTGATGATACCGTCATCGCAATACGCGATGGTACATTTGCTTTGATAAGACCTGTAATTACATCTACAGAAGGACGCTGCGTAGCGATTACAAGATGAATACCTGCTGCTCTCGCAAGCTGAGTAAGACGAACAATTGCGTCCTCAACCTCACCATGAGCGACCATCATAAGATCTGCAAGCTCGTCAACGATAACAACAATCTGAGGCAATTTTTTTAATTCTTCGACACCCTCTTCTGTACCTGTAACATTTTTAACCTTTTCATTATAACCCTCAAGATTACGTACATTATACTGGGCAAAAAGCTGATATCTGTGTGTCATCTCCATAACTGCCCAATTAAGAGCTCCTGCCGCCT
>JAFUGL010000125.1 GCA_017469405.1 Lachnospiraceae bacterium | reverse complement strand
CTCATCGTAATGGCGAGGAATTGCCATTTAATTAGTCGATTATCATATACAAAATGGCGGTCAGAAATGACCGCCAAAGAAAAATTATAAAAAATTACACACTTTACTTGACAAACCCATAAGAATAGTCGTCCTAATCTTTCCAGGTGTCAGGACGGCTATTCTTATTTTCTCTATGTAATCTGATTATATCAACTGCAAGTTTAATAACTGCAATAACAATCATCAGTATTTCATAAAAGCTCATAAGCATCACTCCTTCCGTAAGCTCAGAACAAGTGATAAGCACGTCCTCCCGACCAACCTACTAAATAAATTGTTTGTTTTATCTTTGGTAAGTAAGCAAGATGAAAAAAGACAAACTGAAATTGATTTAGTTATTTTATTCTTGCTTATGGTGACAGTATATTATATAAAAACACAGTTGTAAACAAAAAATATTTTTCTTGACATATAATACATATAACAATATAATTTTTATATAACTTACTTTTTTTACTGTTACATTCATTTTGCAATGTTATAATACAAATAGAAATTAATTATATAAATCTCGTAAATAAAAGGAGCCCACCATGAAGAAAAAAGAAGAATTACCGGAATGCCCTGTAGCAACTACAGTTTCACTTATCGGAAGCAAGTGGAAATTATTAATTATACGAAATCTCCTGAATCGTCCCTGGAGATTTAATGAACTACATAAATCACTTGACGGAATAAGTCAAAAGGTATTAACAGACAGTCTCCGTTCCATGGAAGCAGACGGTATAATCACAAGAACCGTGTTTCCGGAAGTCCCACCACGCGTGGAGTATTCACTTAGCGAATTGGGAGAATCTTTAAGACCGATTATCAACGATATGGCTAAATGGGGAAATGATTATAAAGATAATTTAAAGAATTAATTTATAAACTTTCGAGGTCACACCATGATTATCAACACAGGAGAAAGAACCGACATTCCTGCATATTACAGCGAGTGGTTTATGAACAGAATTAAAGAAGGTTACGTGCTTGTGCGTAACCCATATTATAATGAGCAGGTTACAAGATACAGCTTGTCAAAGGATGTAGTTGACCTGCTTGCTTTTTGTACCAAAAATCCTATTCCTATGCTGCCGCATCTTAAGGAATTGTCGGACTACAATATGTTTTGGTTCGTCACAATTACACCTTACGGAAGGGATGTCGAGCCAAATGTTCCGCCAAAGGAAAAGGTTATGGATGCCTTTAAAAGCCTATACGACACCCTTGGCGTAAACTGTGTGAGCTGGCGCTATGATCCGATTCTTATCGATGATACATATACCCTTGACTATCACATAGAAACCTTTTCCGAGATGGCAAAAAATCTAAAAGGCTACACCGACAACGTAGTAATAAGCTTTATCGACCTTTACAAGAAAACCATTAAAAACTTTCCCGAAATAAGAGAGGTTACACAAAAGGAACGTGATGCCATATGTGAAGCCTTCAGTAAAATCGGCAAGGAAAACGGAATGCTTATAAGAAGCTGTTTTGAGGGTAACGACCTCCAAAGGTTTGGAATTGATGTATCAGGCTGTATGACAAAAAGCATACTTGAACGTGCCATCGGAACAAGTCTTGACATCTCCAAGAAAAACAATCCACGCCCGGGCTGTAACTGTCTCCTTGGAAATGATATAGGTGCATACAATACCTGTGGACACCTGTGCCGCTACTGCTATGCCAATTATGATGAAAAAATGGTAAGGCATAATATGAAAAATCATATCAAAACCTCACCATTTTTAATCGGTACAAGCCTGCCACAGGACAAGATACATGATGCAGATCAGGTATCCTACGCAACCGGCCAGTACTTTCTTCAGTTATAAGTATGTGATAGGGGACAAACACCTTGTCACATATTGTTATTTAAACATTATCTCTACTATTTTTACATATCCCATTTTCATACCCATACCAACTATCTTGCGGGTCATAAACGGAACCGACTTTGCCTTACTTACATATTCAGGCAGTCTGTCAAAGGATATAATTTTACCAAAATTTTTGGACCAAGGTCTGAATTTTGTCTCTGCATCATCCACAACAAGCAGGCAAAGATTTGTATTACCGCTTTTTTCAAGAACCTTATTGGATTTATCTGTACCTGCCTGATTTTCCGCATCAAAGCATATTCCGCCACCCGGAAATCTTTCTGCAAGAGCTGTAAAAAGACCTTTTACCGTATCGTCATCAAAGTACATCAAAACACCACCGCTTATTATAAAAAGACCATCCTCCGGTGCTGTTTCAACCTCTTCAAACCACGCCGTATCAAAAGCACTACACGGAACATTTTTCTCACGGTCACGCAAAGTAAAAAGCCTTTTTCTTGCTTCAATTATATCCGGCAAATCCAGATTGATCCATCTGCATTTTCCGTTATCTACCTCGGGAAAGCTGTTGTCTGCACCACATCCAAGATTTACGATAGTAGCATAAGGCTTCTTTTTAAGATATTCCTTTGCCCGATCACAGAGAAATCTCTTTCGTATCGCCCACACCAGAGTTGTCATTTTATTGGTATCAAGATGCTCAAAATCATAGTCGATTTTGTCTATCAAAGCTTCTGCTTCCTTGTCAGGGAATACATCAGGATAATGCTTGGAACAATATGCCCTGCCATAAAGCGGAAGCACCAGTGTTTCCATTACTGTATCTTTTTTTATACTGATTTTATCACTCATTGCGGTTCTCCCTTTTAACTAACAATATAATATAACAACATTATAGTTAGTTAAAGCTAACATGTCAATTATGATTTAAACTGCGGATATGTTATGAAAAGCATATCCGCAATTTTTTATAAGACTCTTTATTACATTGAAAATTACTATTGATTAGTTATATAAAGTTTGATATAATACTTGAAAAGATTGCGCGCAATAAAATTAAACAAAATCTAATACTTAAAAAATTAATGATAGAGTTATTAAATACCGGTCTTGAAGATTATCATTAATTATTATTTTGAGAATTATTATCAAACGGGGTGATTATTATGGGAAATGAAAAAGGTTATGCAGTAAACGATAACGATTTTGATATTCAGGCTTATATGACAAAGGGAGTTGAGCGGGTTGTTTCCGATGCGCTTAAGGCAACCTTAAAAAATCCGAGAGAAAGTGCATTTATGGTAAGGTTTGCGGCTGCCAGTAAAAAGGCTTCACAAAAGAGAAAGGCTGCCAAAGAAGCAGGCGAACATATCCCACCGTTTCTTATAGCCAGTGTAACAAGTGAATGTAATTTGCATTGTGCCGGCTGCTACTCCAGATGTAATCATGCTACTACGGATTCGGAGCCGGTCAGTCAGCTTACCGATGAGGAGTGGCTTCGTATATTTGAAGAGGCTGATGATATGGGCGTAAGCTTTATACTGCTTGCAGGCGGTGAGCCTATGCTTCGCAAAGACATTATAGAGGCAGCAGGTAAAAAGGCAAATATTTTATTTCCTATATTTACCAACGGAACATTTATGGGTGAGCATTACTTTGAATTGTTTGACAGATGCCGCAATCTGATCCCGATTATGAGTATCGAGGGAGAAAAGGAAAGCACTGATATCAGGCGTGGAGTAGGAATATATGACAGACTTATATCAAATATGGATGAGCTTAATAAACGTGGACTTATATATGGCGCTTCTGTCACAGTTACTACTCAAAATATCAAAGAGGTTACATCCGAAGAATTTTTGGGTAAGCTTTCATATAGAGGTTGTAAGGCAGTGATATTTGTTGAGTTCGTACCTGTAACAGAAGACAGCAGGGAGCTTGCTCCAGGTGACGAAGAGCGCGAATATCTGCGAGAGGAAATTAGCAGGCTTCGTAAGGAGCATCCGGAGATGGTATATATATCATTTCCGGGAGATGAAAAGAATTCCGGAGGATGTGTGGCGGCAGGCAGAGGCTTCTTCCATATTAATTCACATGGTGGCGCAGAACCGTGTCCGTTTTCGCCGTATTCGGATGTCAATATAAAAAATACATCCTTACGTGAAGCACTTCACTCACCGCTTTTTGAGGCACTGCGCAGCGGAAATCTCCTTGTGGATGACCATAACGGTGGATGTGTGCTTTATGAAAAACGTGAGCTTGTTGAACAGCTTATGGCAGGAAAGGCTGTATAAAGAAGGGAGAGCTTATGCAGTATAGAAAGGATAAAAACGGAAATGAACTTTCGGTGCTTGGCTTTGGTTGTATGAGATTTACCAAAAAGGGTGGTAATATCGATATAGACAAGGCAGAAAAGGAAATAATGGCTGCCTACGCGGCGGGTGTAAATTATTTTGATACGGCATATGTGTATTCGGGCAGCGAGGTTGCTATAGGAGAAATATTCGAAAGAAACAATATAAGAGAGAAAATTAAGATAGCGACAAAGCTTCCTCAATATCTTATAAGTAACAGAACCGCGCTTGATAAATATTTCGATGAGGAATTAAAGAGGTTAAGAACGGATTATATAGATTATTATCTTATGCATCATCTGACGGATGTTGCCATGTGGGAGAAGCTTAAGGCTGTCGGCATAGAGGAATGGATAGATGAAAAAAAGAAATCCGGAGTGATTCGCAACATCGGATTTTCTTATCATGGAAATACGGATAATTTTTTGAAGATTTTAAATGATTATGACTGGGATTTCTGTCAGATACAGTATAACTATCTTGATGAAGAAACTCAGGCGGGAGTAGATGGACTAAAGGCGGCAGCAGATAAGGGGATACCTGTTGTAATCATGGAACCTCTTCGTGGCGGAAAGCTTGTAAATATGCTTCCTGACGGAGCAAAAAAAGCATTTAAGGAAAGTAGTCGCGGATGGACTCCGGCAGAGTGGGCATTCAGGTGGCTTTATAATCAGGAGGCAGTAACGGTAGTTCTATCCGGTATGAATTCCGTGGAGATGGTAGAGGCAAACTGCAAGACTGCATCGGAGGCTTTACCGGAACATCTGACAGAGGAAGATTTCAAAACCTTAGATGTGGTAAAGGAAAAGATCAGGGAAAATGAAAAGGTTGGATGTACGGGCTGCAGGTATTGTATGCCATGTCCGAAGGGAGTAGACATACCGGGAACCTTTAGGTGCTATAATGCCATGTACACCGAGTCAAAGCGTGAGGGAAGATTTGAGTTTGCCCAGACTGTGGGACTTACCAAGGAGCCGGCATTTGCATCCCAGTGCATAGAGTGTGGAAAATGCGAAAAGCACTGCCCTCAAAATATTCCGATAAGACAAAAGCTTAAAGAGGCGGATAAGGCATTGAGACCGCTTCCGTATAAAGTTGGAATTAATATCGTTAGAAAGTTTATGTTCAGGAAAGCGAAGACAAAATAAGTGAGACAAAGCTTATGCCCTTGACATAATAGCTTATTTGTAATTAGCAATTGACAAAAGAAATATAGTGCTTTACAATATATTTAACAAGCTAGTCGGGAAGGTGAGTGCACTTCACCTGCTCCGGCGAAAGTTATTTGGCTATAAGAATAGCCGTCCTAATCTTTGCGCGATGAGTCAGGACGGCTATTCTTATTTTCTCTATGTAATCTGATTATATCAACTGCAAGCTTAATAACTGCAACAACAATCATCAGTATTTCATAAAAGCTCATAAGCATCACTCCTTCCACAAGCTCGGAACAAGTGATAAGCACGTCCTCCCGACTAACCAGTTAAATAAATTGTTTTATCTTTGGTAAGTAAGCAAGATGAAAAAAGATACAATGAAATTGATTAAATAATTTATATTCTTGCTTATGGTGACAGTATATTACAAAAAAATACTATTGTAAACAAAAAATTGCGGATATGCTTTTCATAGTAATTTTCAATGTAATAAAGAGTCTCAACCCTTGTCACATTTTTTACAACTCATGATAATACGGACAGATATTTTCGTAATGTCCGTCCTTCATCCTAAAGCCTCCCGGTATGGTTCCAAGCTGCTTAAATCCAAGACGTTCGTACAGATGTCTCGCATGAACATTGCTTTCAACGACAGCATTAAACTGAAGCACTCTGAAGCCTATCTCCTTTGCTTTCATCAGACAATCCTTAACCAGTGCCTCCCCTATATGCTTTCCTCTGCATGAGGAATTAACGGCATAGCTGGCATTGCATATATGTCCACAGCGTCCTACATTATTGGGATGAAGGATGTAAAGTCCGACTATTTCTTCATCTTCTACGGCCACTCCCGTAAAGCTTTGTCCGGCAAAAAACTCCAATCCGGATTGTTCATCCAACAAATCCTCCTGAGGAAATGCTATGCCCTCTTCAACCACTTCATTCCATATATATATCATCCTAGATATGTCTTCTTTTTTGAATTCTCTAATCTCTATCATAAGTAATACTCCTGTTCATTTTTAATATACTGCATATTATAACACCGTATGCAATAAAAAACAATCAGCCGGACAGGTAACAGCTATCTAAGCCTGTTGCCATATCCGACTGATTGTCTATGTACATATCTTTTTTATAAAAGATATGTTAGATTGACTATGCAAGAGCTCTTCCCAAAGATTTGCATTCCTCTATATCGTCTTCGTTAGGTGCATTATTGGCCATAACTGATTCATATGCCAGTTGGGCACCGACTGCACCTACACGCTCCTCCCAGTCTCTCATCCACTGTCCATCGCCCCATCCGTAGGAACCAAACAAAGCTATTTTCTTTCCTGACAGTGAACCTTCAACATCTGTGAACATAGGCTCATATTCACTTTCCTCAAGTACTTCTGCACCCATCGCAGGGCATCCGAACGCAATACCATCAAAGTCAGCAACCATGCTGCTGTTAAATTCTGATGGCCCAAATACAGATACCTCTGCTCCTGCATCCTTTGCGCCTTCCTCAACTGCTCCTGCCATAGCTGCGGTATTTCCTGTACCACTCCAGTATACGACTGCTACCTTACTCATTTTTTGTCCTCCTTTAATTTGCAGCATATATGACCTTTCAATCATATATATAATTATATTTATTTTATAAATCCCATTTAGGATTCATTCACGATATTTAATCCGGTACGATAAGCTGTTCCAATGTCCTTCCATGATTTATCGCATGGCAATACCATTCCGTACATCTGTTAAAAATCTGAAAGGTTCGTTTTGCTTCCTCAACATCTCCGTACACCTTCCAACATCCCATACACATAACCCCTTCATCCGGATTTTTCATAAAGCCCTTAACATCCTTTTCGGGGTAACCAAGGAAAAGTCCGATTTCATGTGGAAAATCTTTATCATTTTTTAAGTGTTCAACTAGCTGTGCAACGCACATATCCGGATTGGAACAGTTATATCCTTTATTACAAAGGATCTTTCTTGTCTCCGGACGCATTAAATCCTCTTTTAATCTTTTAAATCTATATAAATAAATCAAAACATACTTATTGGTATATCTTAACGGAATTATTCTGAGTCCCTTTTTTCGTAAAACCTCATTAAGGGCACGCAGGTCATTATTAATTGTTTCCCTTGACTCTCCCGAAACAGAAAAAAGGCTTCCGGTTTTAAGTCCCGCCAACGTAGGCGAACAATGTTTAACAACATAATTGTCTTTCATATGCACCTCTCAAAAGTAATAATATATTTTACTATTATTATTTCTTAGATTTATAAAAGATATGCAAAACCAAAAAATATGGTTAGTTTAGCCTAACCCATACGTTTAAAATAAACCACCCATTAATTATTAAATTCTAATGGATGGAATATTTAAGTTAGTCATACCTAACATTATATAGATATATTTTGTTTTGTCAAGCTATTTTAATAATTAAAAAAGTGAACAAATCCATGCCGCCAAAGCAGAAGCAGCCGGAAATATAACAAGCAGCTTTAACAGCTGGCTTTTAATGTTAAATCCATATTTTCTGTTATTGTATACGCTTCCGACCTCAGGAAAATAATACTGAAAGAACCTGAATTTACAAAGCAGAAAATAATCAAAGAAAATCATATCGTATATTTTGTATATGGTAAATATCGTCACAAACCTTAAGAAGAACTGCAGGAATGTGAAATCACTTCTAAATCCGTCCCATATGGAAACCACTCCGACTCCGGCTATCATAATAAAACTCATAATCATAAGTATCCATCCGAATACCTTCGCTCCGTAAAACAGCTCTTTATCTTTCGGAATTAAAATTTCCTGAGCTTCCTTAGGTGCAGAAGAAAAAAGCTTCTTTTCCTGAATAAAAGCCACCGCCGATATAAGTACCATGGTTATCGCACCACAAAATATAATTGCCAGAAAAATAGTTAAAAGCATATTATCTCACCTCGTTTTTTATAGTACATTTATTATAATTCCTTGAAATTATTTTTTCTTTTTATCCTTTAGGACAAATGCTCTAAATATATCAGCTCCAATAATTTTAACATTTGCCTCATCCGCTGCCTCTTCAAGTCTTTTAATCTCGCCGCTTGTGAGTTTTATATCTATAGCCTCCGCCAGATCCTTTACCTGATCCTGCTTTCTGCATCCGCACATCGGAACTATCCCCTTTGAAGAACAAAATGCCATAGCAACCTGTGGAACCTTTATATCATGTCTTTCAGCTACCCTTATCATTATCTTATATAATCTATTAAGCTTCTTAACCTTTCTGTTAAACGTGAACTTCATCGGAGACTTCTTTTTAATTCTCGGATCTACCAAAAGGCCTTCCTCCAAAACCGCCCAAGCCCAAAATTCAATATCATTATCCTTGCACCATTTAAGAAGTCCATTATCTTCCCATTCTCTGCATATGATACTGTAATGATTCTGAACTCCGTAAAGAGGAATACCCGCCTCATCAAGTATTTCCTTTGAACGCTTACATTCCTCAAGCGTAAAGTTTGACACACCTATGTACCGGATTTTTCCCTCCTTATATAGTTCGATTATTTCCTCAAGATGTTCCTTTATATCCGTCGGAAGATGTAACCAGTATATATCTACATAGTCCCTCTTAAAATCATCCAGATCCTTTTCCAAAGACTTTCTGACACACCCCTTTTTATAGTGTGTAAAAGGAGTATATTTTGCAGAAATAATTATGTCCTCTGTACCAAATTCCCCTATCATTTTCTGTGCTTTTCCGAAGCCATAATCTCTGGCAAGGTCATAGGTGATAAGTCCCGTTTCCTTTCCTGCCTGCATCGCTTCCTTTATAACATCATCCTCCACATAGCTGCCGCGAACGGCCTTACCGTATAAAGAACCACCCCATGCGTTGGTTCCGATGACAGCTTTGATTTTTAATTCATCCTTCATCCTTTTCTATCTCCTAATTCTCATTTTTATTTAAACTCTTCCGCCAGTACAAAAGCGACGGAATAAAGAATTTGTTAAATAAAGCAAAAAAATTATGAAGTTAGTTTTATCTAACTTCATAATAATATCATTTCTTTAAATCATTGTCCATACACCATTTAAATTTTTATTTATACAGGTCATCTACTGTTAACAACATAGTATTCTGTATATCGTTTTCTTCAAACCACTTTGTATAACCACTTAAAGAAAACAGCAGAAAACCTTTTACAGGGTATTTTCCGGAAATCAACTTTGATCTTCTGATAAGCGTATCATATATTTCCTTATCAATTTTCTCATTTTTAAACTTACATTCTCCTATTAATGCCGTTTTATCTACAGATGAAATTCCAACTACATCAATATCTGCTGATTGTGTATACTTTTTTCCTTTTTCATCTGTCATCTGTTCATTTCCCCACCATGTACCGGTCTCTGTCAAAAAAGAATCAAATTTTCCTGTTATGCCTTGTTCCAAAGTATAATAGCGGCACATATCTTCAAAAACGCTGCCCATGAAAGAATTAAGCTCTCGTTTTACAACCTTTTCATAGTATATCTGTCCTTGTCCCATCTCAATAACACTTATCGCCTTGGGAATAAACCGGTACCAAAATTTAAACATATGATCCTTTAATACATATTGTGTTTTTTTCTTATTCTTTTCTTCTGTTATACATTTTCTTTTTTCAACAAGTCCAACATCAATCAGCTTTTCAAGTGAATATAAAACAGTAGTATCCTTTTCATTTACCTTCGCAGCTATATTATTTAATGAGTTCTCGCCTGAAGCTACCTGTTCTATGATATTATTGACAAGCGTCACATCCGTAAACTCCTGAGTCAAAAGGTTTTTCGTTTCATCAAACAAATATCCATCAGTATTAAAAAACAATCTTATGATGTTATCATCAAGACTCTTTTTATTATCAAAAAGTGCAAGATATTTTGCTACACCTCCGGTAACGCCATAGCAAATTGCCTTTTCTTTTGCAGAATAATTCGGAACAAACAAAGCAGAATCTCTATAGTTAAATGCCTCAAGTCTTATTTGTGAATCGCGTCTTCCAAATATAGGACTCTTTTCGCTAAGTACCTTTTTTTCCATAAAACTCAAAGCTGAACCGCAGAGAATTACCATCATATTCTTATCAAGCCATTTAGTATCAATATACTTTTGAAAAACCGATAATAAAGCTTCATCCTTCTCTGCCCAATAAGGCAATTCATCAATTACCAAAATTATCTTTTCATCATCTTCAACCTTATTTGTTATAACATCAAGAACATTTTCAACAGAAGAAAATGAAGCATCACTATAAAATGGATCCAGAACGCTCATTACCTGTTTTGAAAACAATTCAAGATTTCTCTCTGATCCAACTTTTGTAGCAGTATAAAATATAGTCTTCTTATCCTTGATAAATTCTCTGATAAGTGTAGATTTTCCAACTCTTCGACGGCCATATATTATTGTCATTCCAAAGCCTGTCTTTTCATATACGTTTTCTAACGATCTAAGTTCACGTTCTCTTCCAACAAACATCATATCACCTCATTATACGTATATTTTAATTCAAATCATTTTTAATAAAATTAATTTGAATTAAATATATCATATAATTTTTGAATATTCAAGCACTTATTCAGCTTTTTCAGTTCCTCTGTCGCCCAATCTCTGATCTTATCTCTGCTGATTTTCCTAAAAAGCTCTGCATCAGGTAAGCCAGTTCACCGAAGAGTACCATAATAGCTTCGTAATCCAGGAGAAATCTTACCTTTGATTCCTTATAATCGAAGAAGGCAAACATTACCTTCATCATAAGGTAATCTCCTAATCCCCTTTTCTTAAATACATACACTCCGTATGCCGCTATCAATAAAAAGAGCACTGTAATTATAACTCTTACAGCCTTATTCATATGCTTACCTATTTTTGTGCTCATTGCTTTGATGTGATGTGCTATAAAAAGTGCAAATATCGAGATTCCGAGAATCTCATGCAGCTTTTCTCCGATTAAGGAATAAGCCATAAGAAGCGGTAGGAGAGCTACCATCATCATATCGATTATTATTCTTAATTTTTTCATAGTGTATTTATTCCTCAAATACAGGTATCACATTCTTTTCAATAAAATCAACCCTGTCAAAGATACGTGGTTTAAATGTACCGGTCACACCTACGGAAATCTGCTTATCAACATCGGCATATATTACATTTCCACCGTCACCGATTGCAGCGTAAATGTTTTTATCCTCATATGGCTTATACCACAGATAACCGTATTCCATAAATCCAAACATTTTATCAAGCTTAAGCTTTGGTGTTATCATCTCATCTATCCATCCGGAAGAAATGATCTGACCGTGCTTGCCCATTCCCTTGCCCGTTATCAAGGTGCCAAGCCTTGCAAGGTCACGTGCTGACAGGCAGAGTCCCCAGCCGGCAGTAACCGTATCCTTCGGATCCGAATACCACTCATTTTTTCTTGGATTCTTGTTCATAAGGAAGTCAAACTGATCGTCCTTGTCGCTTGCTCCGTGTATCTTATGTTCGGCGATTCCAAGCGGTTCAAACAGATACTTGTTAGCAAAGTCTATGCACTTTTCACCGGAAACTTTTTCAATTATTCCGGAAAGTATCTGTATACCCAGTGTTGAATACTTAAAATCACCTGTGATGCCTGCTTTTCCGCCCAAAAGGTCGAGTGCCGCTACCGTCCAGTCAGAAGATGTGCAGACCTTTGTCCATGGCTCCGAGCGATATTTGTATGGTGCGGTCATTGTTAAAAGGTGCTTTAATGTGACCTCATAGATAGTCTTCTCACCGCGCTTAACCGTATAGTCCGGAAAGAATTCAAGCACCTTTGTGTCAACATCCTTTATATACCCCTTATCTATGGCTATTCCGATAAGAAGTGCCATAACACCCTTGGTGACAGACATAACATTTAAGGCATCTTCCGTCTTGAATCCGCGCCAGCTGTCTTCATATACCGTTTCTTTGTTTCTTATGGCATATATCTGGCGGATATTACTTTCATTACCCTTGCTTCTTATTACTAAAGTATGTAGCTGCTCTTTAGTCATAACTTCTCCTCCTCTATTTGTGTGATATGTCGCGCCACATATCACATTAATTCGGACGTCCTAAAAACAAGGTTAATCTAATTAAAAATTATTTTCAAGGACTTTTTTATATAGTCCTCCTTATTTTTTTGTTCTGCTTGTAAGTATAAAAAAGGCAGAGAAAATCATCAATTTGATTTTCTCTGTCTTTTGATAAGTATAACTTATGTGAAAAGTCTTCTTTATATATAACAATATTATAGTTCTGTATGTTCACGGACATATTCAGAAAATCTTGGAAGAATTATTTTAATATTTCCTCTTGTTTTGCCATCAATTATACCCTTTTCAATCAGTCTTCTTCTTGGTTCGCTCCAGTCATTATGTTTTTTTTGCGTTATTTCAAGCAGCTCACTCACCGGCATCTGTTCCTTTTTAATAATAAAGCTAAGATACCATTTTTCTTTGTTTCTCAATTCACTCCATATTTTATCATAAACCTTCTCACTAAGGGCACTGTCTACTTCTGCAAGAACCAAAGACGAAATTTCTTTTTTCTTTGATTCCCACATATATTTTCCAAAAGCCTGATAAGCGAAAGCATATCCCATAGTCATGTTTGCAAGTTTCCTTGCATCATCATCAGAAAGCCCCAATACCATTTTATAGTTTTCTTTTATAATATCAAGATTTAGAGGTTTCATCTCGTACTTTGATGCTCTTAAGAAGAATGTAAGACCATCGGTATTCTCAATTGTTTCAATATCCTCATATAAACCTGCAACCATTAAAAATAGTGGGAGTTCCTGTCTGATTAATATTTGAAATTCCTGTATAAAATCCACCAAATAATCAGTTCTTCTAACTTCATCTATAACCACCAGAACTCTCATCTTTTTTCTTTTTATCTCTTCAAGTAGTTGCTTTAATGCCAAATCGATACTAGCAACAGGGCTTTTTTTCGCAATATTTACACCAATTCCAAATAAAGAAAGGTTTAGATTCGCATCTATATATTTTGTGACAAAAGAAACCTGTGTATATAAGCTTGCCACCAGTTCTTTAGTAATGTCAGAATTCGGCTTAATATCTACTATAATCCAATTATCTTCTCTTGATAATTCCTGCTCTATAGCTGTAAGTGTAACAGTTTTACCCGTACCCCTGATTCCGGTTATTTTAAATGCCTGCTCGTCTATATCTTCGCTTTCCAAAGATTCAACTATTTCGCTGAGTAAAACATCTCTGTTAATATATTGCTTTGGTATTTTTCCAAAATTAATCGTATATGGATTTCTCTCCATAACAAAGCCCCCCCTTGATCAACAAAAATATAATTCCATTTATTTTTATATAATTAGCTATTTTTTATATAATTTTATATAATTT
>JAFUGL010000124.1 GCA_017469405.1 Lachnospiraceae bacterium | reverse complement strand
ATTAATCTGGTCAAGGAGTTTGTAGCAGAGTTGGAGAGTATTCCGGATGGGTGTGCAGAGAGATTCCCTTTTGAGCAGATTGATGAACTTAGGGAGGAGTATTTGGAAAATGAAGGCTAGGTGCGAGGTGCCTTCCGGGATTGTTAGAAAACCGCAATTAATGTATAATGTTTTTGATTAGCCATATGCATTGATTGCGGATTTTTTTATATTATAGGTGATGGTATGAATAATACTGGTAGAATAGATGATATATTTATGCTGCAGGTTAGACTATTTCGGTTGGCGCAGCTGAAATGGAATCTTACTCCCGAGGAATGTGACAGGATTTTTAAGAAATATAGTATAAATTCCTACATTGAAACCTGTTATGAAGAATATCATGTTCAGGGTGATGAGGCAAATCTTCAAGATATAGAATCCTATATTGAAAACAGGAAGGTTATAAATGACACTACAAAATGATTTAAAACTATACCACGGTAGTTACATAGAGGTGTCAAAGCCGGATTTAGACAAGTGCGCGGACGGTAAAGATTTTGGAAAAGGCTTTTATCTGACAACAGACATTAAACAGGCCCAAAGATTTGTTAGGTCTTCAGTGGGGAAGGCTATAAAGAATGGTATCCGGGTAGAGGATTCTAAAAAAGGTTTTGTGTCAGAGTTTGTGCTTTCATTCGGAAAAGATCTGAGGATTCATGAATTTGCCGATGCGGATGTAGAATGGCTTCATTGTGTGGCAGCACACAGAAGGAAAGCACTGTTCCCACAAGAAATCAGCAAGTGGGGAGATTATGATATAATTACAGGGAAAATTGCAAACGATAACACAAATCAGGTTATTACAGCATATATAAATGGACTATACGGACCGGTTGGAACAGAACGTGCGGAT
Source organism: Lachnospiraceae bacterium (assembly GCA_017469405.1). Taxonomy (GTDB): domain Bacteria; phylum Bacillota; class Clostridia; order Lachnospirales; family Lachnospiraceae; genus Coprococcus_C. The sequence goes on along the minus strand of JAFUGL010000124.1, from coordinate 2,510 downwards.
TCTACTGCGATAAGTCTTCTTATGCCTGAAAAATTAACAGACCAAATATGCTTTAGAACAGTTAAGGCACTAAACGCTATCAGATTTGTAAAAGCGGATGTGTACAGAATCGTGTAGAGGTATGTGTTTATGAGTAAATACGAGTATACGATGGAATTGCTTGCAGCTATGGCATCAATCAATATTGCAAGAGAGAAGAAAATATCCAGAACAAAAGCTTTTTCAAGATTTATCAGATCAGAAACAGGTAAGATGCTTTTTGATGAATCGACGGATATGTGGATGAATGGACCTGATTATATAGCCGATGAATACAGACGAGAAATGAAGGCTAAGAAAAGAAAGCATAATAAGATATGATATCTATATAAGGTGATGACATGCACAGATTGTATGAGAACAATGATATAGTAATCTTTTGGAATTCGGTGAAGTGCTATCATGCCAAGAGGTGTGTCACCGGGAGCCCCAGGACCTTTGATATCAATAGGAAGCCTTGGATCGATATGAGCCTGGCTGATAACCCGGAGATATGGCAGACGGTTTCCACCTGTCCGTCAGGAGCATTGACCTGCGTGTATAAGCATGATGTGGATGTTAGGTTTGATGAGACCGGGCATAGAAGTGTGGCCTACGCCGGAGATAAGCAGATCGGTGAATGCGTATTTACTGTGGATGGCGATGGGTGGACGATAGTTCACACCGCTGTTAAGCAGGAGTTCGAAGGCAAGGGCATCGCCAAGAGACTTGTTTACAAGGTGATCGAATCTGCTGAACGGGCGAAGGTTAAGATAGGTGCCACCTGCTCATATGCCCTGAAGGTATTAAGTGAGTAGCTGAATAGGAAAAAGGATAATATGCTAAGTGTTATCATCCCGTTATATAATGGTGAAAAGTATATAAAAGAAACTATTGAGTCAATACTATTCAGCGAGTATGGTGATATTGAAATTCTATAAAACGAGGAATATGCAGAAACGTATTAAAAATCTTACCAATAATGATAAAGAAAAATATCTTCAAGCAGTTAAACGCGAATTAGAAAAGAACGATGTGCCCTGGGATTTCTATGAAAAGATAATTCGGGAGGAAATTGATAACACTTTTAATGATGCTGCTTTCGGAAAGATGAATCCGGAATTCGCAATAGATGCTACATGTGCGTGGGAATACTTCCGATGGAAGGAAAGACAAGAAAAGCCGGAACTGGTTGATTATATTCTCTGGATGGGATACTTTGTTATTAAATCAGAATACGTGGAGATTCCGTAACCGATAAATACGAATTGCAGGCGGCATGTAGGAAATACGAAAGATGTTTTGTTAGGCTCTTTAAGTTTTTTTAATTTGACAAGGGCTCATTTATGCACTATATTGTAATTACTTAGCAAATGACTGGCGTTCCGGTCACATTAAGAGCCTCGGAGTTGTTACTTCGAGCTCTTTTTGTTTATATGAGGGGGACACATATGAGTGTAAATTCTATTTCTTAATCAACTATAGAAGATCAGATTAATAAGATGCGTTTTCAAGGGCTTATTATAAATGATGTTTCCTTGGCTGAATTTGTATTAAAAACTTATGGTTATTCTTCAGTGGTAAAATCTTATCGCGACGCGTATGTTTATATTGATGCCGATGGGAAGAAACGATATCGTGACGGAGTAACTTTTGAACAGATATACTCTTTATTTACTTTTGACAGTGCATTGAGATCTGCGATTTTTACATGCATGTTAGATATAGAGGCATATATTAAAAATCTTTCGAGTGAGATAGTAGCTAAAGATTTTGGAACGGATAGAGTAAAACATTAAAACAGATTGTGATATTGTTCGTACTTTCGATTCGAGTTTCAATGAGGAGGCTTAGATGCCATGTTTTTTATTATGCACTAAACAACAATCAGAATTAACAGAACCCAACACGCCTCTCAACGATGCGGACCACATTGGGTCTTTTTGATTTATGGGCTTTTATTTGAGCATCAGAATAATATATGCATATTAGTTAATATCAAGGATTGCAATTAAATATATTTTATGTAAAAATATTGCATAAAAAATATATCGTGATATAATAACAATTATAGTAGGGATATAGTAATAGCATTCCATTATTATATGGTATACGGAGGAAGCACTCGTGATAATTGAAGTGAGAGCAAAAAACTGTTTTGCATTTGATGAAGCTGTTGCTTTTTCAATGAAGGCAGACATGAGAAATAAGAAATTTGGTTCAAATGTACATAGAGATAATGGTTTTAATGTGCTGAAGACCGCCGGAATATATGGCCCTAATAATGCGGGAAAAACATGCCTTATAAGATGCATAAAAGCAATTAAGGGAGTTTTGCTAAATAAGAAAAGTGGTCTTATGTCCAATATTTTTACCGGCAGTAATATATGTGAACTCGGAATCACCTTTTTGTATGATGGCAGAGAGTTTGTATATGATTTTAATTATGACTCAATTAAGGAAGAGTATATATACGAAGAGTTTGCAGAAGT
>JAFUGL010000123.1 GCA_017469405.1 Lachnospiraceae bacterium | reverse complement strand
GTATTGAAATTAAGTATAAGCTCCTGAGCCTTTTCGGGATTTAGTTCGCAAAGATAGTATATGCTTGTTAAGGTGTTATATACAAAGTGAGGGCGCATTTCCAAAACTCTTATGCTGGCACGCTGCTTTGCATTTTCTTCCTTTTGTAAGATATACTGGTCTATCTGGTCGGATAAAATAAAAAGAAAAATAAATATTGATGCAATCGAAGTACCGATAATCACAAGCAAAAGACCATATGAAAACATCTGTATGAGCATGCAGACGGAAGGTATGGTCAGGTAGATGATAAATGCTAGAAATTCTTTTTAGGAGATATTCTTTCTTTTATAGATAAGAACAGTATAATTATATATTGAAAGAAGTATAAGAGGCACAAGCAGTACAGGATAAAGCTGTCCTCTTTGATAGACATTATCATCAGTTATATAGTAAATACCCTTTGTAAATTGAGTGATAATCAGAGTCGCAAAATAAATATTCCAGATAAACCATGATATATAAAAAATTCTATTTTTTGTATGGGTTTTATTTGCGGAATAAAGAATGTAAACGGTCAAAAATGGCATACAAACAGAAGAAAAAAAGGATTCTCCGAATATTGCCAACTTTGAAAGTAAAGAATATTTTTCTCCTAAAAAATCAAGTGATATCTGTGAAATAAGGTCGGAAGCTATATATAAAAATAAAAAAGAAAATAATATAGTAAAATACTTCTTTTGAAAGCCTGAAATATAAGGCGAAATAATTACCAAAGATAATCCCAAAACTGCAACCACAAGTCCGCCTACGGCTGTGGCAAAGTTTGTTAAATCAATCCAACTATTCATTAGCGCCTCCCCATACAACAGGAAATCTAAGTCTTGTGAGCTGTTTTTCAACATCTTTTCTGGAAAGCGGCTTCATCAAAAAACCACAGGCACCGGTGTCCCATGCATTGAAAGAATATTCCATATAAGATGTAAGAAAAACAACATTGGTACGTGGATTAATTTCAAGAAGCTTGCGACACAGATTAAGTCCGTTCATCTTTCCCATCTCTATATCTAAAAAAGCGAGGGCTATACGATTACTTTCAGCAAATTTTATCGCAGAAGATGGTTTGATAAAGCCTGTTATGGAGGCTGTTGGCAAAACCTTTTCAAGGATAGGAAGACCACCCGTAAGTATGATACGTTCATCATCAACCAGGATAACATTTTTTGTATCATCTGATTCATCTATGCTGTTAAGCAAAGTGTTTAAGTCTACGTTAAGGCATAAAGCAAGCCGTGGCAATAAAAGAGCATCCGGTGTACGCTGCCCATTTTCCCATCTTGCAACCGTAGAACGGTCAACAAATAACTGTTCTGCTAATTGTTGTTGAGACAAATTGTTTTGTTGTCTTAAGTTTTTTATTATTTCGCCAAATGAATTGCCCACGTTATCTCTCCTGTCTGCCTTGATGATATTTTGAAATCGTTTTATGATAATTTATTTTTGCCGCATATATACTTATTGTATCACAACTTTACCTAAACCAGAAGAAAAATATAAAATGTGACAAATTGGCACATCCATAAAATGTGACAAATTGGCACACCCTCTTGAAATTAAAAAATATCAATAATAAAATAAGACGTGTAGACAGCATAAACCATGCTAGTAACATAATAAAACCCTATAAGCAAAATGCCGGTATTGATTGAGTCCTTCTTGGTTGATACCGGCGATTTTGTTTTTATTGTTAATTAAACTTACGCACTTTGTTTTTTTGGTAAGATACGATTATTTAAAAGATAAAAGCGATATGCAAAGATTGTTTATAATGTGGAATTAATGCGCTTAATCTTACGCTTTATTAATTTATGGGAATAACAAAAAAATACTTCAAAATATCGCATTTTTGAGGTATAATATCTTTTTAGTGTGATATAGTAAAAAAATCACTGGAAACACAAGACAGATTGGAGGAATTTTCTTTGAGTAAGAAACAGATTATGCTTGGTAATCAGGCTATTGCACGTGGTGCATATGAAGCGGGGGTCACTGTTTCTTCCGCATATCCGGGAACACCAAGTACAGAGATTAGTGAAAATATCGCAAAGTATGATGAGGTCTATGCAGAATGGGCACCAAATGAAAAGGTTGCGATGGAGGTTGTTATCGGTGCTTCCATGGCGGGTGCACGTTCCCTTTGCTCCATGAAGATGGTTGGAGTAAATGTTGCTGCCGATCCGTTGTACTCATGCTCATATATAGGAGTTAAGGGAGGTATTGTACTTGTTGCGGCAGATGATCCGGGCATATACAGCTCCCAGAACGAGCAGGATTCACGTATGGTTGCAAGAGCAGCTATGGTGCCTGTGCTTGAGCCTTCTGACAGCGAGGAGGCAAGAGTATTTACAAAGCTTGCATTTGAATATTCGGAAAAATATGATACACCGATTATGCTTAGAACAACTACCAGATTATCCCATTCACAGGGTATGGTAAATCTTGAGGATAGAGTTTTATATGAAAGCACTCCTTACGAAAGAAATATGCGTAAGAATGTTATGATGCCTGCCTGCGCAATAGAAAGACATAAGTTCGTTGAAAAGCGTCTTAATGATATGGCAGAGGATGCCAACACATTGCCTGTAAATAAGGTGGAATATAAGGATACCAAAATCGGAGTTATATCAAGCGGTATCCCATATCAGTATGTTAAGGAAGTACTTCCGGATGTATCTGTTCTTAAGCTTGGACTTGTCAATCCGCTTCCTAAGAAGCTTATCGAAGAATTTGCTTCCAAGGTAGATACACTTTACATAGTTGAGGAGCTTGAGCCTGTTATAGAGGAGCAGGTTAAGTCCTGGGGTATCAAATGTATCGGCAAGGAAATATTTACCGTTCAGGGTGAGTATAGTGCCAATATGTTAAGAAGAGCAATCTTAGGCGAGGAGCTAGATATAAGCGAGCCAGCCGAGGCACCGAACAGACCTCCTATTCTTTGTCCGGGATGTCCGCACAGAGCTACATTTTCGGTTCTTAAGAAGCTTAGAATACATGCTGCCGGCGATATAGGCTGTTATACACTTGGTGCGGTTGCACCGTTAAATGTAATAGATACCACGGTTTGTATGGGAGCAAGTATTTCCATGCTTCATGGTATGGAGAAGGCAAAGGGCAGAGAGTTCATAAAGGACTGGGTTGCTGTTATCGGAGATTCAACCTTCCTTCATACAGGTGTCAATTCACTTATGAATATGGTTTATAACAAGTCAACCGGAACAGTTATCATACTTGATAATTCTACAACCGGTATGACAGGCCATCAGGATCATGCAGCAACCGGTAAGACTCTTAAGGGTGAGCCTACTTATGCCATAGATATCTACAATCTCTGTAAGGCTATGGGAATTGAACATGTATATGAGGTCGATGCATTTGACGTAAAGAAGCTTGAGGAGATAGTTAAGACAGAAGTTGCAAGAGATGCTGTTTCGGTCATCATCGCAAAGTCACCTTGTGCACTTCTTAAGGAATACGTTCCAAAGGGTAAATATGTAGTTGACGATGAAAAGTGCAGACGCTGCGGAGCTTGTCTTGTACCGGGATGTCCTGCAATTACCAAAAAGGACGGACATATCATAATAGATGAAACCATGTGTAACGGATGCGGACTCTGTCAGAGCAAATGTCCGTTTGAAGCGATATCTTTAGTAAAGGCAGGTGAGTAATATGGCTGAAAAGACAGTAAATGTAATGATAGTTGGCGTAGGTGGACAGGGTACACTTCTTGCAAGCCGTATACTCGGTAACCTTACAACAGCCAGCGGATATGATGTTAAAATCTCCGAGGTGCACGGTATGGCACAGAGAGGAGGAAGTGTTGTAACCTATGTAAGATACGGACATGATGTAGCGGAGCCTATAGTTGAGGAAGGACAGGCAGATGTACTTATAGCATTTGAGAGACTCGAGGCTTTAAGATATGCTCACTTTTTAAAGAAGGACGGTCACATAATCGTAAATGACCAGCGTATCGATCCTATGACGGTTGTTACAGGTGCATGTGAGTATCCTGAAAATATTATCGAGGAGCTTTCTAAAAAATACGATGTAACTTCTCTTGATGCTATGGCAGAGGCAGAAAAACTTGGCAATACAAGAGTATTTAATACAATAATTCTCGGTGTGGTTGCAACCAAGATGGAATTTGATAAAGAGGTCTGGGTAGAGACTATTAAAAATGTAGTTCCGCCTAAGACTGTTGATATCAATGTTAAGGCTTTTGAGGTTGGATATAGTCTGTAGAGTTGCGAGAATTACGAAGTAATGAAGTAACTCGTATTTCAAAAATAAAAAAAAAATAGGAGGATAGTAAGGTGCCGATTACAGAATACTTAGAGAGAAATGCAAGAGACTATGCCGATGAGGTATGTCTTGTTGAGATTAATCCTGATATACAGGAAAAAAGAAGAGTAACATGGAGAGATTATGAGCTTATCGAAGCCAATCCATTTTGTCATTACAGACGTGAGATTACCTGGCATGTATTTAATGAGAAGGCAAACAGATTTGCAAATCTTCTTTTATCAAGAGGTATAAAGAAGGGAGATAAGGTTGGAATTCTTCTTATGAACTGCCTCGAGTGGCTTCCGATATATTTTGGAATTTTAAAAACCGGCGCACTTGCTGTACCACTTAATTTCAGATATGATTCAGAGGAAATAAAATATTGTCTCAATCTTGCAGATGTAGACATTCTCGTATTCGGACCTGAATTTATAGGACGTATAGAGGAGATAGCCGATGAGATAGAAAAAAACAGACTGTTATTTTATGTAGGTGAAAACTGCCCTACATTTGCGGAGGACTATACAACTCTTGCAGCAAACTGTTCAAGTAAGAGTCCTGATATAAAGCTTACAGATGATGACGATGCAGCGATATATTTCTCATCAGGAACAACTGGATTTCCAAAGGCTATACTTCATGCTCACCGTTCACTTATGCATTCGGCAGCAGTTGAGCAGAAGCATCATGGACAGACTCATGATGATGTATTCCTTTGCATACCTCCGCTTTATCATACCGGAGCTAAGATGCATTGGTTCGGAAGCCTTATCTCGGGAAGCAAGGCTGTACTTCTTAAGGGTGTTACTCCAAAAACTATATTTGATACGGTTTCAAATGAGGGCTGTACAATAGTCTGGCTTTTAGTTCCTTGGGCACAGGATATACTTCTTGCTCTTGAAAAGGGAGAACTTAAGATAGAGGATTATAAGCTTGACCAGTGGAGACTTATGCATATAGGTGCTCAGCCTGTACCACAGAGTCTGATAAAGAAATGGAAGGAAATCTTCCCACATCATGATTATGATACAAACTACGGTCTTAGCGAATCTATCGGACCCGGCTGTGTACATCTTGGAGTTGAAAATACCCATAAGGTTGGAGCTATCGGTGTTCCGGGCTACGGCTGGGAGGTTAAGATTGTTGATGAAAATAGGAATGAAGTTCCAAAGGGTGATGTAGGCGAGCTTGCAGTTAAGGGTCCTGGTGTTATGAAATGCTACTACAAGGATGAGAAGGCAACTGCCGAGGTACTTGACGATGAAGGCTGGCTTTACACCGGTGATATGGCTATGTATGATGAGGATGGATTTATCTTCCTCGTTGACAGAAAGAAAGATGTAATCATAAGCGGTGGAGAAAATATCTACCCTGTACAGATTGAGAACTTCTTAAGCAAACATAATGATATAAAGGACGTTGCTGTTATTGGTATAGCAGACAAGAGACTCGGAGAAATCTCCGCAGCCATTATCGAACTTAAGCCGGGCAGAAGCGTAACTGAGGATGAGATAAATGAGTTCTGTAAGGAACTTCCAAGATATAAGCGTCCGAGAAAGATTATCTTTGCGGACATTCCTCGTAACCCAACCGGCAAGATTGAAAAGCCGAAATTAAGACAGATATATAACAGTGAGCATCTTGTCGCTGAACAGAACAAGGCATAAAACATAGGTTTCTTGCATAATGACAGGCATGAAAACTCCTGATACATGTAATGTAATTTACTCTGTCATATGACATAAAAGAAAATCAGGTGGTATTTAAAACTAACCAGCAATTTGTGAAATCAGAGCACTCGTACTTTCTTTGATTTTGCACAAAACCAATAAACTTGCTTCGCTCAAACATATTGGTTTTAAACGTGCAAAATCAATTCAAGTACTCGTTGCTGATTTATCACAAATTGGGTCAAATGTTTTAAATATCACCTGATTTCTTTATATGTCATACTAAATTTATTGAAACATTACATGTATCAGGAGTTTTCATACCTGTAGCTTAAAACCGCGCTATGTAGCGCGGTTTCAAGCTGTGGGTACATAAATAATACTTGAATGAATCTTCATAACCGATAAAGTAAAGTTTAGGAACATATATAGAAGGGCTGATACAACAACAGTTATCCCAATTTGTGTAAAATCAAAAGCGAGAATCCGAAATAGGTGCGTTAAAAAAATCGAACTGTTTGAGCGTAGTGAGTTTTCGATTTTTAGCACCTATAAAGGATTTGAGCTTATTGATTTCACAAATTGCTGGATAGTTGTGTATCAGCCCTTTTTATATATGTTCCTACATGAATATAAGTGTGAAGATTCATTCAAGTGTTGTTAATGTACCCACATTATGCGAGAAACCTATGTTGATTGACATACAATTGTTTTTGAGGTAAAGTGTAGGTTGTGTGTAGAAATTTTGTGTGGAGGAAGAAAAAGTGGTTTTTTCTTCGATGATTTTTCTGACGGCATTTTTGCCGTTGACATTTATATTGTATTACCTACCTTTTTCAATTAAATATAAAAATGCTGTTTTGATCATAATGAGCCTGTTGTTTTATTCATTTGGAGAGCCGATTAATATATTTCTTATGCTTGGCTCTGTAATAATGAATTATCTGTTTGGCAGACTCTTGAGTAAAACAGATGGTAAAAGAAAGCTTTGGCTTATATTATCGGTTGTGTTTAATATAGGTCTTCTTGGCGTGTTTAAATATACCGGATTTTTTATTGAGTCTGTTAATCAGGCTTTCAGCCTTACGATACATGTACCTAAGATTGAACTTCCTATAGGTATATCTTTTTATACATTTCAGGCTATGTCCTATGTAATAGATGTCTATAGGGATGAAAAACAGGTGCAGAAGAATTTCTTTAAGCTTTTGCTTTATATAGCATTTTTCCCGCAGCTTATAGCAGGACCAATCGTCAGATATCACGATATAGATATGCAGCTTGGCAAAAGAGGTATAGATGGTAAGGGAAAAGCTTCATCACAGATGATTATGGCAGGTATGGAGCGTTTTACAAAAGGTCTTGCCAAGAAGGTAATAATAGCAAATGCCATGGGGCAGATTGCGGACACTATCTATGCGCTTGATATAACAGGATATAATGCGCTTGTAGCGTGGGCAGGAGCGATTACATATGTATTTCAGATTTATTATGATTTCAGTGGATACTCTGATATGGCAATCGGACTTGCGAAAATGTTTGGATTTGAGTTCCTTGAAAACTTTGACCACCCATACAGTTCGCTTTCGATTAAGGAGTTCTGGAGAAGGTGGCACATCTCTCTTTCAACATGGTTTAAGGAATATGTGTATATTCCGCTTGGAGGCAACAGAAAGGGCAGACTCAGAACAAATGTTAATAAGATTATAGTATTTTTCCTTACCGGTTTTTGGCATGGCGCAAACTGGACCTTTATAGTCTGGGGACTTTTCCATGGAGCATTTCTTATTATAGAGGATGCGGTCAATGTGGGATTTAAAAAGCGAAGAGAAAGAAACTCGAATAATAAGGAATTATCAGAAGATAGTAAGATTGATAATAATGAAAAAGGCAATAACAAAGAAAGGTTATCAAATAATATAGCTGTAAAAATTCTTAAAAATATCTATGTATGGATAGTTGTGACGGTTGGCTTTGTATTTTTCAGAGCAGACAATATAAGTATCGCACTTTCATTTATAGGAAAAATGTTTGCCGGATTTACAAAAAACAGGGCATCTGTTGTTTTGGTAAGCAGACTGTTTAATCCTTACAATGTAACAGTGATATTATTGGCATTTGTATTATCATATCCGGTTATGAAGTTTTGTAAGGACAAGCTTTCAGATAAGAAAATATATAAGTCGGCAGCAGCAGTGGGAAGTCTTTTACTTCTTTTCCTATGCATTTTAAATCTTGCATCGGAGGCTTATAATCCGTTTATATATTTTAGATTTTAATTTGCAGCAGATTAATATAATCAGATAAACGAAAACTTATGATTTATATTATTAATCATTATATTATGTTTAAAAATTGAGGAGTTCTTTATGAACAAGAAGGACATTTTATCAAAATTATATATTGTTATTTTTATGGGAATGCTTTTATCCTTATCGGTGCTTATGCCATTTTCAAAATCAGATATGGATAAGGAAAAAAGAGAGGCGGCAAAGCTTCCAAAGCTTGTAAAGGAAAATAAAATCAACCTTGATTTCTTTAACGAGCTTACGGATTATTTTTCGGATAATTTTGCATTCAGACAGGAGCTTTCCACGGCAGATGCTTTGATAAAGGCGAAGGTTTTTAAGACCTCCAATCAGGAAAGAGTGGTGCTTGGAAAAGACGGCTGGCTTTATTACAGTGAGAGCATGCATGATTACCTCGGTGAGGATTTGATGTCTGAAAGGGAGATACACAGTGCGGCAAGAGTGCTTTATCTTTTACAGGAAAACTGTGAGGCTAAGGGTGTAAGCTTTCTTTTTACGATAGCACCAAACAAGAACTCTCTTTATCCGGAGTTTATGCCGGATAATTATATAAAAAGCGATAAGCCGACTAATTTTGAAAGATTAAGAAATGATATGCTTTCTTGTGATATAAATTTTGTAGATTTACACACGGCATTTTTAAATGATGAAAGAATCATGTATCACAAGTGGGACAGCCATTGGAATAATGAAGGTGCAACGTTTGCGGTGGATTTGCTTTTGGATGAGCTTTCCAAAGAGCATTATGATTATACGGAGGAACCGTATAAGATAGAGGCTTCACATCGCGGAGATTTGTACAATATCCTTTATCCGTCGCTTGATGCTCTGGATGATAATTTTATCTATGAAAAAGAGCACGAGTATACCTATGTAAATGATGTTAAAAGTACCGAGGACCCGATAATCCTTACACAAAATCCAGGTGCCGAAGGTTCACTGGTTATGTTTAGGGATTCGTATGGTAATGCTACTATTCCTTATATAGCTGATGAGTATCAAAGAGGATTTTTCTCAAAGGGACAGCCAGTTGATCTTGATCAGACTACATATCAAAATGCGGATACGGTTATATACGAAATTGTTGAGAGAAATATCCCATGGATTATAGAATATCTTCCTTATATGGATGCACCAAGAAGAGAGCTTTCGGATTATACAGAGAAAGACTATAAGGCAGAGGGTGTTGAAATTATAGATAATTCTAAAACGACAATTAATATAGAAGATAGAGGCAATAGAATTTTAGTTTATGGAAATGTGGACGAAAGCTACATAGATGATACATCGCTTATATTTGTGAAGGTTGTTTCTTCGGATGGTGAAATTGTCTTTGAAGCGACACCTGCATCCTTTGAAAAGGTTGAAGAGCATAAGGAAGCGGAGTTTGTTTATGGTGCATACATAAGTAAGGATGAGCTTCCGGATGACTATGAGATTATGATTGTAACAGAAAGTAAAGATAAACTGTATGGATTTATGGAATAAGTAATTATTATTTCAGTTTCGAGTATGTGAAATGTTATAGAAAAAAGCGAAGTACAGGTATAAATTGGAAATAGAAAAAATGATGATTATAAGTATAAGTTAATTGAAATACTTTATTTGCTATGATATAATTTGCTTTGTTAATCGAAAAATGGAATATGATGCACATGATTGTTGAATTGTAGGAGGATAAGATGAGAAAGTTTAGATGTGTGGTTTGTGCTATGGTTTTATGTGCTGCTCTTGGTGGATGCGGAGATAAAAAATCTTCGGATGATACTGCGACAAAGAGTGATGCGGTTACTGAAAATGTAGCAGAGGATACTACTGAAGAAAAAACTACGGAAGAAAAAAAGACAACAGAGGAAAAGAAGACTACTGAAGAGAAGACTGAAAAAGAGGAAAAACAGCAGAGGAAAAAACAACAGAAGAAAAGAAGACTACCGAAGAAAAAAAGACGACTGAATCTACTACGCAGGCTCAAACCGAAGCTCCAACAGAGGCACCTACCGAGGCTCCGACCGAAGCAACAACAGAGGCACAAAATTTAAAGGCAATCGCCCAGGGGTATATCGGAAGTGATGCATATGCTTTAATAGGAGCAATCGGAGGAAATCTTGTTGTTGTAAATGCATGTACCGATGAAAGCGCAGGCTATGCACTTATATATTATGATGGATTTACAGTTCAGTGTGAGCAGAAAACACCTGATAGTCCTTGGATAGTTACTGCGGTTTTTTAAGTAAGATGAACATATGAATTTATAATTTATACTCAAACAATTATCAAATATAAAACATACAAATGATAAGAATTGGAAAAAGGAGGAAAGCACATGTCAAAGAGAAAAATAAGATATTCAATATTGGCATTTTTATGCATGGCAGCGGTTTTATTGACCATGATATTTAGTTCAAATGTTGCACATGCCGAAGAAACAGACAGCGATTTTAATGTATATGCTTATGCTAACAGATACGAAGATTTGCAGAAGGCATACGGCGGAGATCTGGCGGCGTACGAGCATCACTACCGGACAAACGGAATAAAGGAATATAGAAATGCCAAGCCTTATCCTGGCGATGACATACGTAATTCCAAGCTTACATTTGTATATGTAAACAGGGTTTACAACGGAGTGGATTATCAGGCGGTTTTTGATCCGTTTTATTATCT
>JAFUGL010000122.1 GCA_017469405.1 Lachnospiraceae bacterium | reverse complement strand
TCGGTAGCGAAGCGGACGACGGGCTTCCTTTTTGACAGAAAGATAAACATGTAGTAAGATATGTGAAACATATCTAACACTTATCTCAGATTCAGGAGTACTCTACAATAAGTTTTCCGACAACAAATTTACACGGTCTTTTCGGTATCTCCAACTTGACTTTAACAACTTCATATGTTACCATATAAGACAGTAATTGTTATCGTTTTTATATGGTAAGATTTAATGATTGCGAAACTTGATAGAGATTATTTAGTTTCGCAATTATTATTTTAAAAAAGGAAAATAAGTTGGCATAATAATATGATTATTATATGCGGGCTTATAAGAGGTTACATTATAAATATAAGGAGGAGTATTATTATGAAATTTGTTTGTACTGTATGCGGATATGTACATGAGGGTGATACAGCACCGGATTTTTGTCCGGTATGTAAGGCACCTGCTGAAAAGTTTAAGGCACAGGAAGGAGAGATGACTTGGGCATCTGAACATGTAGTTGGAGTTGCTCAGGGAGTAAGTGAGGATATAATCGCTGATCTTAGATCTAATTTTGAAGGCGAGTGCTCAGAGGTAGGTATGTATCTTGCTATGGCAAGAGTTGCATATAGAGAAGGCTATGCTGAAGTTGGTATGTATTTTGAAAAAGCAGCTTTTGAAGAAGCAGAGCATGCTGCAAAATTTGCAGAGCTTCTTGGTGAGGTTGTAACAGATTCCACTAAGAAAAATCTTCAGATGAGAGTTGATGCCGAAAACGGAGCAACAAACGGTAAGACTGATCTTGCTAAGAGAGCTAAGGCTGCTAATCTTGATGCTATACATGATACTGTTCATGAGATGGCAAGAGATGAGGCAAGACATGGAAAGGCATTTGCCGGATTACTTCAAAGATATTTTGGTTAATAAAAAAATAATATATAAGGAGGACTTTTACTATGGATAAGTATTTCTGCAACCCATGTGGCTACACCTACGACCCTGAGGTAGGAGATCCTGAACACGGAATAGCTCCGGGAACTGCATTTGAAGATTTACCTGATGATTGGGTATGTCCAAACTGCGGAATCGATAAGAGCATGTTCCAGAGATGTATCGAAAATTATAACTAATAATTTTCACTACATAAAAAAGACTGTCGCATATTTTTGTGACAGTCTTTTTTATGCATAGAGCTGCCGAAAGGAATATGTCAGCTGAAGCTGACCGGCAGCTCGCGCGCGAGTAGGGTACGATTTCATCTCCCCTACTCGATGATATGTCCATATGTCACTTCTACGTATGTTATGTTTTATGATTATTAAGAATTGTATATGAATATTAGTATTAAAAAACTACTATCTAAAAATTTTTTAGTATATATTTGAAAAATACAATTTAATAAAAAATACTTTTCTAAATAAATAAAAAAATTTTTAGTTAAGTTAGTATTAAAACAATACTAACTTATGAAAATTTATTATCTGTTTTTTTAGGATAAATTACTTGTGCAATTTTTATATTTTTTGGAAATATTATTTACATCCTTTGTTAAAATTATAAGAAAATTTTTTAAAGGCTTGCAAAATAAAATAAAAAAGCGTAATATCCTATTTGTAGCAGACATAAGATAGACATAAAGATTTATGATACAATTCAAATTTTATACGGAGGAAAACAAAAATGGCAGTTAAGAAAGCAACAGTAGATTCAACTATGGCAAAAGTAGAAGCAGCTAAGGCTGAGGTCAAGAAGGAAGCTCCTGCTAAGGAAACAGCAAAGAAGGCAGCACCTGCAAAGAAGGCAGCTCCAGCTAAGAAGGCTGAGCCAGCTAAGAAGGAAGCAGCTAAGAAGGAAGCACCTGCTAAGGCAGCAGCTCCAGCAAAGAAGGCAGCAGCACCTAAGAAAGCAGCTCCAGCAAAGAAGGCAGCACCTGCTAAGAAGGCAGCTCCAGCTAAGGCAGCTAAGGAAAATGTAGTTATCGAGTTCGCAGGCGGACAGGTAGCAACAGCTGATATCGTTGCTAAGGCAGTTGAGACATCAGGTAAGAAGTCAATCAAGGAGTTAAACGTATATTATCAGCCAGAGACTGGTATGGTTTACTTCACAGCTGATGGAGAAGAAGGATCATTTGCATTATAAGATTGATCTCATATTTTCGAGAACACCCTCTGTTTACACAGAGGGTGTTTTTGGTTATACCGGATAGAGTAATAAAATAATTAAAGCCTCATACAAGATACACGCATAGCACGCTGTCGCTTAACGCTATGCTTAGCATCTGTCTGAGGCTTTAATTACTTTACTACTCCCCGGTCTAACCAACACGCTTCGCGTGGATCGATTAATTTACTATGAGATTTATATTAAAGCAAAAATTTATTTTGTTAAGTAGAAGAATGTATGAATTGGATTATTAAGTTAATAAATTTGTATATTGATTTATAATATATGATTTATTAAAATAAGATTATCAAGTTGTAATTTATTATAACTTAATAAAAGTATTTGCAAGAGAAAACTAAATAACGTAAAGGAGGAGTGGGAATGGCAGAGAAAGACATTGCCGAAAAACTACTTGAGGATTACAACGATGTTTTTGCTGACATCGTAAATGTACTTCTATTCGACGGACAAGAAAGAGTAAATCCTGAATCTCTTACAAATACTAAAGATAAAAGCCAATATAAAGCAGATGATAGTGTTCTACACGAACAGGAAAGAGATGTATCAAAATTCTGGTCAGAAGGTAGAATCAGAATTGCTTTATATGGACTGGAAAATCAGACAGATGTGGATAACGATATGCCATTTAGGGTTATAGGCTATGATGGTGCGGCTTACAAAAGTGAGACTTTAGATGAGGAGTTAAAAGAACGTTATCCGGTAGTAACTCTTGTATTGTATTTCGGAGAAAAAAGATGGAAGAGATTTTCACTATATGATTGTCTTGGAGACATACCGGAATACCTCAAGCCATATGTCAGTGATTATAAAATCAATGTATTTGAGATAGCATATCTGACTGACGAGCAGGTTAAGAAGTTCAAGAGTGACTTTAAATTTGTAGCTGATTATTTTGTACAAATGAGAAAAAATAAAAATTACATAGCGCCGAGAGAGGTTGTTAAACATGTAGATGAGGTTTTAAAACTAATGCAGGCGCTAACTAAAGATACACAGTGGGGCGACAGTATTGAAGTAGAAAGGAAGGGAGTAGCCCATATGGATCATTATTTTAGTGATCGAATTGCAGAAGCAAGAAAAACAGGTAAGTTAAAAGGCAGAATTGAAATGTGCCTTGAGCTTGGACTTTCTGTTTCAGAGATTGCAGAAAAAAATGATATGTCAGAGGATGAAGTTTCAAGTATTATTGAAGAACTTGAAACTGAAAAACTACAAAAGAAAAATTAAAAAAGCTATGGGTGTATTTTTTGAATGAATTTCATAAAATGCACCCATAACTTATAATAAATAATTAAATGTAATTATAGACTTCTTGATTTATCTGTGCAGGCTTTCATGGCTTCGATGACGGAGCTGCGGAAGCCTTTTTCTTCGAGTACGCGAACTGCTTCTATTGTTGTGCCGGCAGGAGAGCATACCATATCTTTTAACTCACCCGGATGCTTGCCGGTTTCGATAACCATCTTGGCACTTCCCAAAACTGCCTGTGCCGCAAACTTATATGCCTTTTCTCTTGGCATACCATCAAGTACGGCAGCATCAGCCATAGCTTCAATAAACATAAATACATATGCAGGAGAACTTGCACTTACGGATACGACAACGTCCATAAGGTTTTCTGATATTTCTTCTGCAAGACCAAAGCTTTTTAAAAGTGACATTATGTATGAAAATTCTTCTTCGTTTACAAGTGAGTTTTTACAAACTGCAGTTATGCCTTCACCTACAAGAGCAGGAGTGTTTGGCATAGTTCTTACAATCTTTACATCAGAACCGATTCTTTCTGCAAGCCATGCAAGAGTTTTACCCGGTGCAATTGTTACTACAATCTGATTGGCTGAAATTGTATCTTTTATTTCAGCGATAACTGTTTCGTAGAACTGAGGTTTAACAGATAGAAATAAAACATCTGAATTAGAAGCTACTTCTTTATTGTCAAGAGTTGTATCGATACCGATATTATCTGATGCTTTTTTGATAGCTTCTGCTGATGCATCTGCTGCGATTATTTCATTAGGTGTTATACCTGCATTATTTATAAGTCCTCCGATTATGGCTTTGGCCATATTGCCACAGCCTATAAAACCTACCTTGTATTTCATTTTTTTGTTCCCTTCTTTCTGAACTATATTTATCTTGATATTTTACATATTTTTATTTTACATTGTCATTTGTCATGTGTGACAAGGTGATTGTTCCAATGCTACACTGTTTACATGTCATATCTATTTTGCTTTTCGTCTTAAGAATCTTTTTTTCTTTTCTATATCATCAAGCATGTAAGCCCTGACTTTTATGGCAACGTTTGGTTTGTCGGTTATGATACCGTCCACATGATTTAAGATACATTTTCCCATGTTGCGCGCACGGTTTACTGTCCAGACATATACAGGTTTGTTATAGAGTCTCATACGTTTTATAAAACCGGGAGTTGCTATCTTGTAGTAAGGTGAAACGAAATCAGCATTGCATGCTGCGAGTCTTGTCATAGGGAAAAACTCGTGAAGCTTGGTTTTGAGTGAACCACCTTTACGTCCGAGTAAAAGTCCGGTTTTTATGTAAGGGTCATAGTCGTGAATTGCTTTGACTGTGCTGTCGATAAATGATTTCATCATAAACTCATCATAGCGGTAAAGTCTGGTTACCATATCTATGACACGCTTTTCATAGCCTGATTCCTTAAGTTCTATATCGAGCTTTATTTTGCCCTTACATAACTCGAGTACTTCAGACAGAAGTGGAACACGATAGTATTCTCTTGAAGTTATGCTGCATAGCTTGTCATAGGTAAGTGAAGAGATTTCTTTTCCGTCTATTTCATCATCATGAAAAACTATAAGCTGATTGTCCTTGGTTTTTCTTATGTCAAATTCTACGTAGTCGGCTTTTAATTTGATGGCAATTTTAAATGCCTCTAAAGTGTTCTCGTGGTGTGCGAGTGCACTTGCACCACGATGTGCAATTATAACAGGATTCATGTTGCCTCCTTTCACTAAAAACATCATATAGTTTTATCAAATATAATCTAAATGCTTTTGAAAAATGTATCTAGTTTGTACCACGAAGCTCTATAATCGGTGAGCCTTTTCCGTTTATGTAATCGCCGGTTATGGTTACGGTTCCGATAGAATCATCTCTTGGAATCTCATACATTATATCCAGCATAAATTTTTCGATTATTGCACGAAGAGCTCTTGCACCGGTTTTCTTTTCCATAGCTTTTTCAGCAATTGCTTCATAGGCTGTGTCATCGAATTTAAGATTAACCTCATCTAAAGCAAGAAGCTTCTGGTACTGTTTTAGAATAGCATTTTTTGGCTCCTTCAATATCTTGACATACATATCCTTGTCAAGCGCATCAAGTGTAAATATTACCGGGAGTCTTCCCAAAAACTCAGGTATCATACCGAAGTCTCTTAAGTCTTCAACAGTTACCTCTTTCATAAGATTAGGTTCATCATCAAATCTGTCTTTGAGGTCGGCATTAAATCCCATAGATGACTGCTTGGAAAGTCTTTCCTTAATTATATCCTCTATATCAGGAAATGCACCGCCGCAGATAAATAAAATGTTTTGAGTGTTCATGGTTGTCATCGGTGTCATGGCATTTTTGCTTCCTGAACCGACAGGTACTTCAACCTCAGCTCCTTCAATTATTTTAAGGAGTCCCTGCTGAACCGATTCACCGCTTACGTCACGGCTTCGGGTTTCCTTCTTCTTGGCAATCTTATCTATCTCATCGATAAATACGATTCCGCGTTCGGCTTTTTCAACATCGTTGTCGGCAACTGCAAGAAGCTTTGAAAGAATACTTTCCACATCATCACCTATGTAACCTGCCTCGGTGAGGGAGGTAGCATCGGTTATGGCAAGAGGTACATTTAAAAGCTTTGCAATTGTTTTTACAAGATATGTCTTACCACAGCCTGTAGGGCCGAGCATGAGCATGTTGGATTTTTCTATTTCGATTTCATCCATGGTATTGGTGATAACCCTCTTGTAGTGGTTATAAACCGCAACCGAAATTGCTTTCTTGGCATATTCCTGTCCGACTACATATTCATCAAGCATAGCCTTGATTTTATGTGGTGCCGGTATATTTTCAAGAGTAAGAGGTGCTTCTTCTTCCTTTTCCTCTTTCTTCTTTTTCTTTTTTACCTTCTGGGATTTTGGAATATCATCAAATGGCATAAACTGTGACATGTTGATGTTCGGCATATGAGATAAATCTATAAACTGCATCTGATTACTGTTAAATGCATCGAAGCTTTTTTGCATACAGTCATTGCAAATGTGCATATTGCCCGGAAGCGTGATAAAAGGACCGGCAGTTGATTCCGGCCTTCTGCAGAGATAACAGTAAGTTTCATAGTCATCATTATTATCCTTGTTGTCTTTTTTTTCTTCATCTTTTGTTTCTATATCGTCTATATTATTTGCCATGTTTTCCTCCGTAAAATCAGCTTGATTTTTGCTAGTGATTATTATTATACCACGAAATATTACAAGTGCAAATGGAAAAGAAAGGCTGACTAATTAAGGAAACCTTTTATCATATTGAATCTCTGACGGTCGGCAGGGGAGAGGGATTCCTCTATGACGTCCATAAGTATTTCAGTTTCGTTTTTGCTGAAGTTCATATTGCGTCGGTTTAACTCCTGATTTATCTTCATGATTTCAGGAAGAAGCTCCTCGACAGATTTATTCTTACTCTTTTCGCTTATCTCCATGATGATTTTAAGCTTTACCGGATCTATACCGGACAGCTTTTGATTGTTCATAAGGTCGGGACCTGACCTGAAGCTGCTGTTAGAGTTTTCGGCTTTTTCGGTATAGTTTTTTTGTTGATAATTTGAGTTATCTTGATATCCGGAATTAATTTGATTGCTGGTACTTTGGCTATAGCCTGATTGCTGGTTTCTTCTGTTGTTATATTGGTCGACACTTTGCTGGTTAGTTGTGTTTCGATAATTATTGTTATTAAAGTTATTGTTATTTTTTTGCATAGGATTAAAGAAGTTGTTGTACATGATAAACCTCCTGATTTTATTGTTCGTTGTCCAATATATTTAAAACACTTTCATAAAGACTATCTGATTCACCGCTTGAATTATTGTTTTTATCTTTGATATCACCATCATAATCGGGTGAAATGTTGTTTGTATTTGAAATATTATCTTCTTTGAAATTGTTGGCTTCTGATTTTTCTTTTTTATTTGAATATGTATCATTATCATAAGAAGAATTGTTCATGAATTCATCATAGAGTCGGCTGGCTTTTTCGTAATCTGAAGTGGAAGAAAAGTTGCTTTTTGTAGCAGCACTCATGTTGAACATTTTTATCATTTCGGACATTTTATTTATATCATTCATATTATTAAAATTCATTGAGAAAGGATTGTTCGAATTGTTTCCGGGTCTATCATTTGACGCAGCATTCATAGAATTCATAGCGTTCATCATATTCATCATTTTACTCATGTTTTGAATGGATGAAGAAAAATCACCGGGCATAAATTTGCACATATCATTTATCATATCCTCCGTGCTTTTCGGATGGCAGTCAAAACCACAGTTTGATATGTAATTCTTGTCATTGAGAGAATTTAAAATGGACATAAGCTCCTTATATTTTATAAGCATAACAAGCATCCGCTTGTAGGGATAATCGACAAATGCGACTATGGCTTCAAGCAGCCACAATGAATCATCAGATATTAACTTATCCAAAGGATGCATTTTATTCATTGTGTTAAGACCAAACATATTTTTTCCTTTTTACAATATATGATATGAAGTATTTTTTTATTAATTATAGAAATAAAGGCTGCCGCATAAAGCAGCAGCCCCATTTAAAAATAAATATGATTAGCAGCCACATCCGCCATTGTTGCCACAGCAGCAAAGGAGAATAAGGATAATCCAGATACAGTCACATCCGCCGCCAAATCCGTTGCCGCCAAATATACCATTGTTGCCGCCACAGCAGCTAAGCAATAATAAGATGATGATTATGCATGAGCAGCTGTTATTTCCGCCAAAGCCGAAACCGTTATCACAGCCGCATCCACACTGAGTTGCAGATAAATCACTCATTGTTTTAGCCTCCGCTTTAATTCTTTATGGTATATATTATTCAGGTTTTTAGGATGTGTTAAAAAAGTTTTTTATTGGGTGATTGTTTTGCTTGACTGAAGAATAAAAGAAAGATAAAACAAGAAAAATAAAAGAAAATAAAAGAAAGTAAAAGTGAATAAAAGAAAATAAAAGTGAATAAAGGAAAATAAAAAATTTGATGCGGTTATTTATAACGTTTATAAATATTGACAAAACTACTATAAAAGTTTATAATTATGAACATTATAAAAGATGCTTTTCTTTGGATGATAATTATATTTTAGGAGTTTTGTAAAGATTAAAAGGAGCAAACAAATATTATGGGTAAAAGTAAGGTTGTGTTATTGCCACAGACACAAAGAATATTAGAGCAAATGGGTGACCAGATTAGACTTGCAAGGTTAAGACGTGACATCTCTGTTGAGTTGGCAGCAGAGCGTGCAGGAATAAGCAGGACTACTTTGTGGCAAATAGAAAAGGGTTCACCTTCTGTTGCCATAGGTGCTTACGCAGCGGCACTTCATGCGTTAAATAATATGGATAAAGATTTGCTTCTTGTTGCAAAGGATGATGAGCTTGGGAGGAAGCTGCAGGATTTGGGACTTGAGACAAAAAGGAGAGCTAGTAAGAAGGAAGATTGGTAATGATTATGGAAAATCAAAAAATAATATATGTATATGAAAATTGGAGCAACAATCTTCCTAATCTTATAGGAAGATTATATGTTGATACGGCAAAGGGAAAAGAAAACTATTCCTTTGAATATGATTCTTTATGGCTGTTGAATAAAAATAAAAAATATATATTGGACGCAGATTTGAATCTTTACAGTGGAAGACAATATACAGCCGTTGATAAAAAAATGTTTGGCATTTTTTCCGATTCGTGCCCTGACAGATGGGGACGACGACTAATGCAAAGAAGGGAAAATATAATTGCCAAAAAAGAACAAAGGAAACCACGAAGCTTAACTGAAAGTGATTATTTGCTCGGAGTCTATGATGAGTCACGTATGGGAGCTTTAAGATTTTCTTTAAATGAAGGTGGAGAATTTTTATCCAATGATAGAGACTTTGCAACTCCTCCTTGGGTTTCTTTAAGGAAGCTTGAGGCTGCATCGTTGGCATATGAGAAGGATGAATCCGGTTTAGATGACAGGTGGATAAGCCAACTTATTGCTCCGGGTTCGTCACTTGGAGGCGCAAGACCGAAGGCATCAGTTGAAGCACCGGATGGCTCTATTTGGATTGCAAAATTCCCATCAAAAAATGATGAGTATGATATCGGTGCATGGGAGATGGTAGCACATGAATTAGCAGTGAAAAGTGGACTTAATGTGCCTGAAGCCAAGCTTGAAAAAGACAGTAAAAATGGTTCGACATTTTTAACAAAAAGATTTGACAGGGAGATAAAAAAGAGAGTTCATTTTTCTTCCGCAATGACTATGCTTGGAAGAAATGATGGAGAGGATGAAAGTTATCTTGAAATTGCATCTTTTTTGAAAAGTCAGGGTGCATCCCCTAAAGCTGATTTAAAGGAATTGTGGTGCAGAATAGTTTTTAATATGTCTATTTCAAATACAGATGATCATCTTAGAAATCATGGATTTATATTAGAGAAAGAAGGATGGAGACTTTCTCCGATGTATGATGTGAATCCGGTTCCTTATGGTGATTCATTATCCTTGTACATTGATGAAACTAATAATACTATTGATTTGGATTTGGCATTGAGTGTTGCTAATCAGTTCGGATTAAAGCAGGATGAAGCAAAAGAAATAATAGGGAATATATTGAAGGTTGTTTCGGATTATAAAGACATAGCCAAAGGTCTGGGAATATCACGGGGAAGTATAGAATATATGGAACCGGCATTTATGAATAGAAAGCAATAAGAAACTGAAGTAAATTTCCAATTTTTACGGTGAAAATTCTTGTGCAAAATATATTGGACAATGAGCCTATATTTTTGGATTAGAAGTAATCTTTGTAAAAAAATATACCTATGGTTTAGTGACAGATACAGGAATTATAAGTATTATAATTTTTTACAGGAAAACTATCAGTAGTTATTTTGGTAATATTAGTATGATAAAGGAAAAAATATGGAAAAGAAAATAAAAGAAGCAGTGATTTTTATAGGACTTCAGGCAAGTGGAAAAAGTACTTTTTATAATGAATATTTTAAAAATTATGTACATATAAATCTTGATACATTGCACACAAGGAATAAGGAAAAAATATTACTTGATGATTGTATAAAAAAAGAATTGCCATTTGTAATAGATAATACTAATCCGACTGCAGAAGACAGGGAAAGGTACATAGAGTCTGCAAAAGATAATGGATACAAGCTTATAGGGTATTATTTTCAGTCATCGGTGTCTGAATGTCTGGAGAGAAATAATTTAAGAGAAGGAAAGGCAAAGGTACCTGACGTTGCGGTTTTGGGAACATATAAAAAAATAGAATTGCCAAGTAAAACCGAAGGCTTTGATGAACTGTATTATGTGTATATCAAAGATGGGAATTTTTCTATAGAAGATTGGAAGGAAGGAGAGCAAAAATGAGGTTTGATGATTTTGATAAGCAAATGAGAGTCTATGAAGAGTCACTTGATCAGTATATTCTTCCTGATATGTATATTGTTGTAAGACTTGATGGTCGTTCTTTTACCAAATTGACAAAGGAAATATGTAAATTTGAAGCTCCGTTTGACAT
The DNA here is from genome assembly GCA_017469405.1 of Lachnospiraceae bacterium. Classification (GTDB taxonomy): domain Bacteria; phylum Bacillota; class Clostridia; order Lachnospirales; family Lachnospiraceae; genus Coprococcus_C. Next base: position 4,745 of record JAFUGL010000122.1, on the reverse strand, counting down.
AAAATTCAGAGATTTAATGGTGGACACTGTTAAGAGTGTTATGGAATGCGGTTTTCGAATCATTTACGGATATACAGAAAGTGATGAGATATCACTTTTGTTTCATCCTGATGATAATACTTTTGGCAGAAAGGTAAGAAAAATAAATACAACCTTGGCAGGAGAGGCGAGTGCTGCTTTTTCACTGGCACTCGGACGTGTGGCAACCTTTGATGCAAGAGTCATTCCATTGCCAAATAAAGAAAAAGTGGCTGATTATTTTATATGGAGACAGGAGGACTCGCACAGAAACTCTTTAAATGCACATTGCTATTGGGCGCTTCGAAAAGATGGTGCAAATCAAAATGAGGCTACATTGGAACTTGAAGGTAAAGATGTACCTTTTAAAAACGAGCTTTTATTTCAAAAAGGAATTAATTATAATGACCTCCCGTCATGGCAGAAAAGAGGTATAGGAGTTTATTATAAGGATGTAAAAAAGGAAGGATATAATCCGATATCAAATGAAACAGTTATGACCGACAGGAGAGAACTTATTGCGGATTATGAGATACCTCTTGGAGATGAATATAGGAGATTTATATTGGATTTTTTAGAATAAGAATATAAAAAACGCACATTTTAAATGTGCGTTTTTCATATTATACAGCAATTTTTATCTTGCGTTTTTTTAGAATAATAATTATTAACCCTTATTTATCCCTCTTTTGATCAAGCATTGCACGAACCTGCATTGAAAGACCAAATAAGTGGATGAAGCCTTCAGCATCCTTGTGGTCGTATAACTCACCGGTTGTAAATGATGCAAGCTCCTCTGAATAAAGTGAGTATGGTGAAGTAGTACCTGCCTTTATGATGTTACCCTTATAGAGCTTGAACTTAACCTCACCGGTTACACGCTCCTGAGTGCTCTCTACAAATGCCTGAAGAGCTTCACGAAGTGGGCAGAACCACTTTCCTTCATATATCATATCAGCAAACTTATCTGCGATAAGCTTCTTGTATGCAAGTGTATCTCTGTCAAGGATGAGCTCCTCGAGCTGCTTGTGAGCCTCCATAAGAATTGTTCCGCCCGGAGTCTCATATACACCACGTGACTTCATTCCGACTACACGGTTTTCTACGATATCAACGATACCTACACCATGCTTGCCGCCGAGTCTGTTTAACTCACGGATTACATCTGCAACCTTCATTTCCTTGCCATTTACTGCAACAGGATTACCCTTTTCAAATTTAACGGTTACATATTCAGCTTCATCCGGTGCCTTTTCAGGATGAGTGCCAAGTACAAGAAGGTGATCCCAGTTTGGCTCCTTGCCTGGATCCTCAAGCTCGAGACCTTCGTGGCTTATATGCCATAAGTTTCTGTCACGGCTGTAAGAATGTGAAGCATCAAACGGAAGGTCGATGCCGTGTGCCTTACAGTAAGCAATCTCGTCCTCACGTGACTGCATTGTCCATTCAGGCTGTCTCCAGGTTGCGATAACTCTGATGTCAGGTGCAAGAGCCTTTATATTAATCTCAAAACGTACCTGATCGTTACCCTTACCGGTAGCACCATGACAGATAGTAGTTGCGCCTTCTTTTCTTGCGATATCTACAAGCTTCTTAGCGATAAGAGGTCTTGCAAATGATGTACCGAGAAGGTACTTGTTCTCGTATACGCAGCCTGCTTTTACGCCCGGCATAACGTAGTCCTCACAGAACTCATCTATTACATCAAGTATGTAAAGCTTTTCTGCTCCGGAGTACTTTGCTCTTTCCTCAAGACCATCAAGCTCGCTTTCCTGTCCAACATCAATACATACACATACAACGTCAAAATCATAGGTTTCCTTTAACCAAGGGATGATAGCAGTAGTATCAAGTCCGCCTGAGTATGCAAGTATAACTTTTTCCTTCATTTTAATTTCCTCCTAAATTATTATACATTTCAGATAAGAACTTTCTTATCATGATTATTCGATTTGACTGTATTTTGAAAATGAATATTTTTCTTTGCAGTCGCTGTACTACAGTATATAACATTAAAACGATAAATGCAATTATTATTTTTGAAAAATATGCATAAAAATATGCATATTAACTCTAAAATATACAAAATTATGCATATATTCATAAAAATATTCAAAAAAATATAAATTTATGTTGCATATTTTATGATGAGGTTGTATAATGAGCGAAGTTTCCATATTTAATAAGAAATATCATGTAAAAACATTTTTAGTATGGTTTAGATGAAGTATTTAATTTATTATAGATAATCTATACGGAACGGAGAATGATTATGAAGACAAAGGTGTATATTGATGGACAAAGCGGAACAACCGGCTTGCAGATCTTCGACCGAATCGGTGCGCGTACGGATTTGGAGCTTTTAAAAATTGCAGAAGATAAAAGACATGATATCGGTGAAAGAAAGAAGTTTTTAAATGAAGCGGATATCGTATTTTTGTGCCTGCCGGATCAGGCAGCGATAGAGTCTGTTTCATTGATTGAAAATGAAAATGTAAAGGTAATAGATGCTTCCACAGCTCATCGTACCAATGATGACTGGGTTTACGGATTTCCGGAAATTTCAAAGGAAGCAAGAGATAAGATTGCAAAAGGAAAAAGAGTTGCCAATCCGGGCTGTCACGCAACAGGAATGATTTCCATAGTTGCACCTCTGGTACGTATGGGGATTCTTCCGAAGGATTATCCTGTAACTTGTTATTCACTCACAGGTTATTCCGGAGGCGGTAAGAGTATGATAGCTGACTATGAGTCGGCAGATAAGGATGAAAAGCTTTTTGCCCCGGGTATCTACGGACGTACACTTAAGCATAAGCATATACCGGAGATGCAGAAGGTAACAGGACTTCTTTATGCTCCTTGTTTTTTACCGGTAGTAGATGATTATTATAAGGGAATGGCAACTACTGTTATGCTTCAGAGCAGACTTTTAAATGGAAAGCCGACAGCTAAAGAAGTTTGTGAAAGACTTAAGGAGTATTATCAGGATGAGTTCTTTATTAAGGTAAGAGATTTTGAAGAAGAAAAGCCTGGAACCATATATGCCAATGCTTTGGCAGGAACCAATAATCTTGAAATCGCGGTATATGGTCACGAGAATCAAATCGCAGTAACGGCAATATTCGATAATCTTGGAAAGGGTGCCTCCGGTGCTGCTGTCCAAAACATGAACATAATGCTTGGACTTCCGGAGCAGACAGGATTGATTGGAAAGTAGTAGGATATTAATGATCTATAGTCTATATACAGGATGTAAATGAGAAAGGACGATATATTATGAAGATAACAGATGGCGGTGTAACCGCAGCAAAAGGATATAAATGTGCAAGTATGCGAGTAGGCATCAAGCCTTCGGGAACAAACCGTGACCTTATGCTTCTTGTAAGTGAGGTGCCTGCAACATGTGTCGGAACATTTACGAGAAATAAAGTTAAGGCTGCTCCCGTAAAATGGGATATGAAGATTGTAAATGAATCAAAGAAAGCTCAGGCTGTCGTTGTAAACACAGGTATTGCCAATGCCGCAACAGGCGAACAGGGTTTGGAAAGTTGTAAACTTACCGCTGATGCGGTAAAAGAGGTTATGGGAATTGAACAGGAATATGTTATCTGTGGTTCGACCGGAGTAATCGGTCCACAGCTGCCTATAGAAAAGATAGTAAATGGTGTAAAAGAGCTTTCAAATAATCTTTCTGATGATCCTGTTGAAGCAGAAAATGCAGCTAAAGCAATAATGACTACAGACACACATAAAAAGGATATCGCAGTTGAATTCGAAGTGGGAGGAAATACATGCCGTATCGGTGCCATGTGTAAGGGTTCAGGCATGATACATCCAAATATGGGAACTATGCTTGGATATATCATGTCAGATGTAAAGATAAATTATGATTTGGCATTTAGTACACTTCGCAAGATAGTTGATAAAACCTTCAATATGGTCTCTGTAGATGGTGATACCTCAACGAATGATACCGTTATATTTATGGCAAACGGACTTGCTTTGAATAATGAGATAAATGATGAAAATACAGACGACTACAAGAACTTTTATGAGGCGCTATATACAGTTTGTGAGTTCCTTGCAAAAAATATAGCAGAGGATGGAGAAGGTGCAACAAGACTCTTTACTGCACATGTAACCGGTGCTCCTGATTATGAAACAGCAAGGGTTCTTGCAAAATCAATAATTACATCAAATCTTACTAAGGCTGCAATCTTTGGAAAAGATGCTAACTGTGGAAGGATATTCTGTGCGATGGGTTACTCGGGTGCGGAATTTGATCCCGATAAGGTAGATATAACAATGGTTAGTGAGGCAGGCTCAATCAAGCTTATAGATAAGGGTATGCTTCCTGAATTTTCAGAGGAGGAGGCTCTTAGAATACTTGAGCCTAAGGAAATTACAGCTGAATGTGAGCTTCATATGGGAGAGTATGAAGCTACGGCATGGGGTTGCGACCTTACATATGATTATGTTAAGATAAATGCGGATTATCGTTCATAAGTTTATTTATATACTGATTGTTATTAAATCAGAACTTTATAATTTATGCTTGATGTTTTTATAATAATATTGAAAGAAGAGGAATGAAAAATGACTAACAATAATTCAATGGATGCTGTCCTTGCCAAAGCTCAAACGCTTATAGAAGCACTTCCATACATACAAAAATTTAATGGTACTAAAGTTGTAGTAAAATATGGCGGAAGTGCTATGGTAGATGA